>NZ_JABCPZ010000018.1 GCF_013283785.1 Nonomuraea antri
CCCTCTCAGCGCCCTCACTACGCACCCTCAACGCCCCGCACTCCGCACTCTCAGCACCGTCACCACGCACCCCGGCTCCTACCACGCGCTCTCGGCACCCCCACCCGCGCTGACACGTCGGACCTCGCAGGAACCAGCCGATACACCGGCAAGGCCGCATTCGCATCCGCAGCGCGATGCGCCCGTGAACCAGCCATCGGGCACGAGCATGGGCTCGGGGTGGTGTTGCGAGAGACCGACCGGTGCCCGCGTGATCGGGCCTGGGCAGGCACGGGCGTGGCACAGGCGCCGGGCACAGGTACGGGCGCGTGCGCGGGTGGCGTCGGCGGAGGCTGGATGGCCTGCATGTGCATCGGCGACGCAGGTGCGGGCGTGGGCGGTGTTGGCAAGTGGCTGGCTACTCCGCACGGGCAATCGGCTTGCATGGGTCGGTCACGGGCACGGGCACGATCACGGGCACGGGCCACCACGGGCACGGGTGAGGCCATGGGCGCAGGCGGTGTCGGTGACCCGGTCCCGGGCCCACACCCACGCCCGTTCCGCAGGCCGGTCGCACAGAGACCAATTGGCCTTCCGCCGAAACCACACGCACCCGCACCCGTGCCTGGTGCTCGTGCCATGCCCTGGCCCGCGCAGGCCGGTCTCACGGGGACCAGCTGGGCTTTCGCCGACACCACCCCCACCACGCCGTGCCCGCCCTACGCTCGGCCCCGATGCCCATGCCCTCGCCCATGCCCTCGCCCGTGCCTGCGCGCGTGCCTGCGCGCGTGCTCACGCGGGCCGGTTACACGGGCCGGCCGGTGGCGCGTCGACGCCCCCACGGGCCGAGCCGCGCAGCAACCACCTCGCCGAACCGCGCAGGAACCGCACGCCAATCCCGCAGAGACCACACGGTGGCCGTTAGCGGAGCGGTCCAGGTCACTCGAGTAGCAACCCCTCCCTCCGCTCCCGCAGTTCGTCACGCAGCCGCGCCAGCTCCTCGCACCGCAGCTCCAGCCGCTCCACCCACCCAGGCACCTCGTCCACCTGCGGGGCCGCCGACATCCCGAGTGCCGCGAGCTGCCGGACGAACTCCGCCATCCCCTCCCCGTCATTCCCCACGGCGAGACCCGCCGTCCTGGCACGTTCCCTGGCCGGGAGCTCGACGTCGAGTTCGGCCAGCAGCCGCCGCATCTCCAGCAGTTCGGCACCGCGCGGATCGGCCGACTGCACCAGCCGCCGTTCCTTGCGCGTCAGCAGCTCCTCGTAGAGCTCCCGCGCCGGCCCCAGCTCGGCGAGTTCTCGCTCCACGGCCGCGAGCACCGTGGCGAACGCGTCCAGCCTGGCCTCCTCGACCAGGATCGTCTCCTGGTCCCAGGCGTCCAGGGCGTCGAACGTCCGCCCGGCTTCGAGTGCCCGGTCGGCGATCGCCCTGCGGCGCTCGTCCAGTTGGTCCCATCGGCGCGCCCGCTGGCGCGCCGTGCGTAGATCTTCGTCGATCATCTCAAACGGGATCACGACTCTTGGACGGCCGCACGCCCGTCTTTGGTTCAGAACTGCCGCCGCCATGCCCATCCAGTATCCAGTCTGGTCAGAACAGCCGCGGCTGTCCCGGCCGCCGCGCCCGCAAGGCCTCAAGGTCAGCGAGATCAGGTGCCGTGCGCCAGGTCAGGCGGCCAGGGCGGCTGCGGGGTCCGTGAGGTGGTGGCCGATGGACGTCAGCGACGCGTGACTCACCCCCTGCGTGGCGCACAGCCAGTTGTTCAGCGACCCGGTGAACCCCGACGGCGGGCCCACCTTGAGGCAGGTGACCCGCCCGGTGCCGGGGGCGGGGCTCACCTTGAGCCGGCGGATGCTGCCGGCCCGCCCCGGCTCGCCCAGGTCGGCGTCGCACGGGGTCAGGCGGACGGTGAACGGCGGCCCGGGGTGACCGCCCGAGTGGCCGCCGGGAAGGAGCGCCTGGTCGGCGGTCTCGATGTGGAGATGGTCGTCGAGTGGGCGGGCCGCGGCGGACGGGTGGGTGCCGAGGAAGGACAGGTGGTCGGCCAGCAGGCGGTGGGCGACCATGCGCAGGAGGTTCGTGGCGCAGAGGTGATGCGCGCAGGCCGCGCCGTCGAGGGTGATCTCCGGGAGACCGAAGCGGCTCAGCCCCTTGGACGTGACCCGGAGGCAGTCGCAGGCACCCGTGTCGGACGGGTCCCACGGCGGGCAGGTGGCGTCGCCGTGAACCTGGACGTCCCAGGTCAGCCAGTCGTCGTGCAGCCGGAAGTCGCCGGGCTCACCCGGGCCTCGCTCGCAGGAGGGCACGGCGGAGCCTGTCAGGGGGTCGATGAGCAGGCCGTCGCAGGTGCGGGCGAGTGCTCTGGCCGTGGCTCTGGCGACCTGGAGGTTTCCCGGCAGGTGCGGCGGCGTGCCGGTGGAGGAGACGACGAGGTGGTGCCTGGCCCGGCGCAGGCGGCGTCTCTCCTCGCCCGAGAGGTTGACGTCGGTGGGTTTCCACGGGGTCTTGTGGTGGGAGACGGTCAGGAGCGGGCTGCCCAGGGCGGCCATGGCGGCTTTCCTGTGTGGCCGGCCGACGCGCCAGGGCACGAAGGACGCGATGTCGAACGTCAGCGGCTCGGTGACGACGATGAACAGGGTGGTGAGCACGTTCGGCAAGGGGAGGACGATCTTCATCCGGGGGCTCCCTCCGGGGTGCCGTGGGCCGACGCGTGTTGACCGCGACGGCCCATGGCTTGCTGCTTCGGTGACGCACCCAGGATGGGGAACGGGGCGGGCGGCGCGTGGGACGGAACCGCGTTCTGTGGACGGAGGGGCCTATGGCCTCACCGGCTGTGGACAACTCGCCGGCTGTGGATAGAAGGCCCCCACACTGGCGGATGAGCCGGCCGCCGCGCGAACCCCCCGTTCACCCCCCGCCCGGCCGTGAGATGACCAGCGACTGCGCCGGCAGCCGCAGCCCGTCCGAGCCCGCCGACACCGGCTCGTCCGAGGCCAGCAGCACCGTCCCGGCCCGCACCGGCACCGTCACAGACTCCGCCGCGAAGTTGACCGCCACCGGCAGCTCCCCGCGCCACATCACCAGCCACTTCCCCTGCGGATCGACCTCCACCCGCACCCGCTCGAAGCGCGGGTCGGACAGCTCGGGCAGCGCCTTGCGCAGCGCGATCAGGTCCCGGTACCAGCACAGCAGCGACCAGTGCGCCTCCTCCTTCAGCTCGCTCCAGTCGAGCTTCGAGCGCAGGAACGTCTCCTCGTCGGACGGGTCGGGCGCGTCCCAGGCGTAGCCGAAGCCGTCGAACTCGCGCTGCCGCCGCGCGGCCTCGCTGCCCCGCAGCTCGGGATCGACGTGGTCGGAGAAGAACAGGAACGGCGAGCGCGCGCCCCATTCCTCGCCCATGAACAGCATCGGCGTGAACGGCGAGGTCAGCAGCAGTCCCGCGCCCAGCTTCAGCGCCGGAAGAGGCAGCCGGTCGCCGCCGGGACGGTTGCCGATCTGGTCGTGGTTCTGCAGGCAGGCGACCAGCCGGTGACCGGGGACGCCGTCGAACGGGGCCCCGTGCGAGCGCAGCCGGAAGCTCGAACGGCCGCCGTCGTGCAGCACGCCCGTGGTCAGCACCTTGGCCAGCGCGGACAGGTCGGCGAAGTCGGCGTAGTACCCGTGGTCCTCCCCGCTCACCGCGCAGTGCAGCGCGTGGTGCACGTCGTCGTCCCACTGGGCGTTCATGCCGTATCCGCCGGCCTCCAGCGGACGCACCATGCGCGGGTCGTTCAGGTCGGACTCGGCGATCAGCGTCAGCGGCCGGCCCACCGCGCAGGCCAGGACGTCCACCTCGGCGGCCAGCTCGGCCAGCAGGTGGGTGGCGCGCTTGTCGTGCAGCGCGTGCACGGCGTCGAGCCTGAGCCCGTCGACGTGGTAGTCGCGCAGCCACTGCAGCGCGTTCTCGATGAAGTAGCGCCGCACCTCGTCGGAGTGCGGCCCGTCGAGGTTGACCGCCTCGCCCCAGTAGCTCCCGGCGAATCCGGCGAAGTACGGCCCGAACGGCCGCAGGAAGTTCCCCGACGGCCCGAGATGGTTGTAGACGACGTCGAGTATGACGCCGATCCCGGCCCGGTGGCAGGCGTCCACGAACGACTTGAGCCCGTCGGGCCCGCCGTAGGTCTCGTTGACCGCGTACAGGTCGACGCCGTCGTAGCCCCAGTTGCGGCCGCCGGGCACGGGCGCGACCGGCATGATCTCCACGAAGTCGACGCACAGCTCGACCAGGTGGCCGATCCGCTCGATGGCCGAGGCGAACGTGCCCGCCTCGGTGAACGTGCCGACGTGCAGCTCGTAGATGACCGCGCCGCGCAGGTCGCGGCCCGTCCATTCGTGGTCGGACCAGGTGAAACGGGCATGCTCGTAGACGGCGCTCGGGCCGAAGACGCCCTCGGGCTGACGCCGCGAGCGCGGGTCAGGGTAGGGGCCGTCGCCGTCGAGGACGAAGGCGTAGGGGGTGCCGTGCGTGGCCTCGGCCACCGCGGCCGTCCACCAGCCCCGCTCGCCGGCGGACATGGCGTGGCGCTCGTCCAGGACGTCGACCTCGACAGTCGTGGCCTCGGGCGCCCAGACCTCAAAGATCATGTCTCTCCAGGAGTGCGACGGGATACCGACCGAGCAGGTGCGCCAGCGGGACCCGTCCGGTGTGCAGTGCACCGGTCAACAGGTCTCGCCAGGCACCAGAGGGCAGGGTCAACGTGGTCGCCCCCCATCCGTGCCGCGTCTCTCCTGCGCGAACCATTGCGCGCCGAGCCAGGCGCACCGGCAGGCGCGTCGCCACCGCGACGGCTCCCGCCAGGCCCCGGTCGTCGGACGTCCCCCCGCGAGCGAAGGCGATCACGTGCTCCGCCGCGTCGCCGTCCGCGTGCAACGGCGTGTACGACGCCTCTCCCCCCAGCCGCCGCCGCAGCCGCAACGCCTGTGTCGTGAGCAGGAACTTCGCCTCGTCCCACGAGTTCTCCGGCAGGGCCGGGAACGCGACGGGCCGCCGGTTGTCCGGGTCGACCAGCGAGAAGTCCGTGGTCTCGTTGCCCTGGTAGACGTCGGGCACCCCGGGCATCATGAGCTGAACCAGCTTGGCGCCGAGCGAGTTCGACATGGCGAACCTGTCGATGCGCTCGGTGAACTCGCCGATCGGCAGCTTCACCGCGGCCTGGGCGAAGTCCCGCAGCCGCCGCTCGTAGTCGGGGTCGGGATCGACCCAGGAGATGGCGGTCTTGGCCTCGCGCGCCGCCTTGAGCAGGTAGTCGGTGAACCGCTCGGCGGAGATGGGCCAGGCCGCCATGAGGTTCTGCCAGGCCAGGTAGTCGAGGCGCGGGTCGA
Organism: Nonomuraea antri; assembly: GCF_013283785.1. Lineage (GTDB taxonomy): Bacteria > Actinomycetota > Actinomycetes > Streptosporangiales > Streptosporangiaceae > Nonomuraea > Nonomuraea antri. Next base: position 5,342 of record NZ_JABCPZ010000018.1, read on the forward strand.
AGCTGAGCGACGACGACCACTCGCGCACCGCGGCCGCCCACTCGCGCGGCAGCTCCGACAGCACGGACAGCCGCGCCCGCACGTCCTCCGACCGCTTGGTGTCGTGCGTGGACAGCGTGGTCATCGTGTACGGCGGCATCCCGGCGCAGAACTCGTGGAACTCCGCGACGGGGATCCCGAACACGTCGGGCTCGCCGCCCACCTCGTTGAGGCAGGCCAGCGGGTACCACCGGTACAGCGCGGTGTCCTCGACGCCCTTGGCCATGACCGGGCCGCAGGTCTGCTGGAAGCGGACGATCGCCTCGGGCGAGCCGTACAGCACCTGCTGGACGACCGGACGAACGGCCGGCGAGCAGCTCGCGGCGGCCTGCTCGACGATCTCCACGGACTCGGCCGGCGGCGGCTCGCCAGGCACCACGTACGCCCGGTAGACCGGCATCGCGGCGAGCAGTTCGGCGACGGCGGCCGGGTCGCAGCCGGTGACCTCGGCCAGCCGGCTCACCTCGGCGCCGAAGAACAGGTCGATGACCTCCTGCTTGGCCTGCGCCATCACCGGACGGTAGTCGTCCGGGCAGCCGGTCAGCTCGGTGAACAGCTCGACGAGCGGCGACTTGCCCGACGGGTCGACGAACAGCCCGTTGACCCGGTTCAGCACCTCGTAGCCGGTGGCGCCGTCGCAGGCCCAGTCGGCGGGCAGCCGTTCGGGGCCGATGAGGATCTTCTCCACCACCGTCCAGACGCCGCCGGACCTGGACCGCAGCCGCTCCAGGTAGCCGCGCGGGTCGGCCAGCCCGTCGGGGTGGTCGACGCGCAGCCCGTCGACCAGGCCCTCGTCGAGCAGCCAGAAGATCACCTCGTGCGTGGCGAAGAACACCGCGGGGTCCTCCACGCGCAGCCCGAGCAGCGTGGAGACGTCGAAGAAGCGCCGGTAGCCCGGCCCTTCGCGCCAGTCGACCAGCCGGTAGTGCCCGGGGTGGGGGAAGGTGTGGTCGTGGTAGCGCAGCACGTCGCCGTCGACCACCGGCTCGGCGGAGTCGCCGAGCACCGGCAGCGCGACCTTCCCGTCGTTCCAGTCGATGTCGAACCACTTCGCGTACGGCGAGGCCGGCCCGTCCTTGAGCACCGACCAGAAGTGGCCGTTGGTGGTGTTCATGTGGTTCGGCACGATATCGACCACGATGCCCAGATCATGGGCGGCCAGCCGCTCGGCCATGTGCCTGAACCCCTTGGCCCCGCCGAACTCCTCGCGGATCATCGAGTGGTCGATGACGTCGTAGCCGTGCCGCGATTCGGGCGTGGCCTGCAGGATCGGCGACAGGTAGACGTGGCTGACGCCCAGCTCACGCAGGTACGGGGCGATCTCGGCGACGGCGGCGAAGCCGAAGTCGGGCGTGAGCTGCAGGCGGTAGGTGGAGGTGGGCTTAGACACGGCGCAGCACCCGAACACTGCGTCCAGGCACCGCTATCGCCTCGCCGGCCCGGCACATGCGGGCGTCGAGCCTGATCGGCATCGCCGTGTCGATCTCCGTGTGCCACATCTCGCCGTAGTCCTTCGGGATGGTGAAGCGGATCGTGTCGTAGTGGGCGTTGAACAGCAGCAGGAACGAGTCGTCCCTGATCGGCCTGCCGCGCCTGTCGGGCTCGGTGATGGCGTCGCCGTTCAGGAACACGGCCAGCGACTTGGCGTATCCGACGTTCCAGTCGCTGTCGGTCATCTCCTCCCCTGACGGGGTGAGCCACGCGATGTCGCTCAGCCCGCGTACCGGCTTGCCGTAGAAGAATCGCCTGCGGCGGAAGACCGGATGCTTCTTGCGCAGCGCGGCCAGGCTCTGCGTGAACTCAAGCAGCAGCCAGTTCTCCCGGACGTCCGACCAGTCGACCCAGGTCAGGTCGGTGTCCTGGCAGTAGCCGTTGTTGTTGCCCCGCTGCGTGCGGCCGAGCTCGTCGCCATGCGAGAGCATCGGCACGCCCTGCGACAGGAACAGCGTGGTCAGGAAGTTGCGTTTCTGCTGCTCGCGCAGCGATTCGATGGCGATGCCCGCCGGGCCTTCCTCGCCGCAGTTCCACGAGCGGTTGTCGTCGGTGCCGTCGCGGTTGCCCTCCTTGTTCGCCTCGTTGTGCTTGTTGTTGTACGAGACGAGGTCCTGCAGCGTGAACCCGTCGTGGCAGGTGACGAAGTTGATGGAGGCGGCAGGGCGGCGGCTGTCGTCCTTGTACAGGTCGCTCGACCCGGTGAACCTCGAACCGAACTCCGGCAGCGTCGCCGCCTGCCCGCGCCACAGGTCGCGGATGGTGTCGCGGTAGCGGCCGTTCCACTCGGTCCAGCGGGAGGGGAAGTTGCCGACCTGGTAGCCGCCCGGGCCGACGTCCCACGGCTCGGCGATGAGCTTGATCTGCGACAACACCGGGTCCTGCTGAACCAGGTCGAAGAACGCGCTCAGCCGGTCGACCTCGTGCAGCTCGCGCGCCAGCGTGGAGGCCAGGTCGAAGCGGAAGCCGTCGACGTGCATCTCCAGCACCCAGTACCGGAGCGAGTCCATGATCATCTGCAGGACGTGCGGGGAGCGCATGAGCAGGCTGTTGCCGGTGCCGGTGGTGTCGACGTAGTACCGCTTGTCGCTGTCGACCAGCCGGTAGTAGTTGAGGTTGTCGATGCCCCTGAACCCGAGCGTGGGGCCGAGGTGGTTGCCCTCGGCGGTGTGGTTGTAGACGACGTCCAGGATGACCTCGATGCCCGCCTCGTGCAGCGAGCGCACCATGGCCTTGAACTCCAGCACCTGCCCGCCGCGCTGGCCCTGGCTGGAGTAGCGGTTGTGCGGGGCGAAGAACCCGATCGAGTTGTAGCCCCAGTAGTTGGACAGCCCGCGCTGCTCCAGGATGTGGTCGGTGACGAACTGGTGCACCGGCATCAGCTCCAGCGCGGTGACGCCCAGCTTGGTGAGGTGGTCGAGGATCTCCGGGTGGCCGAGCGCCGCGTACGTGCCGCGCAGATGCTTGGGGATCTTGGGGTGGCTGATCGTCAGCCCGCGCACGTGCGCCTCGTAGATCACCGTGTCGTGGTACGGCGTCGCCGGCGGCCGGTCGTGGCCCCAGCCGAAGAACGGGTTGATCACCACGGACCTGGGCACGTACGGCGCGGAATCGAGGTCGTTGCGGGTGTCGGGCTGGCCGAACCGGTAGCCGTAGACGGCCTCGTTCCAGTTCACGCCGCCTTCGATGGCCATCGCGTACGGGTCGAGCAGCACCTTGTTCGGGTTGCACCGCAGGCCGCGCGACGGCTCGTAGGGACCGTGCACCCGGTACCCGTACCGTTGGCCAGGGCCGACGCCGGGCAGGTAGCCGTGCCAGATGAACCCGTCGACCTCGGTCAGCGGCACCTTGGTCTCGACGTTGTCCTCGTCGAACAGGCAGAGCTCGACCGCCTCGGCGACCTCGGTGTAGAGCGAGAAGTTCGTGCCCGCGCCGTCGTAGGTCGCCCCGAGGGGATAGGGGTCTCCCGGCCAGATCTCGATCATCGAGGCTCCCTTGCGGTCTCTCCCCATGTTCCGTTCCCCCGCTCCACCGGACAAGCCCGGCCTCGTAGGCTGCGACTCACCTCCGTTCCTTCCCCAGTCGCGACGTAGATCACGACCCATCTGCCGATCGATGGGTGAGCCGCCTCCGACGGCGCGGTATCAGAGGCGGCTCACGTCTATCGCAGGCCGCGCACCTATCGCAGGCCGCGTTCCTGTCGCGGGCCGCGCGCCCGCGCCGGCAGCAGCGGCGCCTGCCCGGCCGCGCCGGCGCGGCCCTGACGCACCACGTCGAGCAGCACCCGGTGCGGGTTGCTCGGGCTCGGGTGCACCAGCACCTCGGTCGCCCAGCAGGCGGCCGCGATCACCTCGCGCCCCTGCTCCACCTGGCCCGCCGTGGTCCCGGCCCGGCACCACAGCCACACCCGCTCGCCGAACGGCGCAGGCGCGCACCACAGGACGGCCGGGATCTTGCCGTGCCTGCTCACCACGTACGCCTGCACCAGGCCGACCCGGATCCGGTGGGCGGTCACCACGCACCGGATCCGTCCCCACGCACCGGATCTCGCCTGTGGCCAGAGCACGATCGCGACGGGCACGGCCGCCGCCGCGAGCGACACCGTCCCGGCCGCCGCGACGAGGCAGACCAGCAGGACGAGCAGCGCGGCCTCGTAACGCCAGCGCCAGAGCACCACCAGGGGATGCGGCCGGCGGATCGGGGTGGTGGCCCGGTTCAACTCGTCGAGCAGATCACGGCTCAACATGACCCCACCCCCGCACGCCACGCACAGCACGGCTCGACCGCGCCGCGCCACCGGCGGCTCATGACCGCACCCGCCCTGAGCCGAGGCACGCGTGGCAGTGCCCGCGCGCGGTGACGCCCTCTCCGGCGCAGGCCAGACACCTGGTCAGGGTGTCGAAGTCGGGGTTTCTGTAGACGCGGATCAGCGGCGCGGGCCGCCGCACCTGCCAGCCCTGGGCCCGGGCTCGCGCGTCGAGCGCGTCGAACGCCCAGGCGTCGATGCGGCGGAGCAGTGCCGCCAGCAACCGGAACAGTGGGTTACGAACCGCCCGTTCGGCGATTAAGTTGCTAACATCCATGGTGGGTCGTCCTTGCATCCAGGCAGTGGGTGATCTGTCAGCTGGGTCGATGCGGCTACATCGGCCCAGCTTTGTTGTTGCGGGGCCCAGCCTTGTGTCGCGGGCAGCATTCGGGGAATCGGTTCTTCGACAGGCATCGCGTCCTCCGAGGCTTTTGTTGGTATTTACCCCTGTCGGTTACCAAAGCCACGTGCCATCGGCAATTGCCACCGGAACGTGCAGGTGACGATTGCATCACCTCTCCCGCTTCCGGCACTGGCCCGGAGGTAGCATCGAGGATGACCGCCAACCCGACCCTCCGCCAGCGCCAGCTCGCCGGGCGGCTGAGGGATTTACGCCATGAGGCGGGTCTGACCGTCGCCGAGGTCGCCGCACAACTGCTGTGCTCAGCGGCGAAGATCAGCCGGATCGAGACCGGGCAGCGTCGGGCGAGCCTGCGGGATGTACGGGACTTATGCAACCTGTACGGCGTGGCAGACCACACCAAGCTGATGACTCTGGCCAGGGAGGCCCGCCAACAGGGTTGGTGGCAGGAGACCGAGGACGTCGACTTCCGCCCGCTCGTCGGCATGGAGACGGAAGCCGTCGCCATCTCCGAGTACGAGACGACCACCATCCCCGGCTTGCTCCAGAGCGAGGACTACGCCAGGGCGGTCATTCGGGGGTTCCTGCCCGGAATCGCGACGAACGTGCTGGAGGAGCGGGTGTCGGTCAGGATGAAGCGCCAGCAGATCCTGGAGAGCACCTCGCCCCCACGCTATTGGGTGCTGTTGGACGAATCGGCGTTGCACCGGCACATCGGCGGCCCTGCGGTCATGGCGGCCCAGCTGAAGCGGCTGCGCGAGATGGCCGAGGCGCCGCGCGTCACGATCCAGGTCATCCCGTTCACTGTCGGCGCGCACATGGGATTCGACAGCGCCTTCATGCTTCTGGAGTTCGATCACAACGTCGGGCTGCCCGATACCGTCTACATGGACACGCTCGCCGGGCAGCTCTTCCTGGAGAAGCCACGACATCTGAACCGATACCGGGAAATCCTCAATCACCTGCGGGCGACCGCGCTCAGCCCGTCGGATTCGGCGAATCTGATCGGCGACCGCGAAAATTACTTCGCAGGCCGGAACAGCAGCCCTCGACCATAGCGACTTTTTGCCAATCGCGTTCTCCATCGGTCGCGGACACCACTACCATTGCGATCAGCGCGCACATCTCGACGCTGCCGGGTCATGTCCGCGAAACGAGCACCCGTCCCTTGGAAAGCCACACCGCAGGAGTGTCAACGATGACCTCGCCTCGCTCAGCGCGCCGTTCTGACCAGCAGTTTCGGTGGATCATCTCCTCATCCTGCAACAACGGCAGCTGTGTCGCGGCGGCGATGAACCCCGAGGACGACACGGTCATGGTGCGCGACACCAAGCAGTCCGACGGACCCATCCTGAGGTTCAAGGCAGACGTCTGGAGCGACTTCGTAGAGAAGCTCAAGCGGGCCTGACCCGTTACCTGCAGGCGCACCCGCCACTGCAGCGCGTTGGAGTCGCAGGCGTCAAGCCCGGCAAGAGCATCATGGTTACGATTGCCTGGGCAAGACGTCCAGTAGGCAACCTTCTGCGAGGTATCGCATGAGTTCCCCCCAGGCTCCCAACATGCTGACCTGGTACTCGTGCAACAACGGCAACTGCGTCGAGGTGGCAGATGGCGGTGACCATGTCTTGATGCGCGACAGCAAAGACGACAAGGGCGCCATACTCGCATTCTCCAGGACAGAGTGGGAATTTTTCCGCGATGCGGTCAAAGCTGGAGAATTCGACATCATCTAAGCTTTACCTTAATTCATATATACCCCAGATAGGGTCATAAAGGGTTTAAGTGTCCCTTTCTTGGCTACTTGCCCTGACATGGGCGAGTTCAAGAGATTCTTACTGCGGGGTAACCTCGTCGAACTGGCGGTCGCGGTGATCGTCGGGGCGACGTTCAGCGGGCTGGTCCAGGCGCTGGTGGCCGATCTGATCACACCGCTGATCGGCGCGATCACCGGCGGCCGGCAGCCCGACTTCGCCAACTACTCCTTCACGATCAACGGCAGCCAGTTCAAGTACGGCGACTTCCTCAACCACCTGATCAGCTTCATGATCATCGCGGCCGTGGTCTACTGGTTCATCGTGATGCCGATGAACCGGCTGATCAACCTGTTCAACCGCGACAAGCAGGCGGCCACCAAGCAGTGTCCGGAGTGTTTGTCCGACATCCCCACCGAAGCCCGGCGCTGCGCCCACTGCACGGTGGAACTGGTCCCCGACTCCGAGAAGCCGTCCACCGCGTGACACACCGCTTCTTGTCGCCAGTCGCGTACGGATGGGTGCCGGTTCGACAAGATGGACTGATGAGCGTTGAGTTGATGGTGTGGGACGAGCCGGTGCCGATCAGCCGGGATCAGGCCCGTACGACCTACCTGGCCGTGAAGCGGACCGATCCGGTGACCGGGGCGGCGGTGCCGGAGGTCGCCAAGGAGCTGCCCGGCGAGGTCACCGTCTATCCGGGGCACGTGCTGGTGAGCATGGACCTCGACACGATGGACGAGACGTCGGCCCAGGTGTTCACCATCGCCAGGGCCCACGGCCTGGTCTGCTACGACCCGCAGCGCGACCTCGTGCACAACGTCGCGCCGCTGGGCGTCTACGAGGGCATGCAGTTGCACACCGGCGACGGGATGATCGTGCACGACCCGGACCTGGGCCTGGTGCACGACGTGCTGGCCACCGTGGCGCCGCAGAACCCGTTCGTCGCCCTGGTGAACTTCGGGCGGCACTTCCTCCAGGTCTCGCCCGGGTACGAGGTGGAGTACAAGGAGGGCTCGATGGTCCGTACCGTGCTGTCCGACCTGTCGGACGTGCAGCGGGCCTTCGGCGAGTACGCCACCGGCGACCGCTCGTTCCTGACCCGCCACACCTGGTCCCCCGCGTAGCGGGCGGCTCGAACTCAGGAGACGGCCCGGCGGAAGAGCGCGGGATCGACGTTGCCGCCCGACAGCACCACCGCGGTGCGCCCGGCGGGCACGCGGCCCGACAGCAGGGCGGCCGTGGCCACCGCGCCGCTCGGCTCGGCGACGAGCCGGGCCGCGCGAGCCAGGTGGCCCATCGCGGCCAGGATCTCCTCCTCGGTCACGGTGACGATGCCGTCGAGCCGTTCCCGCAGGTGGGCGTAGGTCAGGTCGGAGAGGTTCGCGCGCAGCCCGTCGGCCATGGTGCGGAACGACCTGGCCGGCTCCCAGGCCACCGGCCGCCCGGCCCGCAGGCTCTCCACGGCGTCGGCGGCCAGTTCGGGCTCCACGCCGATCACCCGCGTGTCGGGCCGCAGCGCCTTGACCGCCGAGGCGATGCCGGCCGCCAGCCCGCCGCCGCTGACCGGCACCAGGACGACCTCCACCGCGGGCAGGTCGGCCACGATCTCCAGGCCGATCGTGCCCTGACCGGCGATGACCGCCGGATGGTCGTAGGGCGGGACCAGGGTCAGCCCGCGATCCGCCGCCAGCTTCAGCGCCGCGCTCTCCCGCTGGTCGGGCGGCACGACCACGAGCTCGGCCCCCCATCCCCTGATGGCCGCGGCCTTGACCTCCGGGGTGCCCTCGGGCACGACGACCACGCACGGCACGCCGAACTCCCTGGCCGCGTACGCCAGCGCCTGCCCGTGGTTGCCCGAGGAGTGCGTGACCACCCCGCCGTCCGGCCGCAGCGCGGCCACCGCGTTGTACGCCCCGCGAATCTTGAACGAGCCCACCCGCTGCAGGCTCTCCGGCTTGACCCAGGCCGCGCCCATCGGGACGAGCGGAGTGCGGATCACCACCGGCCTGATGCGCTCGGCCGCCGCCCGGATGTCGTCGATCGTCACCAGCTCCATGCGATCACTGTAAACAGCCGGGTGGCCGCCGGAGAACCAGGTCCGTGGCAGGATCGGGGGGCATGAGAGACCTGTACCCCGCACTCGAGCCCTACGACTCCGGCCTGCTCGACGTGGGCGACGGCGACCAGATCTACTGGGAGGTCTGCGGCAACCCGGAGGGCAAGCCGGCCGTCATGCTGCACGGCGGCCCCGGCGGCGGGTGCACGGCCAAGCATCGCCGGCAGTGGGACCCAGAGCGGTACCGGATCGTCCTGTTCGACCAGCGCAACTGCGGGCGCAGCCTGCCGCACGCCAGCGACCCGGCCACCTCGCTGGCCGCGAACACCACCTGGAACCTGGTCGCCGACATGGAGAAGCTGCGCGAGCACCTGGGCATCGAGCGGTGGCAGGTGTTCGGCGGGTCGTGGGGCAGCGGGCTGGCCCTGGCCTACGCCCAGCGGCATCCTGACAGGACGTCCGAGCTGGTGCTGCGCGGCATCTTCACGCTCCGCCCGAAGGAGCTGCACTGGTTCTACCAGGAGGGCGCCTCGTTCCTGTTCCCGGATCTGTGGGAGTCGTACGTGGCCCCGATCCCGCAGGAGGAGCGTGGAGACCTGATGGCCGCCTTCCGCGCCAGGCTCGAAGGCGACGACGACGAGGCGCGGGTGGCCGCCGCCCGCGCGTGGGCGCAGTGGGAGGCCGGCACGATCACCCTGCTGCCCGACCCCGAACTCGTCGCGGAGTTCGGCGAGGAGAAGCTGGCCGTCTGCTTCGCCAGGATCGAGAACCACTACTTCACCCACGGCGGCTGGTTCGAGCCCGAGCAGCTCATCAGGGACGTCGACAAGATCCGCCACATCCCGGCGGTGATCGTGCAGGGCCGCTACGACTCCTGCACGCCCATGGTGACGGCCTGGGAGCTGCACCGGGCCTGGCCGGAGGCGGAGTTCCAGGTCGTGGACGACGCCGGGCACGCCTCGATCGAGACCGGCTCATCACGGCGACAGACGCGTTCGCGCGAGCCTGACGACCGGGGTGACGGCCCCCACCAGCAGCAACGCGAACAGCGGCGCGAGCACCAGCCCGAACAGGAAGCCCACGGCCACGTCGTGCGGGTAGTGCACGCCGACGAACACCCGCGAGAACGCCATGACCGCCGCCAGCGGCAGCACCACCCAGGCCAGCGCCCGCCTGACCAGGACGAGCGTGGCGGCGGCCCCGGCCGCGATGACCGAGTGGTTGCTGGGGAAGGACCAGTCGTCCGGCGGCGGGCATTCGGCGATGGTGACGATCCCGCCCCGGCACGGCCGGTCCTCCCTGACGATCGTCTTGACGACCTCGCTGATGACGTAGGCGACCACGATGCCCGCCGGACCCGCGAGCGCCAGCGCCAGCTCGCGGGCGGGCGCCTGCCTGGCCTGCCAGAAGCACCACAGGAACAACCCGGCGAAGACGAACAGGCCCGCGTCCGTGCCGAACTCGGCGAGGGCGTGCAGCCAGTCGGGGGTGCTCAGGGCGAAGTCGACGATGTCGCGGTACACAGGTGCGGTGTCCAATCCGTGAATGATCAGTGGACACGACTTTACGAACTACTCGGGTCAAATGCTTCGACCGAAAGGCCGAGATCCGGGGCGGCCGAATCCCCGATGGCCGTCGCTCCGCCCGCCTCGGGACGTTTCCAGCGTTCCGGAATCAGTCGCGTATTCGCAGCTCATAGCGGGTAAGAGGGCTGTCGTGATCGGAGAGCACGTGATCGTCGGCTATACCGGAGACCCGGGTGGACGTGACGCTCTCGCCCTCGGCGCCGCCATCACGCGCGTCACCGGCGGCGAGCTCACCATCGCCTCGATCTACCCGCCCGGCAGCCCGGGGCTGGCGGTCGAGGCGCAGGCGAACCTGGCGCACGCGGCGGAGGAGGTGGGCGACGTCCCGGCCGAGTACATGGCGTTCGAGAGCCGCGGCGCGGGGCGCGGGCTCGCCGTGCTGGCCAGCCGGATCAAGGCCGACCTGATCGTGGTCGGCTCGTCGCCGGGCGGGCGGCGCGGGCGCATCTCGATCGGCAGCACCTCCGACCACCTGCTGCACCTGGCCTCCGAGGCGGTGATGCTGACGCCCGACGGGTACCTGCCGCCTGAGTCGCCGTCCAGGCTGACGCTGGCGTACGTGCACCGGCCGCAGTGCGACGCGGCGGTGGAGCGGGTGGCGCAGGCGGCGCTGCGGCTCGGCGTGCCGCTCCGGCTGGTCACCCTCGACCTGCGGACGAACGACCAGGGCATGATCAAGGACGATCTCGCGCTGGCGGTCAGGCTGGCCTGGGAGAGCACCGGCATCGAGGCCGAGTCGCAGGTCGCCGAGGGCCACGACGTGGCGGCCGCGATGGAGGGCGTGGAGTGGCTGCCCGGCGAGCTGCTGGTGTGCGCGGCCAGCGAGGACGCCCAGCCGCACCGGGTGTTCCTGGGCGAGCTGGCGATGAAGGTGCTGCGGGCGTCGTGCTGCCCGGTGGCCGTGCTCCCCCGCGGTTTCTCCTGATCTGTCCTCTCCTAAGCTGTCCGGGTGCGGTCTGCGCGGTTGATCCTGGTCGTGGTGCTGGCCGGCTTCGCCGGCGTCTACGTGGCCGCGGGCGCGGTCGGGGCGGTGGCGGTGTTCGGGCTGCAGTGCCTGTTCGCGTTCCTGCGCAGAACCGGGCCGGTGCTCGCCCTCCTGGGCGCGGCGGCGTACGCGGTCACGCTGGGCGGCGGCTCGGTCGGGCTGCTCGGCTTCCTCGGCGGTTCGCTGCTGGTGACCCGCTGGTGGGGCCTGATGCCGGCCGTCGCGCTGAGCGCCGCGGTGATCGACCACGCCAGGCGTGCCGACCCGGCGGGCACGCTCGACGCGACCATCTCGACCGTGCTGATCTCGCTGGTCGTCTACGGTCTCATCCGGCTGGTCGAGCGGGTGGACGAGCTGCATGCCACCCGGCTGGCCCTGGCCGCGGCGGCGGTCGGCGAGGAGCGGCTGCGCATCGCGGCCGAGCTGAACGACGGGCTCGGGCGCGGCCTGGCCGCGATCATCGCGGGGGCGCGCACGTCGCTGGCCGACCCGGCACGCGCCGCCGACGTGCTCGGCGAGGTGGTGGCGACGGCCCGCGGCTCGCTGGCCGACGCCCGCGCCGCCGCCGCGAACTACCGGGCCATGTCGCTGACGCCCGAGCTCACCACCGCCCGGGCGATGCTCGACGCCGCCGGGGTGGCGGTCGAGGTGCGCGCCGGCCACGGCGAACCGCTCGGCCCGGCCGGTGCGCTGCTCGCGGCCGTGCTCCGCGAGGCCGTCACCGACGTCGTACGCCGCGGCGAGGCCCGCCTCTGCCTGATCGAGACGGACGAACCGGGCGCCACGGTGACCCTGCGGGTGACGGACGACGGCCGGCGCACCGCGGACGGCGAGGGCCTGAGCAACCTGGCCCAGCAGGTGGAGTCCGGCGGCGGCACGCTGCGCAGCGGCCTGTCTCCCGACGGCAGGCACTGGATCGAGGCCGCTCTCCCCCGCCCAGCGACCCGGGCGGCCGGCCCGGCCCCCGCGCGGGCCAGGACACTGCCGGACGTGTCGGTGGTGCTGCTGGCCGCCGTGCTGCTCGGGTTCAGCGTCAAGGCGTTGCTCCAGCTCCCGCCGAGTCACCTGTGGCCGGCCGCCGTCGTCCTGACGGTGATCGTGGTCATGCAGCTCAGGGCCGTCTCCGGGCGGCACATGGCGGCGTTGTCGGTGATGGCGGTGCTCACCTACGCGCCGATCCCGTTCTTCGGCGCGGCCTGGCTGGGGGTGCCGGGGTTCCTGGCCGGGCCGATCCTGCTGGCCTTCCGCCGGCGGGTGTCGGTGCCGCTGGTCGCGGCCGTCCTGGCGAGCGTCGCGGCCGTCTCCTGGCGGCTCGGGCTGCCGCTGTCCGTCGGGGTGAACTACACGCTGAGCGCGCTGGTCACCGGGCTGGTCATGCACGGCCTGCTGCGGCTGGCCGCGATCGTCGCCGAGTTGCGCGCGGCCAGGGAGAGCCTGGCCAGGTCGGCGGTGGTCGAAGAGCGGCTGCGGGCCGCCCGCGACCTGCACGACCTGCTCGGCCACAGCCTGGCCGCCATCCTGCTCACCTGCGAGCTGGCCCGCCGTCTGCCCGAGCCCCGGGCCCAGCTGGCGGAGATCGTCGCGATGGCCGAACGGGCCGAGCACGACCTGCGCTCGGTCTCCGGCGAGCAGCGCGACCTCTCGCTGGCCGCCGAGGCCGATTCGGCCGCGTCGACACTCGCCACCGCCCGGGTCGAGGTGAGCGTGAGCCTGGCCCACCCGCCGCTGCCGCCGGAGGTGGAGACCGTGCTGAGCGCGGTGTTGCGCGAGGCGGTCACGAACGTGCTGCGCCACAGCTCGGCCCGGCGCTGCGTGATCAGCACCGAGGCCGACGGCCGGTCGGTGCGGCTGCGGGTACGCAACGACGGCGCCCGTGCCACTGGGTCGCGGCGCGGCTCGTCCGGCATCGGCAACCTGACCACCCGCCTGGCCACCCTCGACGGCCGCCTGACCACCGGTTTCGACGACGGCTGGTTCCTGCTCGACGCGGCCGTGCCGTACCCGGGGCTAGATCCAGCCCGACTCGGCGGCGATGCGCACGGCGTCGGTGCGGTTGCGGGCGTTTAGCTTGGCCACGATGCCGGTCAGGTAGTTGCGCACGGTCCCGGCGGTCAGGTGCAGCCGCTGGGCGATCTCGGTGGCCTCGGCGCCGCCGGCGGCGAGCCTGAGCACGTCCGCCTCGCGCGGGGTGAGCGGGTTGTCGGCCAGGTCCCAGGCCGTGACAGCCAGCGACGGGTCGAGCACCCGCTGACCGGCGGCCACCTTGCGGATCGCGGCCACCAGGTCCTCCGGCGGCGCGGTCTTCAGCAGGAAGCCGTCCACCTGCGCGGTCAGCGCCCGCTTGAGGTGGCCGGGCTTGCCGTACCCGGTGAGCATGAGCGCCCGGCAGGACGGCACGCGGCCGCGGATCTCCGCGGCGGCGGCCAGTCCGTCGAGGGTGCCCGGCATGTCGATGTCAAGCACGGCCACGTCGGGCAGGTGCACGGCGGCGGCGGAGACGGCGGCGTCGCCCGACTCGACGGCGGCCACGATCTCCAGGTCCGGTTCCAGGCCGAGCAGGGCCACCAGGGCGCCCCTGATCACGTGCTGATCTTCGGCCAGCAGTACGCGAATCACGGGATATGTCTATCAGCGTCCGAAATATGACGACGTCATGGCCACCTCATGATCACCTCTCTGGTTCGCGTACCCGCAGGTCAGCAGGCTGGTACCCATGACGGACGTAGTGCGGCTGGAGGCCGTGAGCAAGGTGTACGGCAAGGGCCAGGGCGCGGTGGCGGCCTTGCGCGAGGTGAGCGTGGGGATCCCGCGCGGGACCTTCACCGCGGTGATGGGACCGTCGGGTTCGGGCAAGAGCACGTTCCTGCACTGCGCGGCCGGCCTGGACGTGCCGAGCGCCGGCCGGGTGCGGCTCGGCGACACGGACCTGACCGGCCTGGACGAGACCAGGCTCACCGAGCTGCGCAGGCAGCGGATCGGCTTCGTGTTCCAGGCGTTCAACCTGATCTCCTCGCTCGACGTGGTCGAGAACGTCACCTTGCCGCTGCGGCTGGCGAACGTGCGCGTGGACCGGGACTGGCTGGGCGAGATCCTGCGCCGGGTGGGGCTGGAGGGCCGGGCCGGGCACCGTCCGGCGCAGTTGTCGGGCGGGCAGCAGCAGCGGGTGGCCATCGCCCGGGCGCTGGTGACCAGGCCGGAGGTGGTGTTCGGCGACGAGCCGACGGGCGCGCTGGACACGATGACCGCCCGCGACGTGCTGCGCCTGCTGCGCGAGGTGGTCGACGGCCTGGGCCAGACCGTGGTGATGGTCACCCACGATCCGGTCGCCGCCGCGTACGCCGACACCGTGTTGTTCCTGGCCGACGGCCGGATCGTGGACTCGATGAGCGCGCCGACCGCCGAGAAGGTGGCCGAGCGCATGACCAGGCTGGGAGCGTGGACCTGATGTTCGCCTTCGCGTTGAGCACGCTGCGGCACCGCAGGGCGGGCTTCGCCGGGGCGTTCGTGGCCCTGCTGTGCGCGGCCGCGCTGGTGTGCGCGTGCCTGATGTTGCTGGAGACCGGGCTGCGCGGCACGGTCGGGCCGGAGCGCTATGCGGGCGCGCCGGTGATCGTGGGCGCCGACCAGTTCGTCCGGCGGACCACGGTGAAGTCCGACGGCGACGTCAAGACCAAGGCCAAGCCGGTCACCGAGCGGGCCTGGCTGCCCGAGTCCGTGGTCGCCGAGCTGCGGAACACCCCGGGCGTGACCGGGGTGGTCACCGAGGTGACATTCCCGTTCGGCACCGCGCTGGGTCACGGCTGGGAGTCGGCCGCGCTCACCCCGTTCACGATCGCCGCCGGGCGCGAGCCGCGGACCCACCGCGAGGTGGTGGTCGACGCCCGCGCCGGGCTGGAGATCGGCGCGAACCTGCGCGGTTACCGGGTGGTGGGCGTCACCGCGCAGGCCCTGCCGAGCCAGGACACCGTCTTCTTCAGCACCGCCGAGGCCCGCCGCCTGGCCGGGCGTCCTGGGCAGGTCAGCGCCGTCGGCGTGTTCCCAGGGCTGGCCGCGGCGCCGAAGGGCGCGGTGCGCTACGCCGGCGACGAGCGCGGCAGGCTGGAATTCCTCGACGCCGAGCAGGCCAGGGTGAAGCTGATCAGCCTGGGCGCCTCGCTGGCCGGCACCTCGCTGCTGGTCGCGATCCTGGTCGTGGTCGGCACGTTCGCGCTGTCCATCCAGCAGCGCCAGCGCGAGCTGGCCCTGCTGCGGGCGGTCGCGGCCACGCCCAGGCAGGTACGCAAGCTCGTCGGCGGCGAGGCGCTGCTGGTCGGCCTGGCCGCCGGGCTGCCCGGCGCGGCGGCGGGCATCGGGCTCGGGTTCTGGCTGCGCGGGCGGTTCGCCGACCTGGGCACGCTGCCGGACAACCTGCACCTGGTGGTGAGCCCGTTCCCGCCGCTGGTGGCGCTGCCGGCCACGGTGGGCGCGGCCTGGGTGGCGGCACGCGTCTCCGCGCGCAGGCTGTCCAGGATCCGGCCGGTGGAGGCGCTGGGCGAGGCGGCGCTGCCCGGCCGTCGGCTGCCCTGGTGGCGGATCGCTGCCGGGCTGGGCTGCGCCGCCGGCGGCGTGGTGCTGACGACGCTGCTCACCACGCTGCGCACCGAGGCGGCCTCGACCCCGGTGACCATGCTGACCGTGCTGGTCTGGACGATCTCCGCGACCCTGCTCGGCCCCCTGCTCGCCCGCCTGGCCGCGACGCTGCTCGCGCTCCCGCTGCGGACCTCCAGGGTGGGCGGCTACCTGGCCGCCAAGAACCTGAGCGCCAGGCCGGCGACGCTGGCCTCGGTGTTGTCGCCGCTCAGCCTGATGATCGCGATGACCTGCACGATCCTGTTCGTCCAGACCACCATGAGCCACACGGCCGGTGCGCAGGTGGCCGCGGGTACCCGCGCCGACCACGTCCTGTCCGGCGTGCCGGCCGACGCGGTCAGGAAGGTGCCCGGCGTCGTCGCGGTCAGCGAGGTGGTACGCACCTCCGTCCGGATCGACCTGGACAAATACAGCGCCCAGGCCGTCTCCTACGACGCGCGGACCATGGACATGGGCGTGGTCGAGGGCTCGATGAAGGCGTTCGGCGCGGACTCGATCGCACTCAGCGAGACCGCCGCCGCCCGCCTGGAGACCGGGGTCGGCGCGCGGGTCGGGCTGGCGCTCGGCGACGGCACCCCGGTCACCCTGCGGGTCGCCGCCGTCTACGCGCGCGGACTCGGCTTCGGCGAGGTCACACTCCCCTACGCGCTGGCCGCCGGCCACGTGGATGACCCGTCAGGCACGCTGCTGGTCTCGGCACCCACGCTGGCCCGCGACGCCCTGGCCGCGGCGCTGCCCGGCGCGAGCGTGCTCGGCCGGGCCGAGGCGGCCGAGGTGAGCGGCTCCGACGCCAACCTGGTGGCCATGGGCCTGCTCATCGCGTTCACCGCCATCGCGGTGGTCAACACGCTGGCCATGTCCACCTCGGACCGCACCCGTGAGCTGGCCCTGCTGCGCCTGGTCGGCACCACCAGGCGGCAGGTGCTGCGTATGCTGCGGCTGGAGACGCTGGGCGCGGTGCTGGTCGCGGCGGTGACCGGCACGGTGATCGCGCTGGTGACGCTGGCCGCCTTCAGCAGCGGCATGACGGGCTCCGCGCTGCCGTACGTGCCGCCGATGACGTTCGCCGCGGTGCTGGCGGCGGCCGGGGCGCTCGCGCTCGTGGCCACCGTCCTGCCCGCCAGGCTGGCGCTCAAGGCGGGTCCCGCCGAGTCGATCGGCGCCCGCGAGTAGTCAGCGCCGGGCCGCCAGGTCGTAGAGCTCCAGGTAGCGGTCGGCCATGACGGACGGGGAGAAGCGGCGGCGGGCCTGCGCCCGGCACTCCTCCGGGTCCAGCTCGTGCACCCGCATGACCCATTCGGCCAGCTCCTCCTCGGTGTCGGCGAGGAAGCCGGTGCGTCCGTGCTCGATGATCTCCGGCAGGCAGCCGCGGCGCAGGCCGACCGGCGGGACGCCGAGCGCCATCGCCTCCACCACGGCCGTGCCGCCGGGCTCGTCCCACTGGATCGGGAACAGCGCGGCCGCGGCCGAGGCGTAGAGCGAGTCTCGCTCGGCGCCGGCCACCGCGCCGACCCAGCGGACCAGGTCGCCGTCCAGGTAGCGGGAGACCTGGTCCAGGTGGTAGCGGACGTCCGGGTGGCTGTGCAGCGGGTGGTACGGGTCCTGGGTGATCACGTCGAGCTCGGCCTGGCTGTTCCTGCCGCTCACCGGCCCGGCCAGCACCAGCGGCAGGCCCAGCTTCTGGCAGATCCTGGCCGCCACGTGCTGGCCCTTCAGCGTGCAGACCCGGCCCATGACCACCAGGTGCTCGCCCCGCTCGACGCGCAGGTCCCGGTCGGCGAGCGGGGTGGCCAGGTGGACGTGGCCCAGCGCGGCCTGGCGGAGCGCGTCGGGGGCGCGGGCCAGCTGCGACCGCGACACCCCGTTGACCGCGATCCCGGGCGGGAACGCGCCGTAGAACTCCGCGTGTTTGCGCAGGTCCCAGTGCAGGGTGTGCAG
Organism: Nonomuraea antri; assembly: GCF_013283785.1. Classification (GTDB taxonomy): domain Bacteria; phylum Actinomycetota; class Actinomycetes; order Streptosporangiales; family Streptosporangiaceae; genus Nonomuraea; species Nonomuraea antri. The sequence continues at coordinate 22,987 of NZ_JABCPZ010000018.1, forward strand.
GACGGGCGGGCCGCCGATCGCCGACAGCACGGCCGGCCCCACCACCTCCAGGTGGTCGTGCACGAGATCGATGTCGTCGCGCCGGCGCAGCTCGGCCGCGACCCTGGCCTGATGGGCGTGCGCGATGCCCATGACCTGGTTGTACGGCTTCTGCAGCTCGGCGAACTGGCCGTCGTCGTACACGCTGATCAGCTCGTCCACCTCCAGCGTGCTGGCGGCGACGGAGGCCAGGATCACCCGCACGCCGCGCTCGCGCAGCGAGGGCACCAGCGTGGCCACCACGTTCTCGATGCCGCCGTAGCCGGGCGGCGGGACGGTCAGCCAGGGTCCGGCGTTCACCAATACGTTCACGCGACGTCCTCCTCCGACATCAGGGAGGCCAGCGGTGGTCGCTCGGCCACGGCCACGTCCACCAGGTCGGCCTGGCCGTCGAGCCCGAACTGCAGCAGCGTGTGCCCCGGCGATTCCGAGGCCAGCACGCGCCCCTGACGCTCCAGACGCGACCAGGCGGTGAGCATGATCTGCCCGGCCATCCGGCCGAGCGCGGTCATCGACTGGTGCCCGTGCACCCGGCAGCCCAGGTCCACCTGGGCCATCGCGTCCAGCCCGACGAGCTGGAGCAGGTCGACGAGCAGGCCGAACTCGACGCCGTACTCGGTGACGAACGGCACCTGTTCCAGCACCTCGCGGCGGCCGGCGTACTCGCCGCCGAGTGGTTGCGCGAATCCGGCCAGCTCCGGCCAGAACATGTTGAGCATCGGCCGGGCCACCAGCTCGGTCACCCGTCCGCCGCCGCCGCGCCGCATGACGCCGTCCTCGCCGGTGAACGGCCGTTCGTAGGCCGCCTTGACGAACTGGGTGTCGGCGTCGGCCAGCAGCGGGCCGAGCAGTCCCGAGACGAAGTGCGCGCTGAAGTTGCGCAGGTCGGCGTCGACGAACACGACGACGTCCCCGGTCGAGGCGGCCAGTCCCTTCCACAGCGCCTCCCCCTTGCCGCTGAGCGCGGGCAGTTGGGAGAGCACCGAGTCCTGTGCCACCACGCGTGCGCCGGCCTCCTCGGCCTTGGCCGCGGTCGCGTCGGTGGAGTTGGAGTCGACAACGATGATCTCGTCGACCAGCGGGATCCGCTCGACGAGGTCACGACGGATCACGCCGACGATGTCGCCGACGGTGAGCTCTTCGTCGCGTGCCGGCAGCACGACGCTCACCGTGGTCGTTCCCTTGGCCATCAGGAGGGCGTCCGCCGGCCACTCCGCCGCGGTGCTCGAATGCGGTCCGTACCACTCCTGGACCCTGGCCAAGGCTCGCAGATCTGTCTCCATGCAGTCAGCCCCGATCTCATGAGGCCACAGCCTCTGCCCGATCCGGCCGACGATGAACCTGTTTGTTTGATGACAGCCGGTGGTGGCATATGCCGGATGTGTCCCCAATGACCCGTGTCGGCATCATCGGCGCCGGAAACGTCGCCGCTCGCCACGCTGACGTCCTGTCCGGCTTCCCCGATGTGACGATCGCTGGAATCGCCGACACCGATCCCCACAGAGCCGAGGCGCTGGCCTCCAGACATGGCACCCCCGCCTACGGCGGCCATGCCGACCTGCTCAGTGCCGGCGGCCTGGACGCCGTCTACGTCTGTGTGCCGCCTTTCGCGCACGGCAACCCGGAGTATGACTCCATATCGTGCGATCTCCCGATTTTTGTGGAAAAACCCCTTTCGCTTGACCTCCCTACCGCGGAGAAGATCGCCGCCGAGATCGAGCGCAAGGATCTGCCGTCCGCGGTGGGCCACCACTGGCGCTACCTGGACATCCTCGACCAGGCCCGCGACCTGCTCGGCGACCGGCCGATCCGGCTCGCGCTGGGCCACTGGCTGGACAAGGTCCCGCCGGTCGGCTGGTGGCTGAACCCGGCCATGTCCGGCGGCCAGATGGTCGAGCAGGCGGTGCACGTCCTGGACCTGGCGCGGCTGCTGGTGGGCGAGGTGTCGATGGTGCACGCCGTACCGGCCGACAACACGATCGACGGCGAGGTGGATCGCGCCACCGCCGCCGTGCTGCGGTTCGCCGACGGCGCGGCCGGCCTGCTGGCCACCTCGTGCCTGCTGCGGCACAAGCACCGCGTGGGGCTGGAGGTGTGCGCCGACGGCATCGCGCTGGAGGTCAGCGAGACCAGGCTCGTCGTGGACGGCGAACGCCTGGTCGAGGACGGCGGCCAGGCCAAGACCCTGGTCGACCGGGCGTTCATCGACGCGGTCCAGGGCAAACGGGACGCCGACGTGCGCGCGCCGTACCGGGAGGCGCTGCGTACCCACCGCCTCGCCCTGGCCCTGGCCGAGTCGGCCGTGGAAAGGAAGCCGGTGATCCTGGATGGGTGACATCCTGAGCATCGAGGGGCCCGGAGAGGTGGCCCTGGTCGAGGAGAAGCTGCCGGACGTGCCCGACGGCGGCTTCAGGGTGGAGACCGCGCACAGCGGGATCTCCGCGGGCACCGAGCTGACCTACGTCAAGGGCACCAACCCCTACCTGACCGCCTCCTGGGACCCGTCGCTCGGGCTGTTCGTGCCCGGCGCGCCCGCGTCCGGCTACCCGGTGCGCGGCATCGGGTACATGCAGGTCGGCCGGGTGGTGGAGGCCCGCACGCGGGCCGTGCGCGAGGGCGAGCTGGTGGCGATGGCCTACGGGCACCGCACGGAGTACGTGGCCGACCCGCTGGCCGACAGGTTCGTCGGCCTGCCCGGCGACCTCGACCCGGTGCTCGGCATCTACGTCGCCCACATGGGCCCGATCTGCGCCAACGGCCTGCTGCACGCCGCGCACGACCTGCACGGCCCGGCCGTTCAGCACCTCGGCGACGGGGTGCGCGGCCGCCGCGTCGTGGTGGTGGGCGCGGGCGTGGTCGGGCTGCTGACGGCCGCATTCGCGCTGGCGCACGACGCCGCCGAGGTCGTGGTCGTGGACGAGACCCCGGCCAGGCTCGCCATCGCCGAGGCCTTGGGCGCGGAGATCCTGGCCTTCGACGACGACCCGGCGGTGGCGCTGAAACGCCGCTGGCGGCACGCGCCCAACGACCGGGGCGCCGACGTGGTGTTCCAGTGCCGCGGCCAGACCAGGGCGCTGGCCCTGGCCCTGCGCGTGCTCAGACCGCAGGGCGCGGTGATCGACCTGGCCTTCTACACCCAGGGCGCGGACGAGGTGCGGCTCGGCGAGGAGTTCCACCACAACGGCCTGACGCTGCGCTGCGCGCAGATCGGCCGGGTGCCGCGCGGGCTCGCCCACGCCTGGGACAGGGAACGCCTCTCACACGAGACGATCTCCCTGCTCCGGGACTACGGCCCGCTGCTACGCGGGCACCTGGTCACCGACGTCGTCGGTTTTGCCGAAGCTCCCCAGCTCCTGGCCGATCTGGCGGCTCGTCGGCGTCACACCGTCCAGGCCGTGCTCTGCGACGACGTCCAGGATGAGCGCGGCTGACCAGCTGAAGTCGCGGCAGCCGTGGCCGAGCAGGGTGAACGGGTCGAAGTACTCGCGGAAGCCGGCGTGCGTGACGCAGTTGATCATGCCGTCGGCCAGCCGGGCGGCCAGGTCGGGACGGCGGTCCTTCAGGCCCATCCAGACCAGCCAGGACAGGTTGATCCAGCTCGGCCCGCGCCAGTAACGTGCGGAGTCGAACTCCGGCGCGCCCGGGGCGTAGGTGGGCAGAACGCCGTCCTTGGCGGCGAACCGGTCGAGCGCGGTCGCGATCAGTTCGGTCGCGACCTCGCCGGGCAGGTCGGGCAGCATCAGCGGGACCAGGCCGGCGGCGCTGCTGGAGCGGACCAGGTTGCCGGTGAGCACGTCGCGGCTGTGGAAGAGCCCGTCCTCGTAGAGGTGGTCCACCATGGCCGCGGTGATGGCGGCGGCCTCGCGCAGGTGCGGCTCCGGGTCGGCGCCGATCACCGTGGCGATCTCGGCGAGCGCGTTCTCCGCCACCCCGTAGGCGGCGTTGAACAGCGCGTCCTCCACCCGGAACTGTCCGGCGCGGCGGTAGCCGGTGTCGCGGTAGGCGCGCGCCAGCGAGACGTAACGCTCGTAGTCGCGGTCGGTGGGCCGCTCCTCGGCGCTGACGTGGCTGAGGTCGCGCCGCGCCGCGCCGACGGGGGCGGCCTCGACGGACTTGAGCGGCTCGTCCCAGGCCGGGCTGTTGTCCATGCCCGACTCCCAGGGGTGCACGATCGAGATCAGACCGGCGTCGGAGCGCCGGGCCGCGCGGAGGAAGTCCTGCTGGGCGACCAGCCGGGGGTAGATCCTGGCCAGGAACGCCGGGTCGGGCTCGGCCAGGTGCGCCTTCCACGCGGCCAGCGCGTGGACGGGGGGCTGCACGATGCCGGAGGTCGCGGTGCCGGACGGGGCGTTGACGTTCCAGAACTCCGGCCCGGGGAAGTAGGAGCCCTCGGGCACCCGCGGGTTGAACACGATGTGCGGCACCCTGCCGTCACGCCACTGGGCGCCGAACAGGGTGAGCAGCTCCGACCTGGCCCTTCTCGGCGACCAGCGGGCGTTGCCGATCGCGATGAAGGCGGAGTCCCAGCTCCATTGATGCGGGTACAGACGACGGGAGGGAACCGTGTAACTGCCGTCCCAGTTGGTGACCAGAACGCGCACGGCGTCGCGAAGGATCATAGAAATTTCCTGATGAAGGCCGCTGTCTCCGGCAGGACGATCTCGGGCTCCCCGCGCAGGCGGCACTCCAGCGCCAGGTAGCCGTCGTAGCCGACGGCGTCGAGCGCGGCCAGCTGCGCACCCCAGTCGAGGTGACCGGTGCCGGGCTGGTTCCTGTTCGACTCGCTGATCTGCATGTGCGCCAGGTAGGGGGCGGCGTCGAGCAGCGAACGGCAGGGGTCGTCCTCTTCGATGTTCATGTGGTAGGTGTCGCCGACCACCCTGATCGAGTCCATGGCGCAGTACGACACGGCCTCGGCCAGCGTGTTGACCATGTGGTTCTCGTACCGGTTGAGCGGCTCCATCATGATCAGCACGCCGTTGCGCTGCGCGTGCTCGCCGAGGATGCCCAGCGCCTCGGTCAGCACCTCGCGGTCCTCCTCGGGGCTGCGCGGCGGCTCGAACGGGGGCAGCCGGCGCGAGAACTGGCCCCAGGAGGCCGGGGTCATGACGCCGATGCCGCCCAGCTCGGCGATCACGGTGAGCTGCGACCTGAGCTGCTGGATGGCGTCGCGGCGCTTGGCCGGGTCGAAGTCGCCGATGAAGTGCGGCATGTCGACGCAGACGGTCGGCATGACCACCCCGTCGGCCAGGGCCCGCTTGAGCTCGGTCAGGCGGCCCGCGAAGTGGAAGTCGCCCTTGCCGCGCAACTCGATGGCGTCGAAACCGGCATCGACCGCGAACGCGAACTTCTCCTGCAGTGTCCGCCCGGGCACGAGCTGCTCTTGAACGGCGAGCTTCACTGTCTACTCCTCGAACTTGAAGACGAGCTGAAGCACCTCGGACTGGTGCTTGTCGATCAGGTCGAACGCCTCGGCGGCGGCGTCGACCGGCACGACGTGGCTGACGAGGTCGTCGACCTCGACCTCGCCGTCGTGCACGAGGCGCATGAAGGTGCGCTGCAGCCGCTCGACGTCCCAGCGGTGGGCCAGCCAGGAGGCCACCCCGCCGATCTGGGACGAGACGAGCTGCACCTGGTTGTGGTGGAACTCCTCGCCGAGCCTGAGCCCGACGCCGTCGCCCTGGTAGAAGCCGGCCGCCACGACCCGGCCGCCCTTGCGTACGGTGCGGATGGCCTCCTGCAGGCCGAGGTGGCTGCCGCTGAGCTCGATGGCGGTGTCGGCGCCCTCGACGCGCTTGCGCATGAACTCGGCGACCGAGCCCGACTGGACGTCGAAGGTCTCGGCGGCGCCGTAATTGCGGGCCAGCTCCAGCCGGGACGGGATGGCGTCGGCGGCCACCACGCGCGCGCCGCTGAGCACGGCCATGCGGGTGGCGAGCAGGCCGATGACGCCCTGGCCGAAGATCGCGATCTGGTCGCCCAGGTGCACGTCGGCGGCGTGGACGGCGTTGAGCGCGATGGCCCCGACGCGGGCGAAGACGCCCGACAGCGGGTCGGCGCCCGGCGGCAGCACGTGCCCGACGAGCTTCTCGGCCGGGACGACGGCTTCGGCGCGGTGGCCCCAGATGCCCCAGACGAGGCTGCCGACGGGCGGGTCGGCGACGTCTGGCGCCGCCTCCACCACTTCGCCGACCTCCTGGTATCCCCAGCCGGTGAGCGGGTAGGCGTGTGTCTGGCCCTCGACGAAGAGGCGACGCTCGATGTCCCACTTACGGCTGAGATAGGGGTTGGTGCCGCGATAGGCGGTGAGTTCGGTGCCCGCGGACACTCCGGAATAGAGCGTGCGGACTCGGACGGAGCCCGGGACGAGGTCGGCGGGCGACTCCGGGCTGACGCTGACGCGGCCCGGCTCTTCAAAGGTGATGACGCGCATTCCCCACACTTACGCTTTTTGATCAAACAAAAGTCAAAGATTTAGTGCTTGTTTGCACACCATAGTTGCGCTCGGAACACTCTTAAGTCTACGACTTCCGTCGGAGGTGACATGATGAAATTGGGGTTTCTGACAGCGTGTCTTCCGGAAAGCGACCTTACCGACATAGCACACTGGGCCGTACAGCAGGGCTTCGAGGCTCTGGAAGTCGCGGGATGGCCGTCTTCGGATGACCGAAATCACATCAGAGTAGATCGTTTCGACGACGCTGAATGTGATCGAGTCAGGCGAATTTTCGCGGAGAGCGGACTCACGCTTTCCTCGATCGCGTACTACGAGAACAATCTTCACCCTGAGCAAGGGCCGCAGGTGAACGCCCATGTGCGCCGCTGCATCGACGCCGCGGCGGCGCTCGGCTGCCCCACCGTGGGCACGTTCGTCGGGCGCGATCCCGGCCGGCCCGTGCGCGACAACCTCAAGAAGGCCGAGGACGTCTTCGGCCCGCTGGTCGAGTACGCCACGCGGCACGGCGTGGAGATCGTCATCGAGAACTGCGTGATGAAGAGCTGGCACCCCGACGGCTATCCGGGGAATCTGGCCTACTCCCCCGAGCTGTGGGAGTGGATGTTCACGCTGGGGCTCAAGCTCAACTACGACCCGTCTCACCTGGTGGCACTGGGGATCGACCCCGCCGCGGTGATCCTTCCCTACATTTCCGGGATTTCGCACGTCCAGGCGAAGGACACGCAGATCCTGCCGGGAAAGATCAACAATTACGGATTCTACGGGCCGATCAGCGGCGAGAAAGGCTGGTACCGCTTCCGCGTGCCCGGTCTCGGCCAGGTCGACTGGGTGCGGGTGATCGACGCGCTGCACGAAGGCGGATACACGGGAGTGGTCTCTGTGGAACATGAGGACCCTGTGTGGAGCGGTACCACGGAGAGGGTACAGACCGGTCTCGGTATCGCCTATCGCACGTTGCGTCATCTCGTCCGGGGGTAAAGGCCGCCATATCCCCGACCAGAGGAGCGTGTTATGGGCAAGGTAACCGCGTTCTCATGGCCTCACTTCGTGAGGCGGCTCGGTCGCCGGGGAGGCTGCCGACTTCGTCGGCAGCGCTTCCTCGCACTCCTCTCCGTCGTCGTGCTGGCAGCGGCCGCGCTGTCGGCGTGCGGCGACGACAGCGAACGCGCGCCCGACGCCAAGCAGATCACGGTCTGGACCGAGGAGAACCTCGAGGACCGGATGGCCGTGCAGAAGCAGATCATCGCCGACTTCCAGCGGCGCACCGGGATCACGGTGAACCTGGTCGGTGTGGCCGAGGACCAGTTCAGCCAGGTGGTGACGTCGGCCGCGGCGGCCGGCAAGCTGCCCGACGTGATCGGCGCGCTGCCGCTGGCGGCCGTCCGCGAGCTGGAGGCCAACGATCTGCTCGACACCGAGACCCCCGGTCAGATCGTCGACAAGCTGGGCCGCGACACGTTCTCGCCCAGGGCGCTGGAGCTCGACACGGCCGGCGGCAAGCTGCTCGGCGTGCCCAGCGACGGCTGGGCCCAGCTCATCCTGTACCGGAAAGACCTGTTCGAGAAGGCCGGCCTGCAACCGCCCGACACCTACGAGGCGCTGGAGGCGGCCGCGGCCAAGCTGAACACCGGCGGCATCGCGGGCATCACGCTGGCCATCGCGCCGAAGGACTCGTTCACCGCGCAGAGCTTCGAGCACGTCGCGCTGGCCAACGGCTGCCAGCTCGTCGACGACCCGGGCAACGTGGCGCTGAACAGCCCGCAGTGCGTACGCGCCTTCGAGTTCTACGCCAAGCTGGCCAAGGACTACTCGGTCAAGGGCAAGCAGGACGTCGACTCCACCCGGGCCACCTACTTCTCCGGCAAGGCCGCGATGACCATCTGGTCGTCGTTCATCCTGGACGAGATGGCGAGCCTGCGTAAGGACGCCCTGCCCACCTGCCAGGAGTGCCGCGCCGACCCCGAGTGGCTGGCCGAGAACACCGGCGTCGTCACGGCGCTGAAGGGCCCGGACGGGAGCGCGCCCGCGCAGTACGGCGAGATCGTCTCCTGGGTGGTCACCCGCGACGCCGCCAAGAACTCCGCCGCCCGGTTCGTCCAGTACATGATGGACGAGGGCTACGAGAAGTGGATCGGCATGGCCCCCGAGGGCAAGTTCCCCACCCGCAAGGGCTTCGAGGACACGTGGAACAAGCTGCCCGCCGGGGTCGACACCAAGAAGCCGCTGGCCGAGGTCTACCCGGCCGACGTGCTCGACGCGCTGCGCAAGAGCCCTGACACGTTCGCCCGCTGGGGCATCCCGCAGGGCCAGGGCAAGCTGGTCGGCGCCACGATGGGCGAGCTGCCGGTGCCCAAGGCGCTCAGCGGCGTGGTGGAGGGCTCGCTCACCCCGCAGGCCGCCGCCGAGCAGGCCAAGACCGACGTGGAGACCATCAAGCGCGGGATCAGGCAGTGACCACCGCACGGGCGCGTGCCCCCAGATCCCGGACGCTGCGGCAGCAGGAGGGCCGGGCCGGGCTGGCGCTGATCTCGCCCACGCTGATCATCACGCTGGTCGTGGTGGTGGTGCCGCTGTTCTGGGCGATCATGCTGGCGTTCCAGGACGCCCGGCTGATCAACATCCGCCGCGTGGGCGTCTTCGGCCACTACACGCTGGAGAACTTCACGTACGTGCTGTCCGAGCCAGGCTTCTGGTCGGCGCTGGTCAACACGCTGGTCTACACGGTCGCGGGCACCGCGCTGTCGATCGCGGTCGGGCTGGTGGCCGCGCTGGCGCTGCGTGACAGGTTCGCGGGCCGCACACTTGTCCGCGCCTCGATCCTCATCCCGTACGTGGCGCCGGTGGTGGCCGTGGCCTTCCTGTGGGAGACGATGCTGAACCCGCAGTTCGGCATCGTCAACACCTGGCTGCACGAGCCGATCGCGTTCCTCACCCAGGCCAGTGGCGACTTCCTGGGCATGAAGGTGCCGGTGGCGCTGCTGACGGTGATCGCGTTCGAGGCGTGGCGGTACTTCCCGTTCGCGTTCCTGTTCATCCTGGCCAGGCTGCAGGCGCTGCCCGCCGAGCTGGACGAGGCCGCGGTGGTGGACGGCGCCACGCCGACCCAGCGGTTCAGGTACGTGATCCTGCCGCAGCTCTGGCGGATCATCGCGCTGCTGTCGGTGCTGCGGTTCGTGTTCACGTTCACCAAGTTCGACGACGTCTACCTGCTGACCGGCGGCGGAGCCGGGACCGAGGTGGTCAGCGTGCGGGTCTACAACTTCCTGACCGCGCGCGACGACATCGGCGCCTCGGCGGCGCAGGCCATCGTGCTCGCGCTCGTCCTGGTCGTCTTCCTGGTCATCTATCTGAGGTTCTTCGCGGGAGGTGAACGTGACCACTAGCACCGATTCCGTGGACGAGCGGCCCCCGCCGCCGCGGGCGCGGATGAGCAGGGACAGGTTCGAGCGCGGGCTGCTCGGCGTGCTCAAGCCGGTGGTGATCGCGTTCCTCTTCCTGATCACCGCGTTCCCGTTCTTCTACATGGTGATGCTGTCCGTACGGGACATCCAGGAGCTGATCCTGGATCCGGGGTCGATCCTGCCGCGTAGCCCGACGTTCGACACGTACGTGAACGTGCTGGAGCGGCAGGGCTTCCTCACGTTCATCAGGAACAGCGCGATCATCGCGGTCGCCTCGGTCGCGGTCACGCTGCTGATCTCGATCCCCGGCGCGTACGCGGTGGCGCGGCTGCGCTTCTTCGGCCGGCGTCAGGTGCACTTCCTGTTCCTGGCGGTGTACCTGTTCCCGGCGATCGTGCTGGCCATCCCGCTGTTCGTGCTGTTCACCATGATCGGGCTGCGCGGCTCGCTGGTGGGCCTGATCCTCGTATACATCGCGCAGACCGTGCCGGTCACGGTATACATGCTGCGCAACTACTTCGAGACCGTGCCGCAGAGCGTGGAGGAGGCGGCCGCGATCGACGGCTGCTCGCGGCTGTCGACCATCTGGCGGGTGGTGCTGCCCCTGTCCAAGCCGGCGCTCATGGCCACCGGTCTCTACGCGTTCATGATCGCCTGGAACGAGTTCCTGTTCGCCCTGCTGTTCCTGGTGGAACGGCGGGACAGCTGGACGGTTTCCCTGGGACTCTCGCAGCTCGCGGGCAGCATAGAGATCCCGACGACGGTCCTCATGGCAGGATCGGTGGTGCTGACACTGCCCATCGTGATCGTGTTCTTCGCCAGCGAACGGCTGCTGACGGAGGGGCTCACGGCGGGAGCGGAGAAGGGATAGACCATGCTGACGGCAGGGCAGATCCTCCAGCTCATCCGCGATGGCTCCTGCCGGACACGCAAGGAACTGATCGAGTACACCGGCCTGTCCCGGTCCACGATCACGGACCGGGTGGACCGGCTCATCGAGGCCGGATACATCCACGAATCCGGCGTCGCGTCCTCCGGGGGCGGGCGACCGCCCTCGGTGCTCGACATCGACGCCGCCAACCGTCTCGTGCTGGTGGCCGACCTGGGCGCCAGCCATGCCCGGGTGGCGCTGACCGACCTGGCCGCGCGTCCGATGAGCGAGGAGCACACCGAGATGCGCATCGACCGCGGGCCCGACGAGGTGCTGTCGTGGGTGCGCGAGGCGTTCCAGCGCATGCTGGACCGCAACGGACGCACCGCCGGGCAGGTGTGCGGCATCGGGCTCGACCTGCCCGGCTCGGTCGATCACGAGACCGGGCGGGTGATCAGGTCGTTCCTGATGCCCGGCTGGGACGACCATCCGATCGGTGAGGCGCTCAGGCGCACCTACGAGGTGCCGATCCTGGTGGAGAACGACGCGAACGCCATGGCGCTGGGCGAGTGGTGGTCGTCCTGGCGCGACACCGACTCGTTAGTCCTGATCAAGGTGTCGACCGGGATCGGGACCGGCATCGTGCTCGACGGCGCAATCTATCGGGGCGTGGAGGAGGCCGCGGGCAACATCGGGCACGTGCGCCTGCGCGAGACCGACGACCGCGTGTGCACCTGCGGCTCGCGCGGCTGCGTCGCCTCACTGTCCAGCGGCCACGCCCTGGCCGCCGACCTGGGCGTGCGGACCAGCCGCGACGTCGTACGCCTGGTGCAGGCCGGCGACCCGACCGCCATCGCGCGCACCCAGGAGGCCGGGCGCACCCTCGGGATCGTCCTGGCCACCGCCGTCAGCCTGCTCAACCCGGGCGTGCTCGTCCTGGCCGGCGACATGGCCGAGACCCGCGAGCACTACCTGACCGGGATCAGGGAGAGCGTGTACCGGCGCAGCCTGCCGTACACGACCCGCAACCTGGAGATCGTCACCAGTTCGCTGGGGGACCGGGCGGGGATCGTCGGGATGGCGGTGATCGTCGTGGAACACGTCCTCTCCCCCACGGCCGTCGACACCGCGCTGGCCACCCCCGGGACGCGCGCTAGCTGAGGCGGGTGAGCGGCCGGACCGTGACGAGGAGCATCAGCAGCACCCCGGCGGCGCACCAGACGCCGACGACGGCCGAGGTGGAGAAGCGCTCGCTGAGCGCGCCGGTGGTGACGATCGCGGCGCCCTGGGCGATCTGGATGCCGCTGTTCATGACGCCGAACGCCCGCGCCCGGTATTCGGTCGGGAGCACGTCCTTGAACAGCGTCTGGGCGGCGGGCAGCAGCAGCGACATGACCACGCCGGAGCCGGCCACCAGCAGCAGCACGCCGGCCAGCGGCGGGTCGAGAATCGCCGGGGCGAGGGTGAGCGGCGCCAGGATCGCCAGCGGCCGGATCAGCCGGATCCGGGTTCGCTGCCGCAGCAGCCGGGTCAGCAACAGGCCCCCGACGACGACGCCGAGCGGGTTCGCGGCCATGATGAGCCCCTGGGCCCCGCCGCCGCCGTCGAGTTCGGCCGCCCAGGCCGCCGCCAGCCCTTCCGGGACGACCACGAAGGTGACGGTGGCGAAGATGATGATGGCGATGGCCCGCATCACCGGGTCGCCGAAGACGACGGTGTACCCCTGCTTGGTCTCCCGCCACAGGCCGGTGCGTTCGGTGGCGGCGAGCGTCGCCGGCCGGTGCTTGACGTAACGGCGCAGCAGGTACGCCGAGCCGATGAAGGTGCAGGCGTTCAGCAGCAGCGCGAGATGCGGGCTGTAGGCGGCGATCGCCCCGCCGGCCGCGTACCCGAAGATCTGGGCCAGGTGCAGCACGGTGTTGTTGAAGGCCAGGCCGAGCGCGTAACGTTCGCCGGTCAGGATGTGCGGGAGCTGGGCCGAACGGGAGGCGTCGAAGGGCGGGGCGAGCAGCCCGGCGGCGAACAGCAGCACCAGCAGGACGGCCACCGGCACGCCGGGGATCGCGATCAGCCCGATCAGCGCCGCTCTGACCAGGTCGCACCAGATCATCACCGTACGCGCGGGATACCGTTCGGCCAGGGCGGCGAGCACGGGTCCCGCGGTGAGCCAGGGCAGGTATCCCAGCGCGAAGGCGGCCGCCGAGGCCAGCGCCGAGCCGGTGCGGTCGTAGACCAGCAGCGCCACCGCGGCCTTGCACAGATAGTCCCCGATCCAGGAGAGCACGCTCGCGGTGAACACCGCCCGGTACTCCACCAGGACGAACAGGTCCCGATAGCCCGTCGGCCGCTCCTCGTCCGTCTCCGGTCGGCTCATCCGCTCTCCGTCAGGTGCGCCGTGAAGTGGCCGGCAACGCGCGAGGGCGTGCCGGCCACTGTCGGATCTGCTGGGGCATCGGTGTTTACCAGTGGGTGTCCTTGCGCATGAGACACCCCCTTTCTGCACATCTCCTCGTCACGGTCTCAGACGGGGCGTGCAGTTTTGCTGCAGAAAATCTGCAGTCGCGCGGCGGAGCCGCGAAGGTCAGTTCCCGGGGAGCGGGGAGAGCGCGGCGCGGAGCAGGGCGGGGGCCTCGGTGAGTGAGGGGCCGTACCAGGTGAGCAGGCGGCCGCTGACCAGCGCGCACGTCAGCCCGGGGAAGCACTCGGGGCCGTCCGTGGCGGTGAACTCGTACGGCTCGTCGGGCAGGACGACCAGGTCGGGCCGCTGCTCCACCAGCTCGGTGAGCGGGATCTTGGGGTAGCGCTCCGGGTGTGCGGCGTGGAGATTGTCGACGCCGAGGTGGCGCAGGACGTCGCCGGTGAACGTGTCGCGGCCGACCACCATCCACGGACGCCGCCAGATCGGGATGATCGCGGTGCGGCGCGGCCCGGCGTCCGGCTCGCCCCAGGCCGCCTCGGCGGCGTCCAGCCACGACGGCCGCGGCGTGCGGCAGGCGAGGCGGAACATGCGGTCCAGCGACGTGAACGCCTGCTCCAGGGTCTCGATCCTGGTGACCCAGACCGGGACGCCCGCCTCGCGCAGCGCCTCGATGTCGGGTGCCCGGTTCTCCTCGGCGTTGGCCAGGACCACGTCCGGTTTCAGGCGCTTGATGGCGTCGAGATCCGGGTTCTTGGTGCCGCGGACCCTGGCCACGTCGAGGTCGGCCGGGTGCGAGCACCAGTCCGTCGCGCCCACCAGCGCCTCGGGGACGGTGGCCGCCACCGACTCGGTCAGCGACGGCACCAGCGAGACGATCCGCCGTACGGTCTGCGGGATCCGGGCGGGCACTCCGAGGTCGTCCGTGTGGCCGTTCATGGCGTCAGCCTACGCACTCGCCCGATCCCGGACGTTCACTCCGAAGTCGCCGCACATCCTTGCGAAAGCACGTGCACGGGAAGTTCTCCAGGCGTAGAATCCTGAGTGAAAGATCGTTAACTCTGATCGGGGGATCGGTTGGAGCGAGACTCGATGGGCTTTGATCCGAACACGCCCAACGTCGCCCGTCTGTACGACTATTACCTGGGCGGGAAAGACCACTTCCCGGCGGACCGCGAGGCCGCCGAACGCATTCTGAAGGTGGCGCCCGAGGTGCGGGCGGCCGCCCGGGCGAACCGCGCGTTTCTCGGGCGGGCCGTGCGGTTCCTGGCCGAATCGGGTGTGACACAGTTCCTGGACATCGGCACGGGGCTGCCGACCCAGGGCAATGTGCACGAGATCGCCAGGCAGGTGACGCCGGACGCCAAGGTGGTCTACGTCGACCGCGACCCCGTGGTGCTGGTGCACGCCAGGGCGCTGCTCTCCGACACGGGCCACACCGTCGTCGTCGGCGGCGACCTGCGCAAACCTCAGGACATCCTGGAACATCCCGACGTGCGGGCGTCGATCGACTTCGACCGGCCGGTCGGCGTGCTGCTGGTGGCGATCATGCATTTCATCGCCGAGAGCGACGACCCGGAAGGCATCCTGCGGACGCTGCGCGAGGCCATGGCCCCGGGCAGCTACCTGGTCATGTCGCACGGCTGCAGCGACGCGCGTCCCGACGCGGTCAGCACCGGCGTCCAGGTCTACCAGAACGCCACGGCCGCGCTCACGCTGCGCACCCGGGCCAGGATCAGGGAGCTGTTCGACGGGTTCGAGCTGGTCGAGCCCGGCATGGTGTGGCTGCCCGAGTGGCGTCCAGGCCAGGCGGACGTGATCGACTTCATGGACAAGCCGGAATCGTCACTCATCCAGTGCGGCATCGGGAAAAAGCTCTGACGTGGACGTCGGACTGGCCGTCCCCCAGTTCGGCAGGTTCGCCGCGCTGAGCAGCGTGCTGACGGTGGCGCGCGAGGCGGAGGCGATGGGGTTCGCCGCGCTGTGGGCGGGCGACCGGCTGCTGACGCCGCTGACCCCCCGGGACCGCTATCCCGCGGGCGACGGGAGCATCCCGCGGGCGCACCGCGTGTTCCTCGACCCGTTCGCGGTGTTGTCCGCGGCCGCGGCGGTCACCTCGCGCATCAGGCTCGGCACCAGCGCGCTCAACGCGAACTGGTACGCCCCGGCGCTGCTGGCCCGCTCGCTCACCACCCTCGACCACCTCAGCGGCGGCCGGCTGGTGGCGGGGCTCGGACTGGGCTGGTCGTCGGACGAGTACGCCGCCGCCGGAGTGCCGTGGACCGGCCGGGCGCGACGGTACGAGCAGGTCCTGGACGCCCTGGAGGCCATCTGGACCACCGACCCGGTCTCCGTCGAGAACGAGCACTGGACGATCGCCCCGAGCCACGTCGAGCCGAAGCCCGCACCCAGGCCCGCACCCGAAGGAACCGTGACCCGCCCGCCGCTCTACCTGGCCGGGTTCGCGCCCGAGGCGCTGCGCCGCATCGGCAGGAGAGGCGACGGCTGGCTGACGGCCGCGCTGCCCGTGCCCGCGCTCACCGCCATGTGGCGGACCGTGCGCCAGAGCGCCGAGGACGCCGGCCGCGACCCCGACGCGCTGCGGATCGTCCTGCGTTCCAACCCGATCATCACCGGCGAGGCCGGCGCCACCCCGCCGCGCAGCGGCACGGTCGCGCAGATCGCCGGCTACCTGGCCCAGGCGGCGGAGGCCGGGGTCCACGAGGTCGTCCTGGACCTCCAGCACACCGCCGCCGACGACCAGCACCTGCTGGAGCTGGCCAAGGAGTTCGCGTCGTATCCAGGGGTGGAGACTACTTGAGCGCGGAGAGCGCGGCGTCGTAGTCGGGCTCCTGGGTGATCTCCGGCACCAGCTCGGAGTAGACCACGTTGTTGTCGGCGTCCAGCACGACCACGGCGCGCGCGGCCAGGCCGGCCAGCGGGCCGGACTCCTGGGCCACGCCGTAGTCGGCGAGGAACTCGCGGCCGCGCATGAGCGACAGCATGGTCACGTTCTCCAGCCCTTCGGCGCCGCAGAACCGCTTCTGCGCGAACGGCAGGTCGGCCGAGACACACAGGACGGCCACGCCGGGGTTCTCGGTGGCGACCTGGTTGAAGCGGCGCACCGAGGCGGCGCAGACGCCGGTGTCGACGCTCGGGAAGATGTTGAGCACCTTGGTCTTGCCCGCGTAGTCGGCCAGCGTGTGCTCCGACAGGTCGGTGCCGACCAGCTTGAAGTCGGGTGCGGTGGCGCCGGGCTTCGGGAAAGCGCCGCCCACGGTGATCGGGTTGCCCTTGAAAGTGACGTCGGACATGAAAGCCTCCTGGTAGCAGTGGTCCCCGGTCAATGATCCTATCGACGGGGATCAGGCCCAGTCGTTGCGGGCGGCGTGCCAGCCGAGTTGCACCCGGGTCCGGACGCCGGCCAGGTCCATCAGGGCTCGCAGCCGTCGTTGCAGGGTGCGTAACGACAGGTCGAGCTGGCCGGCCACGGCCTCGTCGGTCAGCCCGGCCAGCAGCAGGGCGAGGATCTTCCTGTCCAGTTCGGTGACGGCGGGCTCGCGTCCTTCCGCCAGTTCGTCGCCGGCGGCCACGCGCAGCGGGTAGGCGCGCGCCCACACCGACTCGAACAGCGCCTCGACGGCGGTGAGCAGGCCGCTGCGGTGCAGCAGCACGGCGGCGGGCTCGCCGCCCGGCTCGGTGGTGAGCGGGACGAGCGCCAGGTCCCCGTCGGCCATCATGAGCTTGATGGGCAGCTTGTCCGCCACCCTGACCTGCACGCCGCGGCGGATGGAGGCGATCGTGCCCTCGACGACGCCGGGCGTGGCGAGCACCTCGCGCTCGACCACGACCAGGTAGTCGACGCCGCGGTCGACGCCCTGGTCCTCGGCGGTGTTGTCGCTGGGCGGCACCGCCACGAAGGGCGCCGTGGAGAACGATCTGACCTGCTTCCTGGCCGCCCACTGGATCTGCAGGAAGCGCTGGCGTACCGCCTCGACACCGGTGACGACCTCGATCAGGTCGCCCACGGCGCGGTCGGTGGCGGCGGTGCGGTGCTGTTCCGCCAGGGCCACGACGGCCAGCTCGGCGGTGCGCAGCTCCTCCCTGCGCGCGGTGAGCAGGCCGCCGAGCGCGACGGCGGGCGGTGCGGCGACGTAGCGGACGGGGGCGCCGTTCTGGCGTGAGACCAGGCCGCGGCCGATCAGCGCGAGCAGGTCCTCCTCGACGGCGGCGAGCGGGGCTTCGAGTCCTGCGGCCAGGTCGAGCAGGGTCGAGGGCGCGCTGATCAGGGCACGGTAAACGCTTTCCTCGGTCGCGCTCAGCCCCAGCGCCGCCAGCACGGTGCCCCTCTCCTCGGCCGGAACGCCGACCAGTATGGGAGAGAAGATGGGGCCAAAGGTGATATATCCACCTTCGGCCCCAAATCGTGACTTCACGGTTATCTAGCTCACGATCGCGCGGATGATCTCCTGCGTGACCGTGTTGCCCTTGTCGTCCGCGGCCGTGGCCTTGAGCGACAGCGCGTCACCGGCCCGCACGACCGTCGTCCAGCGGCCCTTGCCCGCGGGCACGAGCACGGCCCGCTGCCAGGTCTTGCCGTCGTCGTGCGAGACCCGCAGCGTGGCCTCGGTGGCCTTGCTCGCCGACGGCAGCCACTCCTGCGTCGTCCCCGACAGGGTGATCTTGGCGAGCGGGCCGACCACCTTGACGTCGTAGTCGAGCTGCATCATCGGGATGTCGGTCTGCCACGGCCCCTCCGGGTCGGTCGCCGCCGAGACGAAGCCCCACTCGGTACGCGTCCGTGTGGAGGTCGCCCAGCGGGCCGGGTCCCTGTTCACGTCGAGCACCACCCGGTACGGCGCGGACTCGGGACCCACGCCGCTCCACACCGCCGTGGCCCGGCCCTTGGCCTGCTTGAGCAGCTTGTCGCCCTGGTAGACGGCGATCGCCATGGTGGCGTACTCGTCGCCGCCACCGCCGGAGTGCCCGGGCGAGCCGTCGGACAGCGGCGGGATGTTGAACTGCATCGTGTGGTTGGGCTGGCGGAACGGACCCCAGTAGCCGGTGCCCAGCCTGGGGCGCACCACCGGGCCGAACCACTCCTGCCTGGCCCGCTGGCCGGGACGGTAGGTCTGCGGCGTGGCCCGCATCTCCCAGTCGTCCTGCTCGCCGTAGCCGATGGTGTGGTTGTCGTACCAGGTGAAGCCGCTGGTGGGGGTGACGTACTCGGTGCGCTCGGCGGGGAAGTACTCGCGCTCGGGGAAGCCGAACGCCGGGCCCCAGCCGTCCATCAGCAGGTAGCGGAAGCCGCCGCCCTCCTGGCCCGCGATGCCGCCGCGGTAGACCGCGTCGATCCTGGCCAGGTCGCGGGGCCGGTGCACGAGGTCCTTGTCCGGGACGGCGCCCTTGTGCACGTCCGCCAGGTCGTACAGGTAGGCGGGGTAGCGGTTCTGCTCGACCGTGAGCAGCGTGTTCGCCAGCCCGGCGGCGCTGTCGCGCGAGACCAGCGCGATCGGGATGGGCAGGTTCTCGCCGTAGCTCTCGTAGAGCCGTCCCGGCTGGTCGTTGACGACCACCAGCAGCGCGGCGCCGTGCGCGACGGCCTGCGCGGCCCGCTCGGCGGCGGAAACCTCCGCGCTGCGCGTCACGACGACGGCCTTGCCCTTGGCGTCGATGCCCGCGTAGTCCCCCGCCGCGCCCTTGCCCGCGGCGACCGAGCGCAGCAGCGAGCGGCCGTCGGTGAGCGTGCCGCCGCCCTGCGGGTAGGCCACCAGCTCCGGACGTCCCGGCGCGTCGAGCGTGATGGCCGGCTCACCGGCCCGCCAGCGGGTCACGTAGTCGAACGAGCCCTTGGTGACCGGCTCGGTCGGCGAGACGTAGACGCTCTCGTACCAGATGGGCACCACGTAACCGAGCCTGATGCCCTTCTGGTCGGGCACGCCGCGGAAGAAGTCCAGGTGGAGCTGCCTGATCTCGCTCTGCTTGGGCGTGGTGACGCGGGCCGGCCTGGCCTTGCTCGCGTCCAGGACGATCTCGGCGTTCTCGTCCAGCACGGTCTCGGGGTCGACCAGCAGCGCCATGCCGCGCGCGTCGGCCCGCTCGCCGGCCACCTCCAGCAGCGAGTACGCCATGTACGTGCTGGGCGGCAGGCGCAGCGTGCGCTCGCCGTCGACGTCGTAGGGGAACATCGTGCCGTCGAAGGCGGCCAGCACGACCCGGCCGGCGGCCGGCTTGCCGTCCCTGTCGCGCAGCTTCAGCGTCAGGTCGTAGAGCTCGCGCTCCTTGACCGCGCCGAACGCGGTGCGCACCACGCTCTGGCCGGCGGTGGCGGTCACCACGCCGGAGGTTTTGGTGCCGGGCGTGAGCGCGGCCGGGTCGACGCTCAGCGTCACCTCGGCCGTGCCGCGCGCGGGCACCGTGACCTGCTGGGCCGACAGCGTGGCCGCCGTCGAGCCGGTGACGGCCAGGTTCAGCGCCACCTCGGCGTCGCCGTCGTTGCGGTAGACGATCGTGCGCTCGGCCTTGGGGTCGCCGGCGGCGTGCGGCCAGTCGTAGAACGCGGTCGGCACCGAGCCGGTCGCGGTGACCGTGGCGGCGACGGACGCGGCCACGTCGAGCCGGCCCACGCCCTGCTCGAACGGGGTGTGGTCGAGCGGCTTGGCCGAGCTCATGAGCGCGTCCTTGAGCTGCCGCCCGCTCCAGCCGGGGTGGCGCTGGGCGAGGATCGCCGCCGCGCCCGCGACGTGCGGGGTGGCCATCGAGGTGCCGTTGAGCTTCCAGTACGGCCCGGTCGCCTCGGTGTTGAACGACGAGTGCGCGGCGTTGATCGCCACGCCGGGGGCGGAGATGTCCGGCTTGAGGCCGTACGTGCGGGCGAGCGGCCCCATGCTGGAGAACGCGGCCCGCCGGTCCGACTTGTCCACCGCGCCCACGGTCAGCGCCGAGGCGGCCGAGCCTGGGGCGCCGATCGTGCCCTCGCCGTAGCTGTTGCCCGCGGCGATCACGAACAGCGCGCCGTGCTGCTCGGACAGCGTGTCCACGGCCTGCGCCATCGGGTCGGCGCCACCGTCGGGGACGTTGCTGCCCAGGCTCATGCTGACGATCTTGGCCTTGGTCGCGGCCCACTCCATGCCGGCGATGATCCACGACTCCTGGCCGTAGCCGTCGTCGCCGAGCACCTTGCCGATGACCAGGTCCGCGCCGGGCGCCACGCCCTTGTTCTCCCCGCCCGAGGCCGCGCCGGTGCCCGCGACCGTGGAGGCGACGTGCGTGCCGTGGCCGTTGACGTCCTTGACCTCCTCGCCGGGCACGAAGCTGGTGGTCTCGACGATCTGACCGGCGAAGTCGGGGTGCCCGGCGTCGATGCCGGTGTCGAGCACCGCCACCTTCACGCCGGAGCCGTCGAGCCCGGCCGCCCACGCCCGCGGCGCGCCCACCTGCGGGACGCTCTCCTTCAGCGTGGCCCTGGCCTTGGCGTCCAGCCAGACGCGGGTGTAGCCGGGGGCGAGCCTGGCCCGGTCTCCGGCGACGGAGGTCCAGAACGAGCGGTCCCTGCCCACCGACAGGGCGGCGCCCTTGACGCTGGGCAGCGGGCGCACCACCCGCGCGCCGGCCGGGGCCGAGCGCGGGGCCGGTCCCTCGTAGGCGGCGATGACCGGCAGGCCGTCGGAGCGGGCGTCGTCGTAGCCCATCTCGACCAGGTCGGTGATGTTGAACAGCCGCCGGTCCAGCCGCTCGGCCGCGATCAGCGGCTCGGCCTCGTCCGGGACCACGTAGACGTCGCCGCCGGCCTGCTGGATCTGCACGCCGCCCTGGGAGCCCGCCGGGCGGTCCACGGTGATCGAGTCCTGCTCGCCGGGGCCGTCCACGTAGTGCACGCGGTGGCCGGTGAGCAGCGTGAGTGTGTACTGCGATGCGGGTGGCGGCGCGGGTTCCCGCGCGTCCGCGTGGGCCGCCGGCGGCGCGGCCAGACCTGTCGCCGCGAGAGCCGCGGCGAGCACGCCGGTCAGCTTCCTGGCGGGAGAATTGAGGGGCATGACACGGATTTCACCGGCTTTGTCAGGACGGGAAAAGATGATCCCGCTGGCGAAAACCCGCCGTGACGGTAGCCCGCCAGACCGAGGCCCGGACGGTGTGCCCGGGCCTCAGCCGCCGCGCCCGCCGCGGCTCAGACGTTGCGCCGGTACTGGCCGCCCGCCTCGAACAGGGCGTCGGTGATCTGGCCGAGCGAGCAGACCCTGGCCGCCTCCATCAGCACCTCGAACGCGTTGCCCGTCGACATCGCGACCTCGCGCAGCCGGGCCAGCTCGGCGGGGGCCTCGGCCCGGTTGCGCTCGTGAAAGGCGTGCAGGCGGTCGAGCTGCGAGCGCTTCTCCTCCTCGGTGCCCCTGGCCAGCTCCAGCTTGTGCGGCTGGGACTGGTCGCCGTTCGCCGGGTTCCTGAACGTGTTGACGCCGATGATGGGCAGCGAGCCGTCGTGCTTGCGCACCTCGTACAGCATGGACTCGTCCTGGATCTTGCCGCGCTGGTAGCCGGTCTCCATCGCGCCGAGCACGCCGCCGCGGTCGGAGATGCGCTCGAACTCCCGCAGCACCGCCTCCTCCACCAGGTCGGTCAGCTCGTCGATGATGAACGAGCCCTGCAGCGGGTTCTCGTTCCTGGCCAGGCCCCACTCGCGGTTGATGATGAGCTGGATCGCCATGGCCCGCCGCACCGACTCGGCCGACGGCGTGGTGACGGCCTCGTCGTAGGCGTTGGTGTGCAGGCTGTTGCAGTTGTCGTAGATCGCGATCAGGGCCTGCAGGGTGGTGCGGATGTCGTTGAAGTCCATCTCCTGGGCGTGCAGCGACCGGCCCGAGGTCTGGATGTGGTATTTGAGCTTCTGCGAGCGCTCGCCCGCGCCGTAGCGCTCGCGCATGGCCACGGCCCAGATGCGGCGGGCCACCCGGCCGAGCACGCTGTACTCGGGGTCCATGCCGTTGGAGAAGAAGAACGACAGGTTCGGCGCGAAGTCGTCCACCTTCATGCCCCTGGCCAGGTACGCCTCCACGTACGTGAAGCCGTTGGCGAGGGTGAAGGCGAGCTGGCTGATCGGGTTGGCCCCGGCCTCGGCGATGTGGTAGCCGGAGATCGAGACCGAGTAGAAGTTCCTGACCCCGTTCCTGATGAACCACTCCTGGATGTCGGCCATCATCCGCAGCGAGAACTCGGTGGAGAAGATGCAGGTGTTCTGGCCCTGGTCCTCTTTCAGGATGTCGGCCTGCACCGTGCCCCTGACCGTGCCCAGCGTGCGGGCGCGCAGCTCGCGGGCCTCGGCCTCGTCGGGCACGCGCCCGTGCTCGGCGTGGAAGCGCTCCATGGCCTGGTCGACGGCGGCGTTGAGGTAGAAGGCTAGGATGGTGGGGGCCGGGCCGTTGATGGTCATCGACACGGACGTGTTGGGCGCCGACAGGTCGAAGCCGTCGTAGAGCACCTTCATGTCGTCGAGCGTCGCGATCGAGACCCCCGAGGTGCCGACTTTTCCGTAGATGTCGGGCCGCAGGTCGGGGTCGTTGCCGTACAGCGTCACCGAGTCGAACGCGGTCGAGAGCCTGGTCGCCGGCTGGCCCTCCGACAGCAGCTTGAAGCGCCGGTTCGTGCGGAACGGGTCGCCCTCGCCGGCGAACATCCTGGTCGGGTCTTCATCGTCGCGCTTGAAGGAGAAGACGCCCGCGGTGAACGGGAACGCACCGGGCAGGTTCTCGCTGCGCAGGAAGCGCAGCAGCTCGCCGTGGTCGGTGTAGCGGGGCAGGGCCACGCGCGGGATGCGGTTGCCCGACAGGGTCTCGCGCCACAGCGGGGTGTGGATCTCCCGGTCGCGGACCTGCACCACCAGCTCGTCGGCCTGGTAGCGCTCCTTGATCGCGGGCCAGGTGTCGAGCAGGTGCCTGCTCTCGTCGCTCAGCTCCCGCTCGGCCCGGTCGAGCAGTTCGGCGACCCGGCCGTCGCCGCCCGGCCCGGCCTCGTGCCTGTCGGCGCCGGGCTCGGGGACGCCCGCGGTCAGCACGCCGGGCGTGGGCGCCTGGCTCGCCTCCCCCGCCGTGCCCCCGGTGAGCAGGGACTGGACGGCGGCGAGTTGCTGACGGCGGCGCGCCACCTCGGCCTGGGCGAGCGTCTCCTCGTGGTAGCCGCGTACGCTCTCGGCGATCTCGGCCAGGTAGCGGATCCTGTTCGGCGGCACGATCGCCGCCGACGCCTGCGACGTGCGGGTGCCGACCTGCGGCAGCAGCCCGGGCCCGGCCGGCATGCCCTTCTCCGCGAGCAGCCCCTTGAGGTACTGGTAGAGCGCGGTCACCCCGGCGTCGTTGTAGCGGGCCGCGATGGTGCCGAAGACCGGCATGTCCTCGGGCGAGACGCCGAACGCCTCGCGGTTGCGCACGAGCTGGCGGCGCACGTCGCGCAGGGCGTCCTCGGCGCCGCGGCGCTCGTACTTGTTGATCACCACGGCCTCGGCGAAGTCGAGCATGTCGATCTTCTCCAGCTGCGAGGCCGCGCCGAACTCGGGGGTCATGACGTAGATCGGCACGTCCACGTGCGGGACGATGCCCGCGTCGCCCTGCCCGATGCCCGGCGTCTCCACCACGACCAGGTCGTAGCCGGCCGCCCGGCAGGCGATGATCACGTCGTCGAGGCAGGCGGGCACCTCGTTGGCCGCGCCCCTGGTGGCCAGGGAGCGGAAGTAGGTCTGCGGGCCCAGGCTGTTCATCCTGATGCGGTCGCCGAGCAGCGCGCCGCCGCCGCGCCTGCGGGTGGGGTCGATCGCGATGATCGCGATGCGCAGCTTGTCGTCGTTGTCCACGCGCAGCCGGCGCACCAGCTCGTCGGTGAGCGACGACTTGCCCGAACCGCCGGTGCCGGTGATGCCCAGCACGGGCGCGACCCGGTCGAAGGCGCCCGCGCGCAGCCCGTCGAGCAGGTCGGCGGGGGCGTGGCCGGATTCCAGCAGGGTGATCGCGCGGGCCAGCGCGGCCTGGTCGCCGGAGATCACCGCCTCGACCGGCGGCACGCCGTCGAGCGCGACGTCGCACTCCGCGATGAGCTCGTTGATCATGCCGGGCAGGCCGAGCCGCTGGCCGTCCTCGGGCGAGAAGATCCGGGTGACGCCGCGGGAGTGCAGCAGCTCGATCTCCTCGTGGACGATGACGCCGCCACCGCCGCCGTACACCTTGACGTGGCCCGCGCCGCGTTCGCGCAGCAGGTCCACCAGGTAGGAGAAGAACTCTACGTGGCCGCCCTGGTAGGAGCTGATGGCCACGCCCTGCGCGTCCTCCTGGATGGCGGCCGTGACGATCTCGTCGACGGACCGGTTGTGCCCGAGATGGATCACCTCGGCCCCCTGCGACTGGAGAATGCGCCGCATGATGTTGATCGCCGCGTCGTGTCCGTCGAACAACGCGGCGGCGGTCACGAAACGCACGGGGTTCACCGGTACGTGCACGCCTGATCACTCCTTTGTGAGGGGCCTCACTACCGAAGATACTAGGACGTCCTATTAATTCCCAAGGGCTTCCGGTGGGTAGGAACCGCCCCAGGGGGTGAGGGCAATGCGTGCGCTGACGTTTGAGCCCGGTAAGAAGGGGACGCTCAAGGTCGAGGAGATTCCCGATCCTGAGCGGAAGAACGGTGACCTGCTCGTCCAGGGGGTGGCCCTGGGCATCTGCGGCACCGACAGGGAACTGGAGTCCGCCGACTACGGCTGGGCACCGCCGGGCAAGAGCCGCATGGTCATCGGGCACGAATCGCTCGGCCGGGTGCTCGAGGTGCCCGACGGCTCGGCGTACTCCGTCGGCGACCTGGTGGTGGGCGTGGTACGGCGCCCCGACCCGGTGCCGTGCGGCGCCTGCGCGCACGGCGAGTTCGACATGTGCCGCAACGGCCGCTACACCGAGCGCGGCATCAAGGAGATCGACGGGTACGCCAGCGAACGCTGGGTCGTCGAAGCCGGTTACGCGGTCAAGCTCGACCCGTCGCTGGAATCGGTGGGCATGCTGGTCGAGCCCACCTCGGTGGTGGCCAAGGCGTGGGACCACATCGAGCGCATCGGGGCGCGGGCCTGGTTCGAGCCGCGTACCGTGCTCGTGACGGGCGCCGGGCCGATCGGGCTGCTGGCCGCGCTGCTGGGGGTGCAGCGGGGGCTGGAGGTGCACGTGCTCGACCGGGTCGCCGAAGGGCGCAAGCCGGCCCTGGTGGCCGATCTGGGCGCCACGTACCACGCGGCCTCGAACCTGGACGACTTCCACGACGACCCGCCCGACATCATCGTCGAGTGCACCGGCGTCGGCGAGCTGGTCCTGGCCTCGATGACGACCACCGCGGCCGCGGGCGTGGTGTGCCTGGCCGGTCTGGCGTCCCAGGGGCGCACGCACCGGGTCGACGGCGGCCTGATCAACCGGGACATCGTGCTGGAGAACGACGCCGTCTTCGGCAGCGTCAACGCCAACCTGCGCCACTTCAGGGCCGCGGCCGACGCGCTGGCCAAGGCCGATCTCGGCTGGCTGGAACGTTTGATCACCCGGCGGGTGCCGCTGGAGCGCGCCGAGGACGCCTTCGCGCACGGCGACGACGACGTCAAGGTGGTCATCGACCTCACGGTCTGACCCGGCGGTTCCGAGGTCAGTCCGGCGTCTCGTACGGTCTGCGCCTGGTGCGCGTGGCGTGCCGGGTCGAGCCGGCGTGCCTGGTGGCGGCGGTTCCCGCGCCCGCGGGGACCCGTTCCTGCCCCGGCGGCACGGGCGTCCTGGCGGGCCGGGCCGGAACCCGGGGCTCGCCGCCCGCCGCGGGTCGCCTGCCGTCCGGCGCGGTCGCCGGGCGTTTGCCGCTCGGCGAGGTGGCAGGCCGTTTGCCGCTTGGCGCGTTCCACGGCCAGGCGAAGCGGCGGTGGGTGCCGCGACGGCGGCCGGTGACACGGATGGAGAGCGCGATCGTCACCAGCACCATGGCCGCGAGCAGGGCCGGAGGGGTGCCGAGCACGTCTAAAGGCGAGCTGCGCGGGACGTCGGCACGCGGCGCGGCCGGGAACGGCTGCTCGGTCGTGCGGATCTCCACCGCGCCGACGTTGGCCTTGACCACGCGCGGCAGTCCGTAGCCGACGACCTTCTCGGTCTCGCGGACCTTGCGCTTGAGCCAGACGCGGTCCACGTTGGCCTCGATCGTGTGGATCTTCTTTCCCTGGACCTTCTCCACGATGCCCACGTGGTCGACGCCCTTGTAGCTCTTGCCGCCCTGCCAGTCGAAGAAGACCAGGGCTCCGGGCTCGGGCTGTTGCGTCCAGGCGCCCTGCTTCCTGAACCAGGCCGCATGGGAGGGTGTCCAGGCGAACTGGCCGACGTAGTCGCCGACTCCGGCCTTGTCGGCCGCCCAGGCGATGAACATGTCGCACCAGGGAGCGTTCTTGTACTGGGTGTCCTGAACGCGATCCGCGTACCACTGGCCGAACTTGGTGAACTGGCCGAGCTTCTCCTTGTAGCCGAGTTCCTGTTGCGCCCTTTTCAGCAGCGCGTCCGCGATCGGGTCCAGGGTGACTCCTCCCAGATAACCGGCAAACCACGATGGACTGTAGTCGTCAAATCGGGAAATTGCCCAGAACACCGGGAAAATGTCTTGCTATGAGCTTAGATTTCGGCTATGTGACTCCTGGGACGCGTGAGACGTCCTACTATTCTCGCTAGGAGCCGGCGCCGACGCGGTAGATGACGACCTCGCCCATCCCGGGCGCGACGGCATCGGCGACGATCACCGTCACGTTGTCGGGCGAGCCGCCCTCGTTGGCCAGGTCGATCAGTCTCTGGACGGCCGCCGCGGGGTCTGCCACCGTGGTCAGCACCTCGTGCAGGATCTCGGGCCCGAGCACCGTCGTGAGCCCGTCGGAGCAGAGGAGGTAGCGGTCATCAGGCTCGGCCTCGCGCAGCGCCATGTCAGGCTCGGCCCTGCCCTCGCTGCCCAGCACCCGCAACACCATCGACCGCCGGGGATGGACGGCGGCCTGGTCTTCCGTTATCCGGCCTTCGTCCACCATCGACTGCACGAGTGTGTGATCCTTGGTCATCTGATAGAGCGCGCCGTCGCGAAGCAGATATCCGCGGGAGTCACCGAGATGAGCCAGGGCGAAGCGGTAGCCGTCCCAGAGCATGGCGGTCACCGTGGTTCCCATGCCCCTGCGCGCGGGGTCGATCTCGGCCAGCTCGACCAGCCTGCGGGCCGCCTCGTGCACGGCGCCTTCCAGCGCGGCCTCCAGGTCCGCGCCCGTCTCGGGAAGCGTGGCATCCAGCTCGCGCATCACGGCGATCGCGGCGGAACTCGCCAGCTCGCCTGCCGCGTGACCACCCATCCCGTCAGCCACCACCAGCAAGCGGCCGCTCGCGTAGCCCGAATCCTCGTTCTGCTCCCTGCGGCGGCCCACATCTGATCCGGCGGCATAGCGGATGTTGTGCTTCATACCCTGCAGTAAATCATTGGTTGAAAGACTTCACAAGCAGATGCGCTGAAGACTCTTGTGAACTACTGTGGGCTTCATGAGCCACGACCCGACCGTCAACGCCGGGGACATCGCCCGGCTCGCCGGTGTCGGGCGTGCCGCGGTGAGCAACTGGCGCCGCCGCCATGACGACTTCCCGCACCCCATCGGCGGCACCGCCAACCAGCCGCTGTTCTCGCTGCGCCAGGTCGAGACCTGGCTGCGGCGCTACGGGAAGTCTTACCAGGTCTCCCTGGGAGATCGGGTGTGGCAGCGGCTGAAGGCCGCGGGCGATCTGCGGCTGGGCGAGCTCGTCGCCCAGGCCGGGCTGCTGCTGACCACCGGCGACGGCGAGCTTGACGCCGAGTCCGCCTCGCTCGTGCTGGAACTGGCCGAGCGGCACGACCCGCGCACCGCCTACGAGTTCCTGGTCGAGAGATACCTCGAATCGCACTCCAGGCAGCTCTCGGTCACGCGGGAGGACGTCGCCGAGCTGATGGTCCGGCTCGTGGCCGCCGGCGCGACCACGATCCTCGACCCGGCCTGCGGCGTCGGCACCCTGCTGCTCGCCGCCCCGGGCCCGGCCGAGCGCGCGGCCGGCGGCGAAACCCGGTTCCGGGTGCTCGGGCAGGAGCTGAGCGAGACCTCGGCCGCCATCGCCGCGGCCAGACTGCGGCTGCGCGGCGTCGAGGCGGCCGTCCTCCCCGGCGACGCGATGCGGCACGACGGCTTCCCCGGCGAGCGGGCCGACGCGGTGGTGTGCGACCCGCCGTTCAACGAGCGGGCCTGGGGCTACGAGGAGCTGACCGGCGACCCACGCTGGGAATACGGCCTGCCGCCGCGCGGCGAGCCCGAGCTGGCCTGGGTGCAACACTGCCTGACCCACGTCAGGCCGGGCGGCCTGGTCGCCATCCTGATGCCGCCCGCCGCGGCCAGCCGCAAGGCCGGCCGGCGCATCAGGGCCAACCTGCTGCGGGCCGGGGCGCTGCGGGCGGTGGTGGCGCTGCCGGGCTCGGACCTGTGGCTGCTGCGCCGTCCCGCCGCGGGTGAGCGGCCGCCGTCCGAGGTGCTGATCCTCGACGCCGGGGCGAACCTGGCGGCGGTCGAGCCGGCCTGGCAGGCGTACCTGGAGGACCGTTCCGAGCAGACCGTGCGCATCATCGACCTGCTCGCCGACGAGGTCGACATGACCCCGGCCAGGCACCAGCGCCGCGACGACCTCGGCCGGGCCTTCGCCGAGGCCCGCGACCGCTTCCTGGCCGCGGCGGCGGTGCCGCCCGACCTGAAGGTCCTCGACCAGCCGCTCGACCAGCCCGTCACCACGGTCGGCGACCTGATCAAGGAGGGCCTGGTCATCGCCGTGCTGGCGCCGCCCAGGATGGTCGTCGGCGGCGGCGACCTGCCGGTGCTGACGGCCGACGACATCGCCCACGGCACCGCGCCGTCCGGGCTGGCGTCGGCACAGCAGAGCCTGGTCACCGTGCGTCCCGGCGACGTGGTGGCGTCGTATTCGAGCGTGCGGGTGATCGACGAGGGCGGCGCGGTGCTCGGCCCGCACCTGACCCTCTACCGGGTCGACGCGCGCCGGCTCGACCCCGACTTCCTGGCCGGCTACCTGCGGGCCGCGGGCAGCCGCGCCACGTCCGGCTCCAGCAGGTTCGACGTGCGCCGCACCCGGCTGCCGCGGCTGTCGCTGAAGGAGCAGAAGGCGTACGGCGAGGCGTTCAGGCAGCTCGCCGCGCTGGAGGACGCTTTGCGCGAGACCGCGGCGCTCGGCCAGACCTTGATCAGGCTCGGCCTCGACGGTCTGGCCGACGGCCACCTGCACCCGCTCACCCCGTGAGGGCGGCACTCCCTCGCGGCCTGACGGTGTAGTTTTTTCCGAAAGGCTGCGGGGAGGGGCGAATGGTCATCGGCGACCGCTATGTGCTCGACGACCTCCCGCTCGGTCAGGGCGGCATGGGGGCGGTCTACGCCGGCCACGACCGCCATCTCGACCGCCGGGTGGCGGTGAAGCTGCTGCGCCTGCCCAGCGGCCCTGACCAGGAGCTGGAACGCCGGTTCATCAGGGAAGCCCGCATCCTGGCCAGGCTGGAGCATCCGGGCGCGCCCGTCCTGTACGACTTCGGCACCCACGAGCAGCGGCTCTACCAGGTGATGCAGTTCATCGAGGGCGTCACGGTGGCCGACGTGGTCAGCGAGCACGGCCCGCTGCCGGTCGCGTGGGCGGCGGCGATCGCCGCGCAGGCGTGCGCGGTGCTGTCGGCCGCGCACACGTTGTCGATCTGCCACCGCGACCTGAAGCCGACCAACCTCATGCTCTGCCCGGACGGCAGCGTGAAGGTGCTGGACTTCGGCCTGGCCCTGCTGCGCGACGCCGACGTGACCACGTTCACCAGGATCGGGCAGATCCTGGGCACGCCCGCGTACATGGCGCCCGAGCAGATCCAGCACGGCATCGCCGAGCCGCGCAGCGACCTGTACTCGCTGGGCTGCGTGCTGCACGAGATGCTGACCGGCGAGCAGCTGTTCACCGGCCCCACCGACTACGTGGTCTTCGAGAAGCAGGTCAAGGAGCGGCCGCCGGCCATTCCCGGGCTGCCCGGCCCGCTGGAGGCATTGCTGGCCGAGCTGCTGGAGAAACAGCCGGACGACCGCCCGGTCGATGCCGACGCGCTGTACGAGCGGCTGGAGCCGTTCGCCAGGGAACTGCCGATGTTGCCCGGCTTCCTGACTCATGCCCCCAGCCCCGGCCGCATGTACGCCCGGATGGTGGGCCGCGTCCTGACGGGCGCGGCCGCACCGCGCGTCAGTGGGCCGGCTGGGCCTCGCTCCAGCTGACCACCAGGTTGTCGCGGGCGCCGAAGCGCTCCAGGTGGTCGGTCACCACGTACCTGACCCGGCCCAGCGCCTCCTCGTCCGGCGCCGCCACGTGGATGCTCAGCGCGTCGGCGTCGGCGCGCATCACGCACGTGCCCCAGTCGAAGCTGGCCGTGCCCTCCTCGTCGGTCCACTCGGCGGGCACCTTGCGGGCGAAGTGCTTGCAGAGCTGGACCAGGTAGCGCGTGGCGCGGTCGGTCTCCACGCGGGACGTGATGGTCAGCATTCGGTTCCCTTCGCGAGCGTCGGCCTGGGGAGCAGGCCGGTTTTCACGCAGTGGTCCAGATATCGGTGCATCGTGTCCCGGCCGATGGACGGGCACCGCGTTCCCGCGGCCGCGGCCCGTTCGCCGCGTACCGTGCCCAGCTCGGCCGGCGGGCCCGCGGCCAGGTCGAAGAACGCGGCGGTGGCGGCGGAGTCGGCGTCGCCGTCCCTGACGCGCTCGACCCATTCAGCGACGGGCACGGCGCTGAGCCGGTAGCCGTACTCGCGGGCCCAGCCCATGGCCTGGCGCAGGCCGGTGGGCGGCAGCGGGGCCAGGTTGTGCACGCCGGTCGCGCCCTGCCCGGCCAGCGCGACGATGGTCGCGGCGGCGTAGTCGACGGGGGTCCACGGCTCGGCCACGTCCAGGTCGGGCAGCACGCCCGCGGGGACGCCGGCCCGCAGGATGCGCCAGAACAGGTCGTTCGGGTTGACGTAGCCGTGCTCGGGGGCGCCGACGACCCGGCCCAGGCGGTGCACCGCGGTCCTGATGCCGCGTTCGCCGGCCTGCCTGACCAGCTCTTCGGCCGCCCACTTGCTCTGACGGTAGCCGTCGTCCAGCCCGTCGTGGGCGGGGAAGAACTCCTCGGGGACGTCCGGGCCGGCCGGGGCCACGGCCAGGGTCGACACGTAGTGGACCGGGACGCCGAGCCTGAGCAGGTCGAGCGTGGCGGTGACGTTGACCGCCCGCAGGCTGCGGTAGGCGCGGGTCACGCTGACCACGGCGGCGTTGTGGAAGACCGTCTCGACCTCCAGGCCGTCGCCGAGCAGGCCGTCTCCGAGCAGGCCATCGCCGAGCCGGTCGGAGGCGGCCAGGTCGGCGGGCACGGCTCGGACCCGGTCGCGCGGGATGCCGGGCAGGCCCTGGTCGGCCAGGCTCTCGGCCAGCCTGCGCAGCCCGGAGGGCTCGTCGGCGGCGCGTACCGGGCAGACGATCCTGGCCTCGGTGGCCGACAGCAGCTCGGCCAGCAGGTGCGCGCCGACGAACCCGGTCGCGCCGGTGAGCAGGTACGTCGGCGGCCGGCCCGACGGCACCGCCCTGGGCAGCACGTCGGGCGGGAGCACCGCGTCACGCACGTGCTCGGCCCCAGCGACGGCCGGGGTGACGGCCGAGGTGCCGGCTGAGGTCATGGCCGGGGCGTGCGAGGTGAGCGCGCCGGCCAGTGCCGCGGCCGTGGGGTGCTGGAACAGCAGCGCGGCGGGCACCTCCCTGCCCAGCTCGGCGGCGAGCCTGGTGACGACCTGGATCGTCTGCAGCGAGTGCCCGCCGAGCTGGAAGAAGTCCGACTCGGGAGAGATGTCGGTCACGCCGAGCACATCGGACCAGATCCCGAGCACGACGCCGACAAGACCGTCCGCCACCGGCGTGGCCGGGGCGCGCGTGGCACGCAACGCGGCCCGGTCGATCTTGCCCGACGTGGTGCGCGGCAGCTCGGCGGCGAAGACGTAGCCGGCCGGGATCACCGCGGCGGGCAGCAGCCCGGCCAGGTGCCCGCGCAGCTCGGCGGCGCTGACCTCACCCGCGGGCACGACGTGGGCGGTCAGGTGCCTGACGCCGCTCTCCCTGACCTCGCCGACGACCGCGGCCGCGCGTACCGACGGGTGACGCAGCAGGGCGACCTCGATCTCGGCCGGGTCCACCCGGTGCCCGCTGATCTTGAACTCGTCGTCGATCCGTCCCAGGTAGACGAGCCGGCCGTCGGCCCGCACCCGGACCCGGTCGCCGGTGCGGTAGGCCCGCTCGCCGCCGATCTCGGCGAAGGGCGCGTCCAGGTAGCCGCGGGCCAGCCCGCCGCCCATGAGCACCAGCTCGCCGTCGTCGACCAGGCAGCGCACGCCGGGCAGCGGACGGCCGATGGGCGCGTCCTGGTCGCCTGGAACCAGTTCGGCGACCGTGGCCACGACGGTGGCCTCGGTGGGCCCGTAGGTGTTGAACAGCCGCACGGAGCCGGCCGCCGCGTGCCAGCGAGCCACCCGTTCGGGCAGCGCGGCCTCGCCGCCGATGATGACCGTGCGCAGCGTCCTGGGCAGCGTCGCCGTCCCGGTGGACAGCGCGTACGCCACCTCGTGCCAGAACGCGGTGGGCAGGTCGAGCACGCTCACGCCGAGGTCGCCGCACGCCTGCAGCAGCCGGGGCACGGACTGGATCATCTCCTCGGTGCGCAGCACCAGCGTGGCGCCCGCGCACAGGGTCAGGAAGATCTCCTCGACGGACGCGTCGAAGTGCAGCGGCGCGAACTGCAGCACCCGGTCCTCGGCCCGCAGCCCGTACGTGACCGTGGCCCCGGCGACGAAGTGGGCCAGCGCCTCGTGCCCGACCGCCACGCCCTTGGGCCGGCCGGTGGAGCCCGAGGTGTACATGACGTAGGCGAGGCCGGGCTCGCGCCGCGTGCCTCCCCTCCGCTCGATCCCGTCGGCGGTGACCAGCGCGTCGGGACGGGCGTCGGCGAGCACGGCCTCGATCCTGGCGGCCGGCCAGGCCGGGTCGACGGGCAGGTACGCGGCCCCGGCCAGCACGGAACCGACGATCGCGGTGATCGCCTCGAACCCCCTGGGCAGCATGACGGCCACCATGGCCGCCCCGGAGACCCGCCCGGCGAAGGACCTGGCCGACTCCAGCAGCTCGCGGTAGGTGAGCCGGCGTCCTTCCAGCTCGACCGCGACGGCGTGCGGACGGGCCGCCGCCTGTCCTTCGATCAGGGTCCGCACGGGCACGGCGGGCACCGGCAGCGGCCCGCCGTCGAGCACCCGGACGCCCGGCGACCCGAGGAACGGCGACCCGAGGGACGGCGGGCGGACGGACAGCGGGCGGTCAGGGTCGGCGGTCAGCTCGGTGAGCAGGTCCAGCCAGCCTTCGGCGTGCGCGTCCAGCTCGGCCGGCGCGTACGCCGCCGCGTTGGCGTCGAACTCGGCGCGGAAGGAGCCGCCGCGCTCCGACACCGCGATCGACAGGTCCTCCACCGGACCGGCCGACACGCTGTGCACGGTTCCCACCGCCCCTCCCGCCGCCGCGCCGAAGCGCAGTGCCGTGCCGAACGGCAGCACGTTCACCACCGGCCCGAACAACCGGCGTTCCCCGCCGACCAGCCGCAGATCGCGGCGCAGCCACTCGTAGCGGTAGCGGTGGTGCGGCCGGCCGGCCGCGAGCTCGGCCGTCACGTGCGCGGCCAGCCCGGTCAAACTCGCCCCGGCGGGCACCGGGACGCGCAGCGGCACGATGTTCATCGCCATGCACGGCACCTTGATCGCCGCCGAGCCGAGCCGGTTCATCACCGGCAGCCCGAGCACCGCTTCCCCGGCGCCGGTCCTGCGATGCAGGTAGGCGGCGGTGACGGCGGCCAGCACGTCCGGCGCGACCCGTCCGGGCAGCTCGACCGTGCGGCGCAGCACCCGCCTGCCGACGGGGGCGGGCGGGGCGAGCAGCGGCGGCACGGGCAGGTCCGCGCAGCGCTCCAGCCAGAACGCGCGGTCGCGCTCGCGCTGCCCGTCGGCGCCCGCATAGGCGGCGGCCTCGGCGAGCACCGGGCCGAACGCGCCGAACCCGGCCGCCGGACGCTCGCTGTACAGGTCGGCCACCCGCTTGGCCAGCAGCGCGAACGCGTAGCCGTCCGCGGCGATGTGGTGGATACGCTGGTACCACAGGTGCAGCTCGGGACCGAGGCGGAACAGCGCCTGGCCGAACAGCGGCCCCTCCGCCAGGTTCACCACGGTGTCCAGGTCGGCGCGCATCCACGCCTCGGCCTCGGCCCGCGTGGCGACCTGCGGCCGGTGCAGCGGCCAATCGTCGTCGACGTCGACGACCTGCGTGCCCGCGCCGGGGAACCTGGCGTGCAGCGCCTCGGCCGAGCCGATCGCCGCGCGCAGGGCGCGCTCGAACCGGCCGGCGTCGAACGGCCCGCGGATCTCGACGTACTCCCCCGCGTTGTAGGCGGGGTTGCCCGGATCGAGCGCCTGCCCGGTCCAGATGCCGAGCTGGGCGGGCGACAGGGCGTCAACCACGGATCAGCTCTCCCCACGCCCGCAGCGTCGGTCGTTCGGCCAGCTCCATGAAGTCCAGGCCGAGCCGGTCGGCCAGCGTCATGAGCCTGATCGAGTCCATCCCATGGTCGAGCAGGTCGTCGTCGTCACCCGGCGTGTCCCCGAGCAGTTCGGCGACCTGCGCGCGCAACTCCGCCATGCTCATCACCGCGCTCATGCCAGGACCTGCGCGGTGGTGACGACGCGGGCGCACCGCTGGGAGGCGTAGTCCAGGGCGTATTCGTGGTGGCCGCGCGAGAAGTCGGCCACCGCGTCGGCGACGACGAACGGCTGGATGTCGCGCATGAACGCGTCCAGCGCCGTGGCCAGCACGCCGATGTGGGCGTACACGCCGACCAGGATGAGCTGGTCGCGGCCGTGCAGCCGGTGCGCCAGGTCGGTGCGGACGAACGCGCTGTAGCGCCACTTGGTCAGCACGGTGTCCGGGTCGTCCGGCTTGAGCTCGTCCACGATGGCCGCCGCGTACGGCTCGCCGCCGAGCCCGGGGCCCCAGAAGTCGGTGAGCAGCCCGCGCTGCTTCGGCTGCTGCGCGCCCGGCTGCGCGGAGTACAGGACCGGGATGTCCTGCGCGACGCAGTGCTTCCTGATCTGCTGGATGTTGCCGATGACGTCGGGGATGGGCCCGGCCTGGAACGGGGCCAGGAAGTGGTTCTGCATGTCGTGGACGAGCAGCGCGGCCCTGGCGGGGTCGATCGGCCAGGAGACCTTGCTCGCCGGCGCCTCCGCGGGCAGGCTGTACGGCTCGATGACGGGCAGGCCCATGTCAGATGCCTCCTTCCAGGCGCGCTCGCAGCGCGGCGCGCAGATCCTTCTTGCTGGTCTTGCCGACCCCGGTGGCGGGGAAGCCGTCGACGAACTCCGTCCGGTCGGGCAGCTTGTACACGGCCAGCCCGCGGGCCCGCAGGAACTTCCTGAGCTCGGCGCCCGTCGGGGCCTCGCCCAGCGGGACGACGAACGCGTGGGTGCGTTCGCCCAGGTAGGGGTCGGGCACGGCGACGACGGCCGCGTCGCGCACCGCCGGGTGCGCCAGCAGGTGCTCCTCGACCTCCTCTGGCGACACCTTCTCGCCGCCCCGGTTGATCACTTCCTTGGCCCGGCCCTCGACCACCAGGTGTCCCGTGGGGGTCAGCCGCACCAGGTCGCCGGTGCGGTAGAAGCCGTCGGCGGTGAACGCGGCGGGGTCGGAGTCTCGGTAGTAGCCGCGGATCGTGTACGGGCCGCGGGTGAGCAGGTGGCCGATCTCGCCGGGGGCGACGGGCCGGTCGTGGGCGTCCACGACCAGGATCTCGTCGTCGGGCGAGATCGGACGGCCCTGGGTGGTCTCCACGATCTCGTCCGGGTCGTTCGCGCGGGTGTAGTTGACCAGCCCTTCGGCCATGCCGAACACCTGCTGCAGCCGGCAGCCCAGCTCGGGACCGACCCGGCGAGCTGCCTCCGTGGCCAGCCGCGCGCCGCCCACCTGCAGCAGCTTCAGGCTCGACAGGTCGTGCTGTGCGCGCTTGGCGGCCTCCAGCCAGACCAGCGCCAGCGGCGGCACGAGCGCGGTGATCGTCACCCGCTCCCGCTCGATCAGCGGGAACGCGGTCTCCGGCGTGGGCCTGGGCGCCATCACGATCCGGCCGCCGGCGTGCAGCACGCCGAGCACGCCGGGCGAGCTGAGCGGGAAGTTGTGCGCCACGGGCAGCGCGCACAGGTAGACGGTCGAGCTGTCGAGCTCGCAGATCCCGGCGCTGGCCCTGACGCTGTAGAGGTAGTCGTCGTGGGTGCGCGGGATCAGCTTGGGCAGCCCGGTGCTGCCGCCGGAAAGCTGCAGGAACGCCACGTCGCCCGCGGCGGGGCCGTCGAGCTCGATCGGCTCGGCGTACGGCAGTTCGTCGGCGTGGATCACCTGGCCGACCTCGACCTTGACCTCCAGGTCGCGGGTGGTCAGGTAGGCGGTGGCCGCGCTGTGCGTGACGAGGTGGGTGACCTCGTTCTCGCGGTGCGCGGGCAGCGCGAAGACCGGCAGCGCGCCGAGCCGGAACAACGCGAAGATCACCTCGAAGAACGCGGTGCCGTTCGGCAGTTGGACCACGACCCGGTCGCCGCGGCGCAGGCCGAGCCCGTGCAGCCCGGCGGCCAGCCGGTCGGCCCTGGCGTCCAGCTCGGCGTAGCTCAGCCGGTCGACGGCCTCCCGCTCGCCGTGCTCCTCGGCCAGCTCGCGCAGCCACGCGCCGAACGTCTGCCCGGTCCAGTAGCCCGCGGCGCGGTAGCGGGCGGCGAAGTCATCGGGCCACATGCAGCACTCCCAGCGCGGTGCGGAACTTGGCCGAGGTCTCGGCGAGCTCGGCGTCGGGGTCGGAGTCGGCCACGATGCCCGCGCCGGCGTACAGGGTGAGCGCGCTGCCGTCGGCGACCGCGCAGCGGATCGCCACCACCCACTCGCCGTCGCCCTTGGCGTCCTGCCAGCCGACCAGACCGGTGTAGAAGCCCCGGTCGAACGGCTCCAGCTCGGCGATCAGCCGCCTGGCCGCCTCGGTGGGCGTGCCGCAGACGGCCGGGGTCGGGTGCAGCGCGCAGGCCAGCGCCAGCGAGCTGGTCTCCGGGTCGGCCAGTTCGCCGGTGATGCGGGTGGACAGGTGCCACATGGCCGCCGTCCGCACCAGCGAGGGCCGCTCGGGCACGTCCAGCTTGACGCAGTACGGCTGCAGCGCCGCCGCGACCGCGTCCACCACCAGCGCGTGCTCGTGCAGGTCCTTGGCCGAGCTGAGCAGCGCGGTCGGGTCGCCGTCCGCGGGCACCGACCCGGCCAGCGGGTTGGCCACCACGGTCGGGCCGAAGCGCGAGACGAGCAGTTCCGGGCTGGCGCCGAGCAGCGTGCGGCCGCCGGGCAGCGCGGCGGCGAACGTGTAGCCGGTGGGGTCGCGTTCGGCCAGGGCGGCGACCAGCGGCGCGAGGTCTCCTTCGAAGGGCACGGTCAGCGACCTGGCCAGCACGACCTTGTCCAGGTCTCCGGCGCGCAGCCGGTCGACGGCCTGGCGCACGGCCTCGGCGTAGTCGTGCGGCGGCGGGATCTGCTCGGAGTCGTCCGGGTCGAGCGTGGGTCCCGGCTGGTGCTCGCGGCCGGCCAGCGGGGGTTCGTGGCGTACCCACTGGGGGACGAACAGGTGGGCGTGCGCGTCGGGCGCGAACGGGATGGCCCCGACCACGATCGGCGCGTCGTGCCCGGCCGCCAGCGCGACGCCGAGCACGCCGTGCACCCGGGCCGGCAGGTCGGCCAGTCCGTTCGCGCGGGCCGAGGGCGGCACGGCGAAGTAGATGTCACCGGCGAGCAGGGTGCCGCGCGGCGAGGCGAGAAAGAACTCGTCTATGGTCACAGGGAGGCTCCGCCATCCACGTAGAGATCGTGCAGGGTGATGTGCCGCGCCCGGTCGGAGGCGAGGAACATGACGGCGTCGGCGATGTCGGCGGGCTCGGCGATCCGGCCGAGCGGGATGCCCACGCGGTACATCTCGGGCGCGCCCCAGATCGGGTCGCCCTTCATGGCGCGCTGCATCGCGGTGTCCGTCGATCCGGGGGCGACCACGTTGCACCTGATGCCGTACGGCGCCAGTTCCAGGCCGAGGCATTTGGTGAACATGGTGGCCGCGGCCTTGGAGGCGGCGTACGCGGCCATGTGCGCGCGTGGCACGCGGGCCGCGTTCGAGCCGACCGTGATGATCACGCCCCGGCGGTGCGGGATCATCCGGCGGGCGGCGGCCCTGGAGGTGTGGAAGACCCCGCGGGTGTTGACCGAGAACACGTGCTCCCAGTCGGAGTCCGCGAAGTCGGCGACGGGTCCGAGGTGGAGCACACCGGCCACGTTCACGACGATGCCTGGGGGGCCGAATTCGGTTTCGGCCGCCTCTATCGCCGTTTCGACCGCGGCGGAATCGCTGACGTCGGCGGCGCGCGCGGTGGCGCGCAGGCCGTCCCACCGTAGCTGGGAGGCGACCTTCTCGGCCTGGTCCGCGTCCACGTCGACGAGCGTGACCGCGGCTCCCGCCCTGGCCAGCTCGCCGGCGACGGCCGCGCCGATCCCCTGCCCGGCGCCCGTGACGAGCGCATGACTGTCCCGGAACTCCATCACTCTCCTTCTTAGGTAAGGCTTGCCTAATCTAAGACCAAAGATCCGTAATGTTCAAGGTAAGGTAAGGCTTGCCTAAAGAGAGGGATTTCATGCGGTTGACGGGACTTGCGCTCTCCCTAGCGGTTTTAGGGGTTATATGCGCTTTGAGCCTAGCCGTCGGCGCGCAGGCCATCCCGCCGGGAGAGGTGTGGCAGCAGTTCTGGCACCCAGACGGCGGCGAGACGGCCTCCGTCGTGCATGATCTCCGGGTGCCGCGCACGCTGCTCGGCATCTGCGTCGGCGCCGCGCTCGGCCTGGCCGGGGCGCTCATGCAGGCGCTGACCCGCAACCCGCTGGCCGACCCCGGCGTGCTCGGCGTGAACTCCGGCGCCTCGCTGGCCGTGGTCTGCTCGATCCTCTTCCTCGACGCTCGCGACATGACCACCTGGGTGTGGTTCTCCCTGGTCGGCGCGATGATCGCGTCCGTCGCCGTGTACCTGCTCGGCGCGCACCACCCGACCAGGCTCGTGCTGGCCGGCGCGGCCGTCAGCGCCTCGCTGCTGGCCGGCATCAACGGCGTGCTGGCCCTGGACTCCGGCGTGTTCGACCAGTGGCGGTTCTGGGACGTCGGCGCGCTGGCCGGGCGCTCGCTCGACGTGGTGGCGCAGGTGGCGCCGTTCGTGCTGGTGGGCACGGCGCTGGCGCTGGCGCTCGGGCGCGGCATGAACGCGATCGCGCTCGGCGAGCAGACCGGGCAGGCGCTGGGCGTGCGGCTGGGCCGCACCAGGCTGCTGGCCGGGCTGGCGATCACCCTGCTGTGCGGGGCGGCCACCGCGGCGGCCGGGCCGATCGGGTTCATCGGGCTGATGGCGCCGCACGCGGTGCGTGCCTTCACCGGGCCCGACCACCGGTGGGTGCTGGCCTACTCGGCCGTGCTCGCCCCAGCCCTGCTGCTGGCCGCCGACGTGCTCGGCCGGGTCGTGGTGCGTCCGGCCGAGCTCGAGAGCGGCATCGTGACCGCGTTCCTGGGCGGCCCCATCTTCATCTACCTGCTGCGCCGCAGGAAGGCGGTCACTGCGTGAAGACCCTGCGCATCTCCGGTCTGGCCTTCCGCGTGCACGTGCGCGCGTCGGCCGTGGTGGCCTGCCTGCTGCTGCTCGGCCTCGTCCTGGGCCTGGTCGGGCTGACCACCGGCTCGGCGCTGTCCGTCTCCGACGCGCTGCGCACGCTGTTCGGCCACGGCGACGCCGGCACCGAGCTGGTCGTCTACACGCTGCGCGCCCCGCGCGTGCTGCTGGCCCTGTGCGTCGGCGCGGCGCTCGGCGTGGGCGGCGCGGTGGTGCAGAGCCTGTCCCGTAACCCGCTGGGCAGCCCGGACATCATCGGCGTGAACGCGGGCGCGGCGGCCGGAGCCGTGCTGATGCTGCTCGTCCTCGGCGACTCCAGCTACCAGGGCGTCTGGTCGGGCGCGCTGGTGTGCGGGCTCGCGGCGGGCCTGCTGGTGTACGCGCTGTCGTTCAAGCGCGGCGTGAAGGGCACCAGGCTCGTGCTGGTCGGCATCGGCGTGACGGCCATGCTGCACTCGCTCATCGCCTACCTGCTGACCAGGGCCGACATGTACGAGTCGCAGGGCGCCAAGGTCTGGCTCATCGGCAGCCTGGCCGGGGCCGGCTGGGAACGGGTCTGGCCGGTCGCGCTGACCGTGGCGTTCGGGCTTCCCGTGGTGCTCGCGCTGAGCAGGTCGCTGTCGCTGATGGAGATGGGCGACGCCACGGCCGGGGCGCTGGGCCTGCGGGTGGAACGGCTGCGCCTGGTGCTGCTGCTGGTCGCGGTGGCCCTGTCGGGGGTGGCGGTGTCGAGCGCCGGCCCCATCGGGTTCGTCGCGCTGGCCGCGCCGCAGCTCGCCCGCCGCGTGACCAGGGCGCCCGGGCCGGGCGTGGCGTCGTCGGCGGCGATGGGGGCGCTGCTGCTGACCGCCGCCGACTTCCTGACCCAGCGCCTGCCCACGCCGGGTCAGCTCCCCGTGGGGGTGCTGACCGGCGGACTGGGCGGGATCTACCTGGCCTGGCTGCTGTATCGGGAGTGGCGTTCCTGACCGCTCAGGCGTAGGCGGCGATCAGGGCCTCGGGGAGTTCGTTGAGCCAGCAGTAGCGGTCGTGGCCGCCGTCGAACTCCCGGTACGTGCTCGGCGGCCGCAGCGTCTCACGCAGGCGGGCGGTCGGCCCGGTCAGCGCCCATTCCAGGGTGCCCACCTGCAGGTGCACCCGGGGCGGCGCGGCGGACGCGGCCAGTTCCCCGGTCAGCCATTCCGGCTCCGGGCCGCCGGGCCACCAGAACGACCCGGACTGCGAGATCGCCGCGGTGAACCGGTCCGGGTGCCGGTGCGCGGCGTACACGGCGGTCAGCCCGCCCAGGCTCTGCCCGGCGATCACCGTCGGCCCCTCGTACGGCAGCGCGTCCACGAAGGCGGCGTCGCAGGTCAGCCTGGCCACCCGGTCCTGGCCCGACTCGACCAGCCAGGCACGCACCGGCGGGATCCGGCCGGCCGCGATGAGGTTGTCCAGGATGACCGGGGCGTCGTCCGTCCAGTTC
Organism: Nonomuraea antri; assembly: GCF_013283785.1. Taxonomy (GTDB): domain Bacteria; phylum Actinomycetota; class Actinomycetes; order Streptosporangiales; family Streptosporangiaceae; genus Nonomuraea; species Nonomuraea antri. Next base: position 64,520 of record NZ_JABCPZ010000018.1, read on the forward strand.
TCGCCGTCCAGCAGCACGAGCGAGCCTTGGGCCGGGCGTTCCGGCAGGTAGAGCCGGCCGAGCGGGTGCGGGGCGAGCGGCCGCGCCGGGCGTTCGCGCCGCAGCCACGGGGACGGCGGCGCGGTCTCGGCCACCGACTGGCCCTGCCAGACCCGCGGGTTGAGCGGGTCGGTCACCTGCCTGCCGTCCACGGCCAGCAGGTAGGACGAGCGCCAGCCGCGCCGCACCAGGTACGTGCGGTGCCACACGTCCCCGGTGCGTTCCATCAGCGCGGCGTCGCTGTCGTGGGTGAGCTTGTTGGCCAGGACCCGCACCTCGGCGGCCGGCCCGCGCCAGAGGAACGTGACGGCCACGTGATCGGGATCGACGTCCGTGATCAGCGGGGTGGCGGTCGCGTCCAGGCGCGGGGTCGGCAGCGTGCGCGGCGGCGCGGGCCTGGGGACTCTCGGCGGTACGTCACGCATCAGGCGAACTGCTGCTCGATCCGGTCGATGATGTTGGAGGCGCTGAAGTAGTCGATGCGGAAGGCGTCCAGGCCGAGGTCGTAGACGCGCTTGTCGGCGACCGCGGGCAGGTCCTTCCACAGCGGCTTGGCCTGGGTGGCGGCGATCTGCTCGGGGCTGTGCCCGGCGAAGAACAGCGAGCTGTCGGCGAAGGCCTTGACCACGTTCTCCTGGGCCACGTTCACGATGTCCTTACGGCCGCCGCCCTCCTTGGTCGACTCGGCGGCCAGCGACGGGTCGACCGGGTGGATGGTGAAGCCGAGCGAGGCGAGCAGCCCGCCCTGGGCGCTGGCCTCGGTGAAAACCGGGATGTCGGTGTTGTTGTCACGCAGCACGACGGCGTCCTTGTCCGACGCCTTGATCTTGCCCTTCACCTCGGCGACCCGCTTGTCGTAGGCGGCGACGACCTCGGTGGCCTTGGCCTCCTGGCCGATGGCCTGGCCGAGCTTCTTGGTGAGGTCCTGCCAGGTGACGTTGTCGTGGCGGAAGAGCACGGTGGGCGCGACGGCCTTGAGCTTGTCGTAGACCTTGGCGCTGCTGTCGGCGCCGGAGGCGGCGCCGATGATGAGGTCCGGCTTGGCCGCGATGACCTTCTCGATGTCCGGCTCGAAGCCCTGGTAGAGCACCTGGACGCCGCGCTGCGTGGCGACGTCGGCCCACTGCTTGAAGAAGCCGTTGCCGTCGGTGATCGGGCCGGGGGCGGTGGCCTGGGAGGCCACCAGCGGGGCCTCGATCGCGAGCAGGTGACCGGTCATGGTCACGCTCATGGACACGATCCGCTTCGGCGCGACGGGCACCTCGGCCGTGCCCGCCTCGTGCTGGACCGTGCGGACGGGGCCCTTCGAGGCGGCCGCGTCACCACCGGAATCACCGGAGCCGCCGGAGCCGCAGGCGGCGAGGCTGACGGCGGCGAGGATCGCGACCGCGGCCGCGCGGATCGAGGAGGATGCCACATCCACTCCCAGGTTAGGTGAGTAAAGCCTAAGCAATATTAGGGCAGCCTAACCTAACATGACCAGGCGTTTCACCGCCGGGAGCCGATCTGTGAACGCGCTCTCTCGATAACGCCGATCGTTACGAAACACCCGTTGACAGCAGGGCATCGCTGGCCCGAATCTCTTGAGAGAGCGCTCTCTCACCGATCCCACAGCTTTGAACCCAGGAGGGTTCCATGACCCCTCGCATCCGGCGGATCGCCGTGCCCTTGCTCACCGCGTCCCTGCTCGCGCTGGCCACGGCCTGCGGCAGCGGCGGCGACGGCGGGAGCGCCACCTCAGAGGCGAGCGCCAAGCCAGGCGAGAAGATCAAGCTCACCATCGGGCTCTTCGGCGACTTCGGCTTCAAGCCGCTGTACGAGGAGTACAAGAAGACGCACCCGAACATCGAGATCGTCGAGAACGTCACCCAGTTCAACGACCACCACAACAACCTGGTCAAGCGGCTGGCCACCAACGCCGGCGCGGGTGACATCGAGGCGGTCGAGGTCGGCTACATCAGCACGTTCACCGCCCAGGCCGGCAAGTTCGCCGACCTCAAGCAGTACGGGCTGGACAAGCGGCAGGCCGACTACCTCGACTGGAAGTGGCAGCAGGGCCTGAGCAAGGACGGCCAGCAGGTGCTCGGCCTGGGCACCGACGTCGGCGGCCTGGCCATGTGCTACCGCAAGGACCTGTTCAAGAAGGCCGGGCTGCCCGAGGACCGCACCGAGGTGGCGGCGCTCTGGCCGACCTGGGAGCAGTACATCGAGACCGGCAAGAAGTTCGCCGCGGCGAACGTGGCCGGCGCCAAGTTCGTGGACAGCCCCGGTGAGATCTTCCGCGCCATGGTGAACCAGGCGCCCATCGGGCTCTACGACACCTCCGACAAGATCATCGTGGACACCAACCCCGACGTGAAGAAGGCCTGGGACCTGTCGAACCAGCTCACCCAGGAGGGCCTGACCGCCAAGCTGGCCGCCTTCTCGCCGCCGTGGAACACCGGCTTCGCCAAGGGCTCGTTCGCCACGATCATCTGCCCGGCCTGGATGACCGGCTTCATCCAGGAGCAGGCCAAGGACGCCTCCGGCAAGTGGGACATCGCCACCGTGCCCGGCGGCTCGGGCAACAGCGGCGGCTCCCACCTGATGGTGCCCAAGCAGAGCAAGCACCCCAAGGAGGCGGCCGAGCTGATCGACTTCCTGACCTCCAAGGAGAACCAGGCCAAGGTGTTCAAGGAGGAGGGCACGTTCCCGTCGATCCCCTCGCTCTACGACGACCCGTCGATCCAGAACTTCACCAAGCCGTTCTTCGGTGACGCGCCGATCGGCAAGATCTACTCCGAGGCGGCCAAGGCGCTCAAGCCGCAGCACCTGGGCCCCAAGGAGGGCGACGTGCGGGTGGCCATCGGCAACGGCCTCGGCCGCGTCGAGCAGGGCAAGCAGACGCCGGACGAGGCATGGGCCCAGGTGCTCGAGGACGTCAAGAAGATCAAATGAGCACCCTTCCCCTCGCGGTCACGCGTAGGCGCGGGCGGGGCGTGCGGCACACCCTCGACATGAGGGTGTCGCCGTACGCCTACGTGGCGCCGTTCTTCCTGCTGTTCTGCGCGTTCGGGATCTTCCCGCTGGTCTACACGGCCTGGGTGAGCCTGCACGAGTGGACGCTGCTGTCGGAGACGCAGGAGTTCATCGGCCTTGAGAACTACTCGACGCTCCTGGCCGACGAGTACTTCTGGAACGCCACGTTCAACACGCTGTCGATCGGCGTGATCTCGACCGTGCCGCAGCTCGCGCTGGCCATCTGGCTGGCCCACCTGCTCAACCGGCGGCTGCGGTTCCAGACGATGTTCCGGATCGCGCTGCTGCTGCCCAACGTCACCAGCGTGGTCGCGGTGGTGGTCATCTTCAGCCAGCTCTTCGGCCGCGACTTCGGCATGATCAACTGGATGCTGGGCTGGTTCGGCGCCGGCAAGATCGACTGGGCGGCGGGCACCGCGACCTCGCACGTCGCCCTGTCCGTGATGATCATGTGGCGCTGGACCGGCTACAACGCGCTGATCTTCCTGGCCGCCATGCAGGCCGTGCCGCGCGAGCTGTACGAGGCCGCCACCCTGGACGGCGCGAGCACGTTCAAGCAGCTGCGCAGCATCACGCTGCCGATGATCCGGCCGACGATCATCTTCGTGGTCATCGTCTCGACCATCGGCGCCATGCAGATCATGGCCGAGCCGCTGCTGTTCGGTCAGAGCAGCGGCGCCGGGGGCGGCGGCGGCGCGACCGGCGGCACCGACAGGCAGTTCCAGACGCTCGCGCTGTTCGTCTACGAGCAGGGCTTCGCCACCTCGACGTTCGACTTCGGCTACGCCTCGGCCGCCTCGTGGCTGATGTTCCTGGTCGTGGTGCTCGTGGCCGGGATCAACTTCCTGATCAGCCGCAGGATGAAGGGCGGGCTGCTATGAGACTGCGTTACCTGACCCTGGTCGCGGTCGCGTTCTTCTCGGCGTTCCCGCTCTACTACAGCGTGGTCGTGGCCTCCAGGCACAACTCGGCGCTGGCCCAGGTGCCGCCGCCGCTGCTGCCCGGCGGCAACTTCTTCGCCAACGTCGCCAGGGTCTTCGACACGGTGCCGTTCGGGCTCGCGCTGATGAACTCGGTCATCGTGGCCGGGTCGATCTCGATCGCGGTGATGTTCTTCTCGACGCTGGCCGGGTTCGCCTTCGCCAAGCTGAGGTTCAGGGGCAAGAACGTCCTGCTGGTGATCACGGTGGCCACCATGATGGTGCCGGCGCAACTCGGCATCATCCCGCTCTACATGCTCATGGTGAAGCTGGAGTGGACCGGCACCAACTACGCGCTGATCGTGCCCGCGCTGGTCAACGCGTTCGGCGTGTTCTTCATGACCCAGTACCTGACCAGGGCGCTGCCGACCGAGCTGCTGGAGGCGGGCCGCGTCGACGGCTGCACCACCTGGGGCCTGTTCTGGCACGTCGTGCTGCCCGCGGCCCGGCCGGCCGCGGCGGTGCTCGGCATGCTGACGTTCATGTCGGCCTGGAACGACTACTTCTGGCCGCTGATCGCGCTGACCCCGGACAGTCCGACCGTCCAGGTCGCGCTGTCCACGCTGGCCAGCGGCTACGTCAACGACTACGTGCTGGGCCTGGCCGGCACCGCGGTGGGAACCCTGCCGCTGGTGGCCGTCTTCGCCCTGTTCGGCAAGCAAATCATCGGTGGAATCATGCAAGGGGCGGTAAAGGGATGATTTTCCCGGAAAACTTCGTCTGGGGTGCCGCGACGGCCTCGTACCAGATCGAGGGGGCGGTCAAGGAGGACGGGCGGGGCCAGTCGATCTGGGACACCTTCTCCCACACTCCCGGCAACGTGGCCGGCGGCGACACCGGCGACGTGGCCTGCGACCACTACCACCGCTTCAAGGACGACGTCGCGCTGATGCGCGAGCTGCGGCTGGCCGCCTACCGGTTCTCGGTGGCCTGGCCGCGCGTCCAGCCGGACGGCGCCGGCGCGATCAACCCGCGCGGGCTGGCCTTCTACGACCGGCTCGTGGACGAACTGCTGGCCGCCGGCATCGCGCCGTACGTCACGCTCTACCACTGGGACCTGCCCCAGGCCCTGGAGGACCGCGGCGGCTGGACCGATCGCGACACGGCCTACCGGTTCGCCGACTACGCCCAGGCCGTCCACGCCAGGCTGGGCGACCGCGTCACGCACTGGGCCACGCTGAACGAGCCGTGGGTGGCGGCGTTCCTCGGCTACGGCAACGGCGTGCACGCGCCGGGCCGCACCAACCCGGCCGACGCGATGCGCGCGGCGCACCACCTGCTGCTCGGCCACGGCCTGGCCGCGCGGCGGCTGCGCGAGGCGGGCGCCGAGAGCATCATGCTGGTGGTCAACTCGGCGCCGGTGCTCACCCCCGCCCAGGTCAACGACCCGTCCGCGGTGCCCGGCGAGGCCGACGCCGCCGCCGCCCGCCGCATCGACGCGCTGCTGACCAGGCAGTTCCTCGACCCGGCGCTGTACGGCCGCTACCCGGCCGAGGTCCTGGCGGCGGCCGAGCGCAACGGCGGCACCGGCCACATCCAGGACGGCGACCTGGAGATCATCAACGCGCCGATCGACCTGGTCGGCATCAACTACTACAACCCGTGCGTGGTGGAGTCCGGCCCGGGACTGCCCGCCGACGCCGCCTGGCCGGGCTCGGAGGACGTCAGGTTCGCCCCCGCCGACGCGCCCACCACCGCCATGGGCTGGCCGATCGTCCCCGACGGCCTGTCGCGCCTGCTGGTACGCCTGTCGAAGGACTATCCGCAGGTCGGCCTCATGATCACGGAGAACGGCGCGGCCTTCGACGACGTGCTGGACGACGGCAGGGTGCACGACGCCGAGCGCGTGTCGTACCTGGACGGGCACCTGCGCGAGGTGCACCGGGCCATCGAGTCGGGTGCGGACCTGCGAGGCTACCTGGTCTGGTCGCTGCTGGACAACTTCGAGTGGGCCGAGGGCTACCGGCGCAGGTTCGGCATCGTGCACGTGGACTACGCCTCGCTGAGCCGGGTGCCGAAGGACAGCGCGCTGTGGTTCCGCGACGTCATCGCCGCGAACGGGCTGTAGATTTTTTTGCGTGGATTCCCCTTTGGTGCAGTCATGAGACGTCCCACCCTGGAGGCGGTCGCCGCCCGGGCGGGCGTCTCGCGCGCCACCGCCTCCCGGGTCGTCAACGGGCAGACCACGGTCGCCCCGCAGATCCGTGACGCCGTGCTGCGCGCCATCGACGAGCTGGGCTACGTACCCAACTCGGCCGCGCGCAGCCTGGTCACCCAGCGCACCGACTCCATCGCCCTGGTCGTGTCGGAGCCTGGCACCCGGGTCTTCTCCGAGGATCCGATGTTCTCCACCGCCATCAGGTCCGCCTCGATGGAGCTGGAGTCGGTGAACAAGCAGGTCGTGCTCATGCTGGCGGCCTCGCCCAAGAGCCACGCCCGGGTGGAGCGCTACATCGCCGGCGGGCACGTCGACGGGGTCATGCTCATCTCCATGCACGGCGCCGACCCGCTGCCGTCCGCGCTGTCGCGCCTGCGCGTGCCGGTCGTCTCCTACGGCCGGCCCGCCGTCCCCGTCGACATCCCGTACGTCGACAACGACAACGTGGGCGGCGCCGAGGCCGGGGTGCGCCACCTGGTGGCGCAGGGCAGGCGGCGCATCGCCACCATCGCGGGCCCGCAGGACATGATCGGCGGCCAGGACCGCCTGGCCGGCTACCGCAACGTGCTGCGCGACTCCGACCGCCGCTCGATCGTCGCGGTGGGCGACTTCACCCGCGAGTCGGGCGCGGTGGCCATGCGGCAGCTCCTGCGCGACGACCCCGACCTCGACGCCGTCTTCGTGGCCAACGACCTGATGGCGGTCGGCGCGCTGCAGTCGCTCAGGCAGGCCGGCCGGCGGGTGCCCGACGACGTGGCGGTGGTCGGCTTCGACGACATCGAGGCGGCCAAGTACACCGAGCCGCCGCTGACCACGCTCCGCCACCCGGTCGCCGAGCAGGCCGCGGCCATGGTGCGGCTGCTGCTCGGCCTGTTCGAGGGCGGTCCGGCCGACCCGGTGATCCTGCCGACCGAGTTGGTGATCCGCGAATCGGCCTGACTGGTTGACAAATAATCGTATTAAATACGAAAGTGACTCGACTTCATGTGGCACCCACGAAAGGGGATCCACCCACATGGCGACGAGACGCACCCCCCGGCTCGCGTTCCTGGCGATGTTCCTGGCCGCCTCCACCCTGTTCACCACTCCCGCGGCGGCCGAGGTCACCGGCCCGCCGGTGCTCAACGCGCCGGTGTTCAACGACCCCACCGCCGACTCGGGCGTCCCCGGCAGCCCGAGCCCGCAGCAGTCCGCGGTCATGGACCAGCTCATCCGGCTGATCAAGGCCACGCCCGCCGGGGCCGAGATCAGATTCGTCAACCACGAGTTCGCCCACGGCGACCGCTCCACCGAGATCGTCGACCAGCTCGTCGCCGCGCACCAGCGGGGCGTGCGGGTGAAGGTGATACTCGACAGCCTGGAGAACGGGGCCAACGACGCCGTCACCGCCTCGCTGCGCGCGGCACTCGGCACCTCCGAGTCGGCCGGCTCGTGGATCATCCGGTGCGAGTACCCGAACGAGGCCACCGTCGACCGGGGCTGCATCGCCCGCAACTACCAGCACAGCAAGTTCGCGCTGTTCTCCACCATCGTGGTCGACGGGGTCACGCACCCGAACGTGGTGTTCCAGACCTCGTCGAACCTGTCCGACTGGTACCTGTACAACTCGTACAACGACGCGTACACGTTCACCGACGCCACCGTGTACGGCGCCTACCGCACCTACTTCGCCGACCTCCAGGCCGGGCGACGCAGCGCGGTCAACCCGGACTACTACTGGACGTCACCCACCGGGTCCACCCACCGGGCCACCTTCTACCCGCGCCTGGTGAGCGACCCCGACCCGATCGTCAGCATCCTCAGGCTGATCGAGTGCAGCTACAAGGACGCCGACGGCGTCACCCGGCAGACCGACATCCGCCTGGCGCTGACCGCGTTCAACAAGAACCGGGTGGCCATCGCGAACGAGCTGGTCCGGCTGCGCGGCGAGAACTGCTGGGTGGACGTCGTGCACTACGAGAACGCCGCGGGCGCCACGACCAAGAACGTCGACGACACGATCAGGCAGACCCTGGCCAAGACGGTCAACGGCCGCGCCATCCAGGTCACCCCGTGCCGCATCAGCCTGGGCACCCGGGGTGGCATCGTCCCGCACACCAAGCTCATGATGGTCGACGGGTTCTACGACGACGACATCACGCCCAGGGTGTACACCGGCAGCGCGAACTTCACCTACATGGAGAACTCCGACGACGCGTTCGTGCGGATCTCCGGCCGGGCGATCCACGACAGGTACCTGTCGTTCTTCTACGGCCTCAGAACCGCCTGCCGCGGCTGAGACCGGTCAGACCCGGAAGACGCGGAGCTGGAGCGCGAGCGTGGTGTAGTAGCCGACCAGCGTGGTCAGCTCGAACACGACGCCTTCCGCCAGCTCCGCGTACTCCTGCTCGTCCAGGTCGCGGCGGGCCACCAGGGCGCGGGTGACCCGCAGCACCGCAGACTCGGTCGCGTCGGGCAGGTCGAGCGGGCCTCCCTCGCGCAGCGCGGCCAGCTGGTCCTCGGTGAGCCCGAGCCCGCGGCCGATCCCCTCGTGGACCTCACGCTCGAACGCGCTGTCGCAGTGGTTGGCCACCACCAGGATGGCGATCTCCCTGCACCGGTCGGTGAGCGTGGAACGGTAGCGGATGGCCGCGCCCAGTTCCTGCAGCGCGTCGCCGACCGGCGGGCTGAGCAGCATCGCGCCGAACGGGCCGATCAGCCCGCCCCGCTCGTCGGTCACGGACGCGCCGCGCGGGCCCGCCGTCAGCTTCTCGTACAGGGCGAGCGCGGCGGGGTCGAGATCGCCGGGTGAGGTTCTGGGGAGCCGGGCCACGCGGTGATCGTAACCCGGCTCCCCGCCTCAGCGCGTCACCAGGGTGAAGCCGGGCAGGCCCGGCAGCGGCCCGCGGAAGGGCGGCGGCGTGCGCAGCGCGCGTGCCTGCGCGGGCGGGACGGCGGGGCAGTGCGCTCCCCGGCGCGGCGGGACCAGCGACACCAGGTAGCGGTCGAAGATCGCGGTCGCGCACTCTCCCCGGCCGTACACCCCGTGGCCCCAGCCTTCGTGCGTGAGCAGCCTGGCCTCGCGGCCGATCTGCCGCGACAGGCTCAGCGCCCACGGGTAGACGGTGGCCGGGTCGTGCAGGGTGTTGGCCAGCAGCAGCGTGGGGCTGCCGTCGGCGTGCGCCCGGCGCTGCGGGTTCGGCACCGGGGCCGGCTGCCCGAGACAGGCGGCCAGCACGGTCAGCGACAGCGGGCTGCCCGCCATGTCGGGGGCGATCCTGGCCGAGGCACGCAGCAGCCTGGCGTACTCGCGATGGTCGCGCACCGGCAGCGCGAAGTCCTGGCAGAGCACCTGGGTGGCGTCGTTGACCACCTCATCGGCCGCCTTGGCCTCGGGTGCCTTGGTCGTGGGCGTGAGCAGCGGGGTCCCGGCCGGTGGCGGCGTGCCGCCGGCGATCCAGCGCAGCACCGCCGCGGTGCCCGCCCAGTCCGGCGCGTAGAAGCCGCCGAACGCCTGGAACATGAGCAGCGCCTTGGTCACCACCACGTCGGGGACGCCGGGGAAACGCAGCTCGCCGCGCTCCGCCTTGGCCATCAGACCGGCCCACAGCGCCCGGACGTCCGTGCCGTGCAGCACGCAGTCGGTGGAGGTGTCGCACCAGGCGACGAACTCGTCGAAGGCGTCCTCGGCGCCCCAGGCCCCGGTGCCGACCCACCCGGCGGTGTCGAGCGTGTGGTCCACGGTGCTGTCGAGCGCCAGGGCCCGCACCCGGTGCGGGTAGCGGTCGGCGTACTGCTGGCCGATCAGGGTGCCGTACGAGGTGCCGTAGAAGGTGAGCTTGCGGTCACCGAGCGCGGCACGCAGCGCGTCGAGGTCACGCACCACGCTGCCGGTGTCCACGTGGTCGAACAGCGGCCCGGTGCGTGCGCGGCAGTCCTGGCGGTAACGCTCGTTGAAGGCCAGCCGCCGCTCGAAGCCGGCCCGGTCGGTGGTGAACGGGTCGGGGGTCTGCGCGGCCAGCTCCGCCGAGCACAGGATCGGGTGGCTACGCTTCACGCCGCGCGGGTCGAAGCCGACCACGTCGAAGCGGCTGGTGACCTCGGGGCCGAAGGGGAACCACTGCTCGAGCACCCCGTCCACGCCGGAGCCGCCGGGGCCGCCGGGGTTGATCACGAGGGAGCCGATCCTGGCGGCGGGATCCGTGGCCTTGCGCCTGGCCACGGCCAGCTCGAACGTCCCGCTGCCGGGATTGTCCCAGTCGACGGGGACGGTGACGGTCCCGCACTCCACGGCGGGATCCTCCGCGCAGGGCGCCCACGCGATGGCGGGCGTGCTCGCGGCGGCCGGTGCTTTCGCGGCGGCGGGCAGGGCGGGTAAGGCTGGAGCGGCGAGTGTCAGCAGAGCGGTGAGGATGAGGACTGGTTTGCGCACTCTGAGTCCAATCGTCAGGGGCCTTGATCATCGGCGATTCCCGACGCCCGGACAACCGACCGAGGGATGAAAGTCGGCGTCATACCGCAGCATGACCCACCCATTCCGCGCACTTATTCCGAAAAACCAGGTGAGATGCGGGAGAGACACCCCCTAAGGTCGTATTCGTGACCAAGCTCAACCAGATCCTCGCGGTGGAAAAGGGCGTGAAATCAGACGTCCAGCGCAAAGTGGCCGATGCCTACCACCAGATCCAGAAGACACCGTTGCTGTCCGGTATTTCGCGTACCTACCAGCCGATCGACGACGAGGGCGAGCAACTGCCGCCGGAGTCGACCCGGGTGCAGGTGCAGGCCGACACGGTGCTGAAGGACGTGTCCGAGGCGCTGACCCGGCTGTTCGACGTCACCGCCACCAAGGACTGGGCGAACTGCCACGCCAAGGCGAGCGTGACGGTCGACGGCGAGGTCCTGCTGACCGACGTGCCCGTGACGTACCTGCTGTTCCTGGAGAAGCAGCTCACGGACGTGCACACGTTCATCGGCAAGCTGCCCACCCTGGACCCGGCCGAGACCTGGACGCAGGACGAGCACACCGACAGCTGGCGCACCGAGCCGGTCAAGACCACCCGTACCAAGAAGGTGCCGCGCAACCACGTGCTGGCCGAGGCGACCGAGAAGCACCCGGCGCAGGTGCAGGTGTACAACGAGGACGTCGTGGTCGGTTACTGGACGAAGGTCGCCTTCTCCGGCGCGCTGCCGCAGCGCCGCGTCAACGAGCTGCTGGCGCGCGTGCAGAAACTGCAGGACGCCGTGAAGTTCGCCCGCGAGGAGGCCAACGGCGCCCAGATCGACGACAGGAAGATCGGTGCCACTGTTTTCTCCTACCTCTTCAGGTAGGGTCGTGAACTCCCCCGCCTACGTGCGGGGGCGCGCATGGAGCGCAAGCTGACGCTGAGGCTGAAGCTGACACACGGTGAAAAGTGGAGGTTCGATTCCTCTCCGGGGCACTCTCGGGCCCCGGTAGCCCAATGGCAGAGGCAGCCGTTCACACTCAGATTCTCGCTCCAGATTCAGCATTGACCGTCGAGCGCCAGATCGACCGAGGACGGACCATGATGGCTGAGATGCCGGTTCAAATCCGGCCCGCCGCTCTTCGTGCGGCGGTGGCTCAATGGCAGAGCGCACCTCGTGAGAACTGATCCGTACTCTTAAATGCCGCTGGCGCCGTGATATGACGGTACCTTTCAGGCCCCCCGGCTTGGGTAGTCCGGGGGGCCGCTCCATTTCCCGCTTCCGCGAAGAACGCCACCAGGGTGTCGGGGGAAAGGCCGTCCGTGACGAGCGTGGGGATCGTCGTCTCCGGGTGCCTGGCGGGCGGGAGGCAGAGCGCGAGCCTGGTGATGGCGGGCAGGCGGCGGGCAGCCTCCAGCGCCAGGGCCGCGCCGTCGGCCAGGCCGGCCACGAACGCCGTGCCGCCGGCCGCCTCGATCACGCACTCCAGGTCCTCGATCTCCCTGGCCAGGGCGTACGGCGCGGTGTCGCCGCTGTCGCCGCGCCCCCGCCGGTCGTAGCCGACGACGGTGAAGTGCCCGGCCAGCGCGGCCACCTCACGATCGTGCCCGCGCGAGTCCCCCACCAGGACCAGGACCGGCCCCGCGCCCGCGCTGCGGCAGGCGATCGAGGTGCCGTCCCATGAGCTGACCCGGTTCATCGGGGCGCGATGTTGAGGTTGAGCCTGAACAGGTTCTCCGGGTCGAAGGCACGCTTCACCGCGACCAGCCGGGCGTGGTCGGCGGCCGTGTGCGCGGTGCCGACCCGGCTCGCGTCGGCCAGGAAGTTCAGGAACGTGCCGCCGGTGCCGTACGGCGACAGCGACTCGGCGAGGCCGGGCAGCCGCTCGCTGACGATGATCGAGAACGGCACGTCACGGTGACCCACCGGGCCCGCGTCGGGACCCGGCTCGGCCATCGCGCCGGCCCAGTGCCTGATCTCGACGTTCGCCTCCTCGCTCGCCGCCACCAGCGTCTCGATCACCTCGTCCGGGAGGTCGTGGTGGAAGTCCAGGTAGCGGGCCGGGGTGCCGCCCATGGCGGCGTCGGCGTACTCGATCGGGCTCAGCTCGCCGGCCAGCGCCGGGCCGGCCGCGTCCCAGAGCGGGCGCAGGTCACGCCAGGCCTGCTCGGGCGTGCCGCAGTGCATCACCTTGATCGCCAGCGCGCGCCGTCCCGCCATCGGGCCGCCGTCGGGCACGCGGGTCAGCATGATCGCGGTGCTCAGCTCGCGCGGCGCGTCCGCCGCCCAGCGGCGGTAACAGGCCAGCACGTCGTACGCCGACTCGATCGGGAAGTAGACGATGCCGGCGAACACCCGCGACACCGGGTACAGCCGGAACTCCAGCGAGGTGACCACGCCGAAGTTGCCGCCGCCGCCACGCAGCGCCCAGAACAGGTCGGGGTCGCGGTCCCGGCTCGCGGTGACGATCCGGCCGTCGGCGGTGACCACCTCGGCCCGCAGCACGCTGTCGGCGGCGAACCCGTACCTGCGGCCCAGCCAGCCGACCCCGCCGCCCAGGGTGTAGCCGGTCACGCCGACCGTGCCGGACGAACCGGACAGCGGCGCCAGACCGAACGGCCTGGCGGCGGCCAGCACCTGACCCCAGACCGCGCCCGGGCCGACCTTGGCCACGCCCCGGTTCGCGTCGATCTCCACCCGGTCCATGCCGGTCGTCTTGACCAGCAGGCCGCCGTCCGACGGGACGTGGGTGCCGTGCCCGGTCGCCTGCACGGCGAACGCCAGGCCCTGCTCGCGGGCGGCCAGCACGGCGGCCCGGACGTCCTCGCGGCTCGTGGCCTCGGCCACCAGCACCGGACGCGCGTCGACGGCCGGGTTCAGCGAACGGCGGCCCGTCTCGTAGCCGGCCTCGCCGGGCAGGTGCGTCTCGCCCTGGAAACCGGGAATGCCCGCCGTCTTCTCCGCCAGTCGCCTGCTCATCATCTCGGCGCCCTTTCGTTCCGTCGTGTCCTCAGTGCTTCGTGTTCCGGTGAGATCAGACTTCCGGTTGGGCGGCCGCGGGCCATCCGTGGTGACCACGGATTCACCACGGAATGGACGGGTGGGTCACTACGTGCGTGATGATGAGGGGGTGAGCGTTCCAGGCCCGGAGGGGGTGTCCCAGCGTGAGGCGGAGGTGCTGCGGGCACTCGGCGCGTACCTGACCAACGCCCAGATCGCCGGCCGCATGCACATCTCCGTGCGCACGGTCGAGAGCCACGTTTCCTCGCTGCTGCGCAAGTACGGCGTCGCCGACCGGCGCGAGCTGGCCGCCCTGGCCCAGGCCGCCGCCTCGCACCCGGCAGCCGCTGACGAATCCGACGGGGTGCGGGGGCTGCCCGCCGCGCGCACCTCGTTCGTGGGCCGGGCGGCCGAGCGGGAGGCGATTCTCGGCGCGTTCGCCGCGGCCAGGCTGGTGACGCTGGTGGGGCCGGGCGGCGTCGGCAAGACCCGCCTCGCGTCGGCCACCGCCGACACGTCGGCTGGTACCGGCGCGGCCGGCGACATCGGCGGTGAGGGCGGCTCGGTGGGCGACGCCGCGCCGGTGCTGCCTCGCCGGGGCGCGTTCGTGGACCTGGTGCCGGTGCGTGCGGGCTTCGTGGCGCAGGCGGTGGCCGCGGCGCTCGGCGTGTCCGAGCGTCCGGGGCAACCCCTGGACGACGCGATCGCCGACCGCCTGGGCCGCGACCGCGTGCTGCTGGTGCTGGACAACTGCGAACACCTGCTCGACGAGGTGGCCGGGTTCGCCGACCGGCTGCTGTCGCTCTGCCCGGGCACCCGGATCCTGGCCACCAGCCGCGAACGGCTGGGCGTGCCGGGTGAGCGGGTCGTCCCCGTCGCCCCGCTGCCGCTCGACTCCGACGCCGTCGCGCTCTTCCGCGACCGCGCCACGGCCACCGACCCCGGCTTCGCGGCCGACCCCGCCGTGGTCGCCGAGCTGTGCGCCAGGCTCGACGGGCTGCCGCTGGCCATCGAGCTGGCCGCCGCGCGCAGCGCCGCGCTCGGCCCCGACGGGCTGCTGGCGGCGCTCGACGACTACCTGCGGCTGCTGGCCGGCGGCCGGGGCGGCGCGGAACGCCACCGCTCGCTGCGCGCGGTGCTCGGCTGGAGCCACAACCTGCTGGAGGCCGACGAACGCGAGCTGTTCCACCGGCTGAGCGTGTTCGTGGGCGGCTTCGACCTCGACGCCGCGCTCGCGATCACCCCCGGCGGCAGCCCCCCGGCCATCGCCGACCTGCTCGGCCGGCTGGTCGACAAGAGCCTGGTGGTACGACGCCAGGGCCGGTGGCGGCTGCTGGAGACGGTACGCGCCTTCGCCGCAGAACGCCTCGACGCCGACGGCGCCCGCCCGGCGGTCGAGTCGCTGTATGTCGCGTGGGCGGGCGACACGGCGGGGGCGCTGCTGGGGCGGCTCGACGGCAAGTGGCACGACGACTTCGACGCCGTCGCGGACGACCTCCGCGCCGCCCTCACCACCGCCCACCACCACCT
>NZ_JABCPZ010000190.1 GCF_013283785.1 Nonomuraea antri
GGGCCAGGGCGGGCAGCGCCGTCGCGGTCAGCGTGGGGGCGGCCACGGGCTCGGGTTCTTCCTCGTCGACCGTGCCGAAGGCGGCGGCCAGCCGCTCGCGCAGGTCGGCGGGCAGCCGGGCGGCCGCCTCGCGGATCGTCTCCTTGTCGGAGTCGGTGGTGTGCGGGGCGAGCTTGATCGCGACGCGTACCGCGCGTTCGCGCAGGCTGGGCGTGTCGACGTCGAACACCGGCGCCAGCGCGGCCACCGCCGCGGCGCCCCTGGCCGGGGGCGCGCCGGCGATCCACTTCACCGCCGCCGCCAGGTACTTCTTCTCCGGCCGGAACACCAGCGCCTGGACCGCTTCCGCGAACAGCTCCGTGCCGAGCGTGCCCGCGGACTCGGCCCGCTCCAGCTCCTCCAGCGCGAGCTGCACCACGGGCGAGGACGCCGATGGCAGCACGCGGACGAAGTCGGTCACCGGGATCTCGGCCGTCTCCGGCGCCAGCGCCCGCCACAGCATGACGAAGGCGCCGGACTCGGCCGCGTCCGCGCCGTTCAGGAACCGGCTCACGCAGCCGTCGAGCAACGCCCGGCGCGGCACCCGGCCCGTGCCGGCCAGCTCGACCAGCTCGCCGATGATGCCGCGGCGGCCGTCCCAGACCGGGTTCCAGCCCAGCCCGTCGGCCACGCCCGCGGCCTGGAACAGGCGCGGCAGCATGTGATCGAGCAGCGGGTCGTCAGCGAGCACCAGGGCGCCGTCGCCCATCTGCTGCAGCTCGACCGTCCGCAGCACCCAGCCGGACACGAACGCGTCGTTCTCCGGCGGCTCCACGCCCGTCTCCAGCACCAGCGCCGCGGCCAGGTCCCAGGCTCGCAGTGACTGCATGCGCCGCCAGATCGAACCCGCAGGGGCTGGCCGCAGGCGTCGGACCAGGCGGACGGCCAGGTCGCGGCGCCATTCCAGCGGCCGGTCCCCGAGCACGGACATGACCCGCACGGCGTCGGCCTTCGGCTCCACGCCGCTCAGCTCCCGCCGGTCGAGCCAGGACGCCACCTGCTCCGCACCGCCGAAACAGGCCGCCCCGGCCAGCCGGTAGAGGGGCGCCAGGTCCCAGATCCGGGGCCCGGCCTCGAACCCGGCGCGCCTGCGTTCGCTCAGGTGGGCGGGCAATTGCCGGGCGACCGCGCGTCTGCCGTCGTCGTCGAGCTCGCGCAGGAGTGCCACGAGGCTGGGGACGGAGCCGGTCTCGATCTGGCCGAGCACCGCCCGCACGGGGCTCACGTCGGCGCCGCTGTTCTCGATCACAGGCCGCAGCCTATTGATCGGCACCGACAATCGCGGTGGCGCCGAGGTCACGGGCGCGCCCCGACCCCGGCGCCCGCCGGGTCAGCGGGAGACAGCGTCAGCGGGAGACAGCGTCAGCGGGAGACAGGGTCAGCGGGAGACAGCGTCAGCGGGAGACCGGGGCCGGGTTGAGCCGGCCGTAGACCGCGGCGAAGATCGCCGCGACCGCCCCCGCCAGCGCCGCCACCCCGAACACCCACTGGTACCCCGTCACCCCCGGCCGGGCGGCCAGGATGGCGGCGATGACGGCGCCCGCCGTGCTGCCGCCCACGATGCGTACCAGCGCGTTGATGCCCGCCGCCAGCGCCGTCTTGTCCGGGTCCACGTGCTGGACGGCCATCGTGCCGAGCGCCGCGTAGCCGATCCCGAGTCCGATGCCCATGAGCGAGGCCGCCACGTACAGGTCGGCGTCGCGGCCGTGCGCGAACACCAGCCAGAGCCCGGCCGCGCCGGTGAGCGCCGAGCCCGCGGCCACCATGACGGAGGCGGGGAGCAGGCGCATCATGCGTCCGGCGAACAGGGAGATCACCAGCATGAACAGCGTGCTGGGCAGCAGGTAGAGCCCGACCTGCAGGGTGGAGGCGCCGAAGTCGGCCTGGGCGAAGGCCGACAGGCCCGTCATGAGGGTGAAGAAGGCGAAGCCGAGCAGCATCGAGGCCACGGTCGCGCCGATCGTGCCCCGGTGGACCAGCATCGACAACTCCACCAGCGGCTCGGCCACCCGCCGCTCGACGGCCACCCAGGCCGCGGCCAGTGCCAGTGCGGCGGCGAACAGGCCGAGCACGCCGGGCGAGCTCCAGCCCCACGAGCCGCCCTGGCTGATCGCCAGCAGGAGCGCGACCAGCCAGGAGGCCAGCAGCGCGGCGCCGAGCAGGTCGGGACGTCCCCCTCCCCCGGGACCGCCGCCGCGCACCAGGAAGGCGATCACGATGCCGGCGACCAGGGCGATCGCGGCGGTGAGCCAGAAGACCAGGTGGTAGTCGTCGCCGGCCAGCCCGGCCATGATCATGCCGCCGCCGCTGCCGAAGCCCATGGTGGCGCTGATCACGCCGATGCCGGTGGCCAGTTGCCTGCCGGGCAGCAGGTCGCGTGCGACGCCGATGGACAGGGGCACCAGGGCGGACACCGAGCCCTGCAACACCCGGCCGGCGATCAGCCACGGCAGCGAGGTGGCGAGCGCGGCCATCACCGAGCCGATCACCAGCAGGGCCATGGCCCCGAGGATGACCGTGCGCCGGCCGTACATGTCGCCGAAACGGGAGAGCAAGGGGGTGGCGACGGCGGCGACGAGCAGGCTGGCCGTGAGGGTCCAGCTCACCGCGGGCAGCGACGCGCCCAGTTCCCGCTGCAGCACCGGAAGCATCGGGACGACCGCGGTGTTCTGCAACGCGGCGATGGACGCCGCGAACGCCAGCGACACCACGGCGGGCCACGGGTTCGGCGTTCTGACGGCGGGAAGTGCGACGGCTGTCGCCATGTCGGCTCCTTTAGATAACTTAGGTAAGTAACCGAGCCACGATGATACATACGTAAGTTAGGTAAGTAAACGGATGGGTGCAGAGCTAGACAGAACGGTGGCGGCCTTCCGGCGCCTGGTGACCACGCTCAATCGCGGCAAGACGCACGAGCGGCTCACCGAGGCGGCCGGCGTCCGGCTCGACCGGCCGGACGTGCAGATCATCGCCTACCTCCTCGACGCGGGCGAGCCGCGCCGGGTCGGCATGATCGCCGAAGCGCTGCAGGTCGAGAGCCCGCACGTCACGCGGCATGTCACCCGCTTGGAGGAGCGCGGGCTGGTGAACCGGGTCAGGGACCCCGACGACGGCCGGGCCTGGCGCATCGCGCTCACCCCCGAGGGCGCCGAGGCGGCCGTGCGCTGCCGCCAGGTCACCTCGGACTGGTTCGAGACCGCCCTGGCCGAGTGGTCGCAGGAGGACAGGGAGCAGCTGTCCAGGCTGATGGAGCGGCTGGCCGGCGACGTGTGCACCCACCTGGCGGACCGTTACCTCGGCGCACGCCCGAAGCCGTAGTTCTCCGCGGACCGGCGTCACCCGGAGTGGAGCGGCTCGGGGTCTTCGTCGAGCCGTCCGCCGTGCTTGTTGGCCGGTCCGCAGGATTGCGGTCCGGTCCGCCGCTCGCCGAACCGGGTGTGCGAGTCGGTGGCGGCGACGGCCTTGATCTCGCCCGGGGTCATCCCGTACGCGCCCCGCAGGTCGGCGCCGCGCAGATCGGCTCCGGCCAGGTTCACCTCCGTCAGCTCGGCCCCGGACAGGTCGGCGAGGCTCAGGTTCGCCTTGCTCAGGTCCGCGCCGCTCAGCCGGGCGTAGGTGAGGCACGCGTTCGACGCGTTCACGCCGCCCAGGTCCGCCTCACGCAACCCGGCCCACGTCAGATCGGCGCTCTCCAGGTTCGCGCCGCTCAGCCGGGCTCCTTCGAGCGCCGCGCGGGGGAAGCGGACCTGGGAGAAGTCGGTGCCCGGGTCTCCCCGGGCGGTCAGCTCGGAGGCGAGGGTGAGTGCCGCGTACACGTCTGACGGCACGTCCGCGATGGACCTGACCACGCCGAGCTCGGCGATCGAGGCGGTGCACTGCGGCGCGGGCCGGGGCGTGCACAGGTCGTGGTTGCGGACGAACGCCGCCAGCACGCTCCGCACGGTGAGCCGGTCCGCGGGAGAGTCCGCGGCGATCCGCCGCAAGGCGTAGATCGCGCCGAACCGCACCTCGGCCGCGCGTGAGCCGAGCTGCTCGACGGCCCTGGTGTACCGGTCGGTGATCTGGCCCTCGCGGGCGGTTCGCAGCTCCTCCTGCCCGTTGCGCAACGTCACCGCGGTCACGATCAGGCTGCCCGCGGTGAAGAGCGCGCCCAGCAGGATCCCCACGCTGTTGAACCACTGGTGACGGTTCAGCCGGCGGCGTTCGCGCTCCTGATCGTCGCGCTGTCGTTGCGCCTGCAGGAGTTCCAGCCGCTTCTCGACCGGCAGACCGGCCAGTTCCTCCTGGGACGGCTCGGCGATACGGGGAGCCGGAGACGACCTGGCGGCAGGGTCAAAGGGTGCGTTCATGCCAGATCAGGCTCCTCCGGATGCGCGCGCGTATGCACGTATCGCCGCCCTGACCACGTTCGTTACCCGAGCACCCGAGCGGGTGGTCAGGGGTGCTGTCCGGGGCGGGTGAGGCCGGTTTCGTAGGCGATGACGACGAGTTGCGCCCGGTCGTGCACCCCCAGCTTGGCCATCATCCGGTTGACGTGCGTCTTCACCGTCGCCGGGCTCATGTACAGCCGCTCGGCGATCTCCCCGTTCGTCAAGCCTCTGGCCACCCGGGCGAGCACTTCGCGTTCGCGGCCGGTGAGCGGGGTCAGGCGGTCCGCGTTCGGCACGGCCGGGCGGGCGGTGAACTCCTCGATGAGGCGCCGCGTCACGCCGGGCGACAGCAGCGCGTCGCCCCGGGCGGCCACGCGCACCGCGTGCCGGATCTCGGCCGGTTCCGCGTCCTTGACCAGGAAGCCGCTCGCGCCCGCGCGCAGCGCCTCGTAGACGTACTCGTCCAGGTCGAAGGTGGTGACCACGACGACGCGTGAGCGGGTGGCGGCCAGGGCGCGGGTGGCTTCGAGCCCGTCGAGTTCGGGCATGCGGACGTCCATGAGCACCACGTCGGGGTCGAGCCGCCGGGTCATCCGCACCGCCTCCGCGCCGTCGGCGGCCTCGCCGATGACGGTGAGGTCGTCCTCGGTGTCGAGCAGGGCGCGCAGCCCGGCGCGGACGAGCGGCTGGTCGTCGGCCAGCAGGACGGTGATCACGCGGGCAGCCAGGCCGTGACGCGGAAGCCGCCGTGCGGCCCGTCGCCGGTGGTGAGCCGCCCGCCGACGGCGGCCACCCGCTCGGCCATCCCGGTCAATCCGTGCCCGCCGGGAGCATGTCCGTTCTCGCCCGGGTGGTGCACCGCCAGGCCGTGGCCGTCGTCGTCGATGCGCACCGTCACCCCCTCCGCCTCGTACGTCAGCGTGACCTCGCTCCGCGTCGCGCCCGCGTGCCGCAGGGTGTTGGTCAGCGCCTCCTGCACCACCCGGTAGACGGTGAGGTCGGCGGCCGGCGGGAGCGGCCGGGGCGGTCCGGCCACGTGCAGGGCGACGGGCAGCCCGGCGTTCTCCAGCAGCGCGGGCAGCCGTCCCACGCCCGGCAGCGGCCGCCGCGCATCGGACGATCCGGGTCCGGGCCCGGGCCCGGTGTCCGGCCGCAGGACCCCGAGCACCGTCTTCATCTCGGCCAGGGCCTGGCGGCTGGCCGTCCTGATGACCTCGATCGCGGCCCTGGCCTCCGCCGGTCCGCCCGCCCGGTCCACGGCCTCGGCGGCGACGGCGGCGTGCAGCGCGATCACCGAGACCGTGTGCGAGGTGACGTCGTGCAGTTCCCTGGCCACCCGCAGCCGCTCCTCCTGGGCCCGGCGCAGCGCCTCCTCCTCGCGGGTGCGCTCGGCGTCGGCGGCCCGGCGTTCCACCTCGGCCGTGTACGCCCGCCTGGCCCGCGACACCTCGGCCGGCTGCGCCACCACCAGGACGATCAGCGCCCACACCACGGTGGCGACCAGCCGGTCGAGCTCCGGCCGGACCACCACGGCCAGCGCGGGCACCGCGATCAGGAACGCCGCGCCCGTCCAGCCGGCCGCCCGGTGTCCCGCCGCGATGACGCAGAACAGCGCGATCAGCGCGGGCACCGGCCACAGCGCCAGGGCGTGGCCGAGCGCGAAGAAGGCCGCCGCCGCCCCCGCGCTCACGGCCAGGGCGGGCGCGGGACGGCCGGGCAGCCAGGCCAGTGCGAGCGCCATCGCGGCCAGCAGCGCCCAGCCGAGCGGGTCGAGCGGGCGGGCGTCCGGCTGGTTGCCGAAGGCCATGACGGTCGAGCTGCCGACGAGCACCGCCGCGCCGCAGACCAGGGCGAACGTGCCGGTCTTGTCGGTGCAGATCTGCGAGGTGCTGCCCAGGGTCTCCACCGACGACAGCCGTTTCACGATGGCTCCGTGCCGGGCGAGCCGGTCGGTGCCCATGGCCAGGGTGAAGGCCACCACCGCGGGAAGACCTTCGGGGATGGCGGCCACGGCCAGCGAGACGGCGGTGACGAACAGCACGCCAGCCTCCTGCCCGCGTATCAGCCCGAGCACGATCACCACGGCCACCACGACGGCGGAGATGAGCGCCAGGGTTCGGCTGAGCGCGTTGATCTGCCGCTGGAGCGGCGTCGGTGCGGGTTCGGCGGTGGCGAGCAGGTCGGCGATCCTGCCGGTCTCGGTCGCCATGCCGGTCGCGGTGACGAGCATCTCGCCCCTGCCACGGGTGACCGAGGTGTTCATGAACAGCGCGTTCGTCCGGTCGGCCGGCGGCGCCTCCTTCTCGACCGGGGCGGTGGCGGACTTGACGGCCGGCTGCGCCTCCCCGGTCAGCTCGGACTCCTGCACCTCCAGCGAGGCCGCCGACAGCAGCCGTCCGTCCGCCGGCACCCGGTCTCCGGCCTCGACCACCACCAGGTCGCCGGGCACGAGCTCCTTGGCGTCCAGGCGGGTGAGCCGGCCGTGCCGCCGGACGGTGGCCGTGGTGACGGTCATCCGCCGCAGCGCCTCCAGCGACGCCTCGGCCCGCGACTCCTGGACGAAGCCGATGGTGGCGTTCAGCAGGACGACCACGGCGATGGCCAGCGGGGTCTCCCACTCGCCCGAGATCAGCAGGCTGACCACGGCGGCGACCAGCAGGATCAGGATCATCAGATCCTGGAACTGGCGCAGGAACGCGCGCCATCGCGGATCCCGGGGCGCCGCCTTGAACTGGTTGGGCCCGTGGCGTTCGAGGCGCCGCGCGGCCTCGCCGGCCGCCAGGCCCTGCTCCGGGTCCGCGCCGAGCCCGGCGGCGACCTCGCCCACCGGGAGCGCATGCCACGGAGTGCGATCCGGTTCGATCATGCTGTCATCCTCGGGTTGAAGATCAACTCCGGCGGGTCGACGACTCCGGCGGGCCGACGACGCCCGCGCGCCGCCCCGGTCAGCCGGAGGTGTTCAGCGCGGTTCTGAGCACGGCGATGGCCTGCGCGATGGCGCCGCTCGCCGCCGCCGTGGCGCGGACGGGGTTGAGCATCATGAAGTCGTGCAGGATGCCGTTGTAACGGACGCTGGTGGTCGGCACCCCGGCCGCGGTCAGCTTGCGCGCGTAGGCCTCGCCCTCGTCGCGCAGCACGTCGTTCTCGTCGACGACGACGAACGCGGGCGGCAGCCCTTCGAGTTCGGCGAGCGAGGCCCGCAGCGGCGAGGCGGTGATCTCCGCGCGCTGCGCCGGGTCGGTGGTGTAGGCGTCCCAGAACCAGGCCATGCCCTTGGCCGTCAGGAACGGGCCGTCGGCGAACTCGCGGTAGCTGTCGGTGTCCTGCCCGGCGTCGGTGACCGGGTAGTACAGCGACTGGTGGACGAAGCCGACGTCGCCGCGCCGCTTGGCCAGGATGGTCAGCGCGGCGGCCATGTTCCCGCCGACCGAGTCGCCCGCGACCGCCATCCTGGAGGAGTCCAGCCCCTCTTCCGCGCCGTGCCGGACGACCCACCGGGCGGCGGCGTAACCCTGCTCGACGGCCACCGGGTAGCGGGCCTCGGGCGATCGGTCGTACTCGACGAAGACCACGGCCGCGTTCGCGCCGACGGCGAGTTCCCGTACGAGCCGGTCGTGGGTGCCCGCGTTGCCGAGCACCCATCCGCCGCCGTGCATGTAGAGCACGACCGGGAGCAGCCCGAAGGACGTGGGCGGCCTGACGATGCGCACCCGCACGTCGCCCACCTCGGCGGGGACGACGATCCACCTCTCCTCGATCTCGGGTTTGGCGATGGGGGCGGCCTGCAGGTCGTCCAGGACCTGGCGGGCGCCGTCCGGGCCCAGCTCGTACAGGAACGGGGGCTTCGACGTCGCCTGCGCGAGTTCCTGGGCGGCGGGTTCGAGTATGTGCTCGTTCATGATCTGTCCTTCTCCTGATCGGCCGTGTGTTCTGCAGGGACGTACTCGAAAGTGGGACCGGCGCCGCCGGGCAGCCGCAGCATCCCGCTGTAGGTGCGGTTGAACTCCTCCTGGGCGGCCCGGGCGGCGCTGCCCGGGTCGGCGGGCCGCGGGTTGGGCGTCATCGCCGCCAGCGCCTCCAGCGCCGACGTCAGGCCGGTGACCGGGATCAGCCGTCCGGCGGTGTGCCGGAAGTGGGTGCCGCTCACCTGGCGAGCCGGGTCGCCGGCGAAGACGGCGGCCTCGCCGAGCCGGTCGCACAGCTCGCGCAGCCCCTGCTCGATCGCGGCGTAGAACCGGCCGATCGTCGGGTAGCCGTCGTCCTGGGGCGCGGCATCGGGCGGCGCCGGGCGTTCCAGGCGCAGGAACATCTCCAGCGCCCGCGGCCCGAACGGCATCAGCGCCAGCTCCGCCGCGGCGGCGTTGCGCTCGGCGTCCAGGGAGTACAGCGCGGTCAGGTACGGCGGCAGCGTCGCGTGTTCCAGCTCCACCGCCCACTGCAGGTGTTCGCGCAGGCTGTCGAGCGTGCCGATGCGTGGTGATCGTTCGTGTGTCATTTCGCGTCATCTCTCGAATCGCGGGTCATGGCGGGTCGACGGCGCGGCACCGGTCCAGGACGGGCGCGGGCAAGGGCGCGGCGCGGTCATGCCACGGCCCGCCTCGTGCCGACGGACCGGCCGAGCCACTCGCGATAGCCGACCGCGCCCAGGTGGGCGCCCTCGCCCGGAACCAGGGACCGCTCCCGCGGGGTGCTGCCGAAGCAACGCGCCCGCGGGTCGGTGACGACCTCGCGGGGATCGCGCCAGGCCGCGAGCGCCTGGCGGAAGAACTCGTCCATGCGGTATCGGTCGGGCCCGGCGATCTCGATCCTGCCGTTCAGCGGCGAGCCGACCGCCGTCTTGCCGACGGCCTGGGCCACGTCGTCGCCCGCGATCGGCTGGAACAGCACCGGCGCGACGTGCACCTCGCCGTTCACGGTGGCCTCGTCGGCGATGGCGCGGGCGAACTCGAAGAGCTGGGTCGAGTGCACCAGCGAGAACGGGATGCCCGACTTCTCGATCAGCCGCTCCTGCGCGATCTTGGCCGCGAAGTAGGCGTTGCCCGGCATCCGCTCCGTTCCCACGACCGACAACGCCACATGATGCCCCACGCCCGCCGCCGCCTCCGCCGCGAGCAGATTGCCGGTGGACGTCTCGAAGAACCTCATCACCGCGGCAGGCTCGAACGACGGCGAGTTCGACACGTCGATCACCACCCGCGCGCCCGGCATCACCCGGGCCAGCCCCGCCCCGGTCACCGTGTCGACGCCGGTGGTCAGGTCCGCCACCACGGCCTCGTGGCCGTGGTCACGCAGCCTCTTCACCACTTTCCAGCCGATAAGCCCGGCCCCGCCGATCACCACGATCTTCACCGCGGACCCCTTCCGCGTCTGGGTCACTCGTCGTGACCCGGTCGCCGGCTAAGACAAGACGGCCGCCGCCCTCGTGACAGCCCCACGGCGCGCGGGTGTCAGGGGGCGGCCGCCCGGCGCAGGACCGCCTCGATCTCGATGCTGATGTGCACCTTGTCCCCCACGACGTCCCCCACGACGACACCGCCGCCGTCGAGCGGCAGCTTGATGTCGACGCCGAAGTCGTTGCGGTCGATCGTGGCCGAGGCCGAGAAGCCGGCCCGCGTGCCGCCGTCGCCGTCGGGTCCGACGCCGTTCAGCTCGACGGCCAGCGTGACGGGCCGCGTGACGCCCTTGACGGTCAGCTCGCCGTCGACGGCGAACCCACCGGCGTCCGCGCGGACGCCGGTGGACCGGAAGGTCCAGAGCGGGTGGTTCTCGGCGTCGAGGAAGCGGCCCGAGCGCAGGTCCTTGTCGCGCAGCCGGTTGCCGGTGTCGACGGAGGCGGGGTCGATCGACGCGGTGACGGACGACCGGGTCACGTCCTCGCCGGTCACGATCTCGCCGGCGAAGGTGGCGAACCGGCCGCGTACCTTGCTCACCATCATGTGACGGACGGTGAACGACACGTCGGAGTGCACCGGGTCGATCTCCCACAGCCCGGCGCGGTGGCCCGGGATCGAGGTGGTGGTGGCTGCCGTGGTCATCGGGCTCTCCCGTGGGTTGGCGAACGTCCACAGCTGAGACCGGGCAGACCGCCGGCCTGTGACACCGCCCGCCCCCGGGGGCGTGACCGTCGCGTCAGGCGGTCGACGCGTCGATCAGGGCCTGGACGCCGTCCAGGATCCGGTCCAGGCCGAAGCGGTAGTCGAGCCGTCGTTCCGCCGGCGGCGTGTCGCCGGGATAGGCGTAGGCGCCGGCGTCGATGGCGGTGCGCAGGGCGGGGAAGCGCCGGCCGTCGACCAGCTCGCCGAGCAGGGTGCTGTAGGCGGCGATCGACTCACCGCCGGCGGCCTGGCCCACCTCGGCGGCCAGCCGCGCGGTGGCGTGGATGTAGGTGGCGATGAGCAGCACGACACCGGCCTTGTCGGCCTCGGTGAGCCCGGTGTCGCGCAGCGCGGCCAGCGCGCGCTCGGACCAGGTGAGCTGGTTGGGGGTGATCGGCGGCCCGGTGATGGGCAGGTGCACGATCCAGGCGTGGGCGCGCAGCATCCGCCACTGGGCCTCGCACCAGCGTTCCAGGCCGGTCCGCCAGTCGGCGCAGGGCTCGTCGAGGTCGGCGGGGACCGCGGCGACCGCGTCCAGCATCATCAGCAGCAGCTCGTTCTTGCTGTTGACGTACCGGTACAGCGACATCGGCGTGTAACCGAGCCGATCGGCGATCTTGGCCATGGACACGGCGTCGAGTCCCTCGGTGTCGGCCGCGTCCACCGCCGCCTGCACGATGCGCGACAGGCTCAGGCCGGCCTTGCGGGCCGGCTCCGGCTGGTCCAGCCGGCTCCACAGGCCGCGGAGCCCGGGGGGCAGATCGGCGTTCATGCGGTGTCACCAACTCTTCGCTGCGAGGCTTGTGTCAATCCGAAGTATATGGCATAGATTTTGTATATGGCATATACAACACTGATCATCGGTGGTGGCGTCGCGGGCCTGGCGACCGCCGTCGGGCTGCGCAAGGCCGGGATCGAGGCCGTGGTCCACGAGGCGTACGAGCGTCCCGCCGACGACGTCGGCGCGTTCCTCACGCTCGCGGTCAACGCCCTGGACGCCTTGCGCACCCTCGGCTTCGACGTCACCGGCCTCGGCTTCGAAACCCCGCGCATCACCCTCACCAACGGCTCCGGCCGGCGGATCGGCCACTTACCGCACGGCCCGGCCCTGCCGGACGGCACGGTCAGCCGTACCGTCAAGCGCGCCGACCTCTACCGCGCCCTGCGCGAGCAGGCCGCGCAGTGCGGGGTGCGCATCCGGTACGGCAAACGCCTGAGCGACGCCCGCAGCACGGACGCCGGCGTGCGTGCGACGTTCGCCGACGGCACCGTCGCCGAGGGCGACCTGCTGATCGGCGCGGACGGGCTGCGCTCACGCACCCGCCAGATCATCGACCCGGCCGCCCCCGGCGAGCGCTACGGCGGGATGGTCAACGTGGGCGGCTACGCCCGCGGCGTCCGGCTCGGCGACGAACCGGGCACCATGAACGGGATCTTCGGCAGGCACGCGTTCTTCGCCTACGCCGCGGACCCCGGCGGCGAGGTGTGGTGGGCGGCCAACCTGATGCGGCCCGCCGAACCCACCCCGGCCGACCTGACCTCGATCCGCGAGCCGCAGTGGCGGGCGGAACTCGCCGAGGCGTTCCGGCACGACCGCGGCCCGGCCCTGGCGCTCATCGAGGCGACCGACCGGCTCGTCACCGGCTGGACCACCTACGACGTGCCCTCGGTGCCGAACTGGCACCGCGATCGCATGATCATCATCGGGGACGCGGCCCACGCGGCCGTCCCGTCCATCGGCCAGGGCGCCGCCATGGCGCTCGAAGACGCCGTGGTCCTGGCCAAGTGTCTGCGTGACAGCCCGGACGTCACCCACGCGTTCACCGCCTACGAACGGCTGCGCCGCCACCGGGTGGAACGCGTCGTCGCCCAGGGCAAGCGCACCGACAGCTGGAAGACGCTCGGCCCCGTCGCCAGGATCCCGCGCGACCTGATCATGGGCCTGGCCCTGAAACACCTGGCACGCACCGGCAACGACCCGAGCCGGTGGATCTACGAGCACCACATCGCCTGGGACGAGCCGCACTGAGGCCGGGGACACCGCGCGGAAGGGACGGCGGTGGGCGGCCGCCGGAGGGCCGACGGCATAATGACCATGGGACCGCGTGCCCGCAACCCGAAGTGATGGTGGCCATGACCGTCTTCTCCCGCGGCTTCCGCCGCAAGCAACGCGACAACGATCGGCTCCCGCCGGGCCAGTACCTGACCGAGGACTTCCCGGTCCTGTCGGCCGGGCCGACGCCGCGGGTGCCGCTGGACCGGTGGGAATTCGCCATCGACACCGAGACCGAGCAGGTCCACCGGTGGACGTGGGACGAGCTGATGGCGCTGCCGTCCGAGTCGCCGACCGTGGACATCCACTGCGTGACGACCTGGTCCAAGCTCGACACCACCTGGCAGGGCGTCTCGCTGGACGTGCTCTTCGAGAACGTGGAGACCGCCGCGGAGTACGCGCTGGTCTATTCCTACGGCGGATACTCCACGAACCTGCCGCTGGAGGACCTGCTGGACGGCAAGGCCTGGATCGTCCATCGCTTCGACGGGGAAGACCTGGCGCCGCGCCACGGCGGCCCGGCCCGGCTGCTGGTCCCGCACCTGTACTTCTGGAAGTCGGCCAAGTGGGTGCGCGGCATCCGCCTGCTCGACCAGGACCACCCCGGCTTCTGGGAGACGGCCGGCTACCACAACTACGGCGACCCCTGGCGCGAGCAGCGCTACGCCGATGACTAGGTGGCGGCCAGCACGGCTGGTCGAGACGCGCGAGGAGACGCCGACCGCCCGCACGCTGGTCTTCGACGTGCCCGGCTGGCCCGGTCACCTGCCGGGCCAGCACCTGGACGTGCGGCTGACCGCCGACGACGGCTACACCGCCCGCCGCAGCTACTCCCTGGCGACCGCCGAGGGCGTCGAGCTGACCGTCCAGCGGCTCGACGACGGCGAGGTCTCGCCGTACCTCACCGAGGTCATGGAGCCGGGCGACCGGCTGGAGGTGCGGGGTCCGGTCGGCGGCTGGTTCGTCTGGCGGCACGCCGACCCGGCGCCCGTGCTGCTGGTGGCGGGCGGCGCCGGCATCGTGCCGCTCATGGCGATGATCCGGGCCCGCCGGGCGGCGGGCGTGAGCACCCCGTTCCACCTGGTCTACTCGCTGCGCTCGCCGGAGCAGCTCTTCTACGCCGACGAGCTGGCCAAGGCCGATCCCGGGGTCGAGATCACGCTGATCCACACCCGGGTGCGCGGGAGCCGGCTGAACGCCGCCGACCTGCCGGGCCCGGGCGCGGACTGTTTCGTCTGCGGCCCGACCGGTTTCGTCGAGGCCGCCGCCGACCTGCTGGTGGACCTCGGTCACGATCCCGCCCGCATCAAGACCGAACGCTTTGGAGCCTCCTCATGACCCATCTCGACGGCAACGCGATGGCAGGTCCGCTCAGCGAGATCTTCGCCGTCGACCTGTCCGCGGCCTCGGGCACCTGCGCCTCCTGCGGCCTGACCGGGCCGGTCGCCGCGTTGCGGGTCTACGGCCCCGACCCGGGCCTGGTCGCCCGCTGCCCGGGGTGCGACGAGGTGGTGATGCGCCTGGTCAGAAGCCCCGACGCCGCCTGGCTCGACCTGCACGGGGCGGCCAGGCTGCGCATTCCGCTCCCGTCACCGACCGCCGGATCGTGACCGGCAGCCGCCGGAAGGGGTCTTGACGGCGTGGCCGGGATCGCCGTCGGACTCAGACGGCGGAGCGGTCGCGGGCGGACTCGATGTGCGCCAGGTACCGCTGGGTCCAGTCGCACATCCCGTCGACCACCGAGCGCAGCGCCGTGCCCGGCTCGGTGAGGGTGTACTCCACCCGCGGCGGCACCGTGGGATGCACCTCGCGCTCGATCAGGCCGTTGCGCTCCAGCATGCGCAGGTTCTGGGTGAGCATCTTGTGGCTGATGCCGTCGATCTCCTGCCGGAGTTCGGTGAAGCGCAGCGTGCGCTCGCCCAGGGCCTCGATGATGAGGAGTGCCCACTTGTTCGCGATGTCCGAGAAGATCTCCCGGGCCAGGGAGTCGGCGCGCCGGAGATCCGCGGCCTCGGGCGTGCTCCCGAACTGCTTGGTCACCATCAGGTTCCCCAGTCACTGAAAAGTGCGTTCTTCCATGTCGGCGACCACTCTCCTACGGTTCCTGAGTAACCACAAGAGACCACGGAGAGGTACGACATGGCCATCACTCTGGTGAACCCCGGCGCGTTGCCCGAGATCGACGTCTACCGGCAGGTGGCGATCGCGTCCGGGACGAAGCTGGTCTTCATCGCCGGGCAGGTCGCCTGGGACTCGGAACCGGACCTCGCCGTGCAGGTCGAGCAGTGCTACCGCAACATCGCCGCCGCGCTGGCCGAGGTCGGCGGCTCCTTCGACGACGTGGCGAGACTGACCGCGTACGTCGTCGACTGGACCCCGGACAAGATGCCGGCGCTGCTGGAGGGGATCTCCCGGGCGTCCGCGAAGCTCGGGATCACCGCCGCTCCCCCGGCCACGCTCGTGGGTGTGGCGGCGCTGGACGTTGCGGAGCATCTGGTCGAGATCGAGGCCACCGCGGTGCTCGACTGAACAGAGGCCGGCGACCCGGAACGCCCGGCGTGGGCGGGCGGGCCCGTAGGGTGATCGGCATGGGGGTATTTCGGGATTTGTACGACGTGCGGATGCCATCCTCCACTGGCACGGAGCGTCCGATGTTCCGGCGCCGTCCTTTCGCCGTCCTGGCCGGGATCCTGCTCGTCGGCAACGCGACGCTCTTCGCGACGGCCGGGGACTTCGGGGCGCTCGCCGTACCTGCGGCCGTGCTGGCGTCCGGCCCGGTGTTCCTGGCGTGGTACCGGCCCGTGGCCGCGTGGGCGGTCATGGCCGTGGCCGGGCCCCTCATCACCGGCGCCGGGACGGCGCTGGCCGGTCCGATGACGCCCGTGCCGTGGTACGTCAATCTGCAGTTCGCCCAGGTGCCCGTCATGTACGTGCTGGCCCTGTCGGCCACCCGCCGGGTGACGGCGATCGCCGGGGTCGTGACCATCGCGGCGGGGGCGGCCACGGTCCTGCTGCTCGACGTCGCGGGCCCGGTCACCGTGCTCACCGGCGTGGGGAGCTGGACCCTGGTGCTGCTGGCCGCCGTGCTGGTCGGCGACGCCCGCCGGGCGCGCCGGCTCGACACCCTGCGCGCGGCCGAGGAGGTCGGGCGGACCCGGATCCTCGAGGAGCGGGCCCGCATCGCCAGGGAGTTGCACGACGTGGTGGCCCATCACATGTCGGTGATCGCCGTGCGGACGGCCAGCGCCCCCTACCGGGTCGAGGGCGGGGTGAGCGAGCCGGCCGCCAGGGAGTTCGCCGCCGTCAACGCCGCCGCTCGCGCGTCGCTGCGGGACATGCGCCTCCTGCTCGGCGCGCTGCGCGGCACGGACGGCCCGGTCCGGACCGCGCCGCAGCCCGGCCTGTCCGACCTGCACGAGCTGGTGGAGTCCGTACGCCGGGCGGGCGTGCCCGTCCGGTTCTCGGTCACCGGCGAGCCGTCGCTGTCGCCGGTGGAATCGCTCACCGTCTACCGGATCACGCAGGAGGCGCTGAGCAATGTCGTACGCCACGCGCCGGCCGCCGACACCACCGTCCAGGTCCTGGCCGACGCCGACGGGGTGGCGGTGCGGGTGGACAACGTCGCCCCGGCCTCCACCGCCGCGGCGGTGGAGGCGCGAGGCCCCGATGGCCGTGCCGGGCCGGGGCTCGGCCTGATCGGCATGCGCGAACGGGTGGCCGCGCTCGGCGGCGAGCTCATCGCGGGCGCGACGGAAGAGGGCGGATACACCGTACGCGCCAGGCTGCCGAAGGGGGACGACGCGTGATCACCGTGCTGGTGGCCGACGACCAGGCGATGATCAGGGCCGGGTTCGCGGCGCTGCTCTCCGCCCAGCCCGACCTCCAGGTGCTCGGGCAGGCCCGCGACGGCCTGGAGGCGGTGGCCGCCGCCCGGGAGCTGCGGCCCGACGTCGTGCTCATGGACGTCCGCATGCCCAACCTCGACGGGCTGGAGGCCACCCGCCGCATCACCGGCGCCGGCCGCGGCACCAAGGTGCTGATCCTGACCACCTTCGACATCGACGACTACGTCTACGCCGCCCTGCGCGGCGGGGCCAGCGGGTTCCTGCTCAAGGACGCGCCGCCGGAGGACCTCATCACCGCCGTCCGCGTCGTCGCCGACGGCCAGGCGCTGCTGGCGCCCTCGGTCACCCGCAGGCTCATCGAGGAGTTCACCTCACGCCGCCCCCTGGACGAGGCCGAGTCGCTGCGGCTCAACGCGCTGACCGGCCGCGAGCGGGACGTCCTGCGGCTGGTCGCGGCCGGGCTGTCCAACGCCGAGATCGCCGGGGAGCTGACGATCGCGGAGGAGACCGTCAAGTCGCACGTGGGGCGCGTCTTCGGCAAGCTGGCGCTGCGCGACCGGGCGCAGGCGGTGGTGTTCGCCTACGAGAGCGGCCTGGTGGTGGCCGGCTCTCCCCCTCCGGGGGCACGGCGCGGCCCGCGACTGCGCTCCTGAGGGGGATCCGCGGGCGCGCGTCCCCTTCCTACCGTCGGCCGCATGATCAGATTGACAGCCGCGGCCGCGCTGCTGCGCGCCGGGGCCACGGTCTCACTCAGCGAGCCCGAACTGCTCGGCCTGTCCGCCTTCGTCCGGCCGGGGGCGGTCTGCTTCGACATCGGCGCGGCGTACGGGATGTACACCCTTCCGCTGGCTCACCTGGCCGGGCCGGCCGGGCAGGTGCACGCCTTCGAGCCGCTGCGGATGCCGTACCGGCTGCTGGAGCTGGGGGTGCGGGCCTCGGGGGCGCGCAACGTGCGGATCACCAACGCGGCGCTGGGCGCGGCGCTCGGGTGGCGCACCCTGCGGCTGCCGTACCGGTTCGGGCTGCCGATCCACGGCTGGGCGCACCTGGAGGAAGGGCTGAAGCACCCGGGGAGGTTCGCCGCCGGCAGGACGCTGGAGGTGCCGCTCTACAGCGTGGACCGCGTGTGCGAGCTGCGGGAGATCGCCCGCGTGGACTTCATGAAGCTGGACGTCGAAGGCTTCGAGGCGACGGTGCTGGAAGGGGCCGAGCGGACCATCGAGCGGCACCGGCCCACGCTCCTGATCGAGATCGAGCAGCGCCACCTCGGCAAGTACGGCAGGACCACCGGCGACGTCGCCGGATCGCTGGTCGAGCGCGGCTACCGGATGCGCGCCTGGCACGGGCGCCGCTGGCGGCGTACGGACCGGGTGGTCGCCCGCCGGCGCAACTACCTGTTCACCGCGCGGTGAGGCGGTCCCGCCGCGGCGGAGGGCGCCGGGTGCGCGCCCTCCGCCGGTTCGGCCGATCACCTCCGATCCTGCTCGTCGTCACGCGGTCACGTCGTCACCTGACCGGCACCCACAGGGCCGGCACCGCGTTGGGCGTCCAGTCCGGCTGCGAGGTGTGGGCGATCTGGCAGCGGTAGCGCACTCCCTCGTAGACGACCTCGTCGCCCACGGCGTAGGCGTGCCACGGCTCCCATTGGTCTCCGCCGCCGCTGGTCACCGTCAGCGAGAACGACGTGCCGTGACTGGCGGCGCCGTTCGCGTTGAGCGTGATCGTGTACGTCTGCGCCGGAGTGGTGGACGACGTGGCGATCGTCACGACGGACGATTCGCCCGACTCGATGGCGGCCGGGCTGAACGTCACGGTCGCCCCGGGCGGGACGCCGGCGGCGGCCAGCGTGAGGGGAATCGGCCGGCCGGAGCTGACCTGCGTGGTCAGCCTGGTGGCCGCCGATCCGCCCGCCTGGATGGTCGCCGACGGCGG
This sequence comes from Nonomuraea antri, assembly GCF_013283785.1. Taxonomy (GTDB): domain Bacteria; phylum Actinomycetota; class Actinomycetes; order Streptosporangiales; family Streptosporangiaceae; genus Nonomuraea; species Nonomuraea antri. Next base: position 18,335 of record NZ_JABCPZ010000190.1, read on the forward strand.
CTCTGCGGCGACGGTGAAGTCACCCGCCGGCGTGCCGCCGGTGACCGTGAGCGCGTAGCTCGCCGTCTGCGTTTGCGACGTGCCCTGCCCGATCACCGAGATCGGGTAGACGCCGTTCTTCGTCGTCGCCTCCACGTTGAAGGTCAGCTCGGACGTCTCGCCCGACTGGACGGTGGCCGGCTCGAACGTGACCGTGACGCCCTTGGGCAGCTTGGGCGCCGTCAGCGTGACCTGCTGGGGCGAGCCGCCGGTCGTCGCCGTGTGCACCGTGGTGGCCACGCTGTTCCCGGCCGTCGCGGTGCCTTCCTGCGGGTCGAGCCGGAGCGAGAACGAGTCGGGATCGTTGGGCCTGGTGACGGTCAGGACGTAGTTCTGCGTCCGCCTGTCCGACGTGCCCCGGGCGACCACCTGCACGGTGTACCGGCCGGCCGGGACGGTCGAGGCCGTGCCGAGCGTGAGCGTGGCCGACTGGCCCGACTGGATCGTGGACGGGTTGAAGTCAGCGGTGATGCCCGTGGGCAGGGCGTCCATGCCGAGCTGGATCTGCTGGGCATTGCCGACGGTGGTCGCCGTGGTCAGCGTCGTGTTGGTGCTGGCGCCCGCCTCGACGGTGCCCGACGTCGGGTCGAGTGTCAGCGAGAACTGGTCCGGGACCGGCTGGTTGACGGTGAGCGCGTAGGCCTGCGTCTGTGTCTGCGCCGTGCCCTGGGCGGTCACCTCGATCACGTACCTGGCGGGCACCACGGCCGACGTCGTGGTGAACGTCAGCGTGGAGGACTGGCCGGACTGGATGGTGGGCGGGTCGAAGGCCGCGCTCACGCCGTTGGGCAGCGGCCCGGCGCTGAGCCGGATCTGCTGCGCGTTGCCGCCGGTGGTCACCGTGTTCACCACGGTGGTGGCGGTGCCGCCGGCGTCGACCGCGCCGCTCGACGGGTCGAGCTGCAGCGAGAACGTGTCCTGGTTGACGACGCACGTCGGGTCGTTGACGGCCCGGACGCTCACGGCGTCCCAGGCGGCCTGGACCGTCCTGAACTCGACGCAGCTGTTCGGGAACAGCGACTTGGCGGCGTTGAGCGAGGCCACCCGCGCCTTGGCGTGGGTCCACGGCTGGGTCTTGGTCAGCAGCGTGCCCATGTAGATCTGGCCGGCCTTCTGGATGCCGATGCCGGTCACCGAGGCGGGCCCGCCCTGGCAGATCGGGCTGTTCGGCTTGCCGCCGCCGGGGTTGCTGCCCTCGGCCAGCAGGTAGAACCAGTGGTTCTGCGGGCCGGCCGCCTTGTGCACCTCGGTGTTCGGGATGGCCGAGCTGTAGCAGTTCGGGTCACTGACCCTGGACGGGTCGTACATGTACCTGATCGGGCCTCGCCCGACGAGGTTGACCTCCTCGCCCACCTCGTAGTCCGGCGGGTCGTTCGGGTTGTTGGCGAACGCCTCGGTCAGCGCGCCGAAGATGTCACCCGTGGACTCGTTCAGTCCGCCGACCTCGTTGTTGCCGGTGTCGCCACCAGGGGTGTTGGTGAAGATGGCGTGGCCGTACTCGTGGCCGACCACGTCCATCGGGGTGACCTGGCGCTGGCCGTCCTGCGTGCGGCCGTAGGTGGTGTACGACCCGTTCCAGTAGGCGTTGACGGCGTTGAGCCCGACCCGGCTGGGGAACGACCTGCCCGTCCCGGTGTGACCGTTGCGGCCCAGCCAGTCACGGAGCATGTTCCATTCCATCTGCGCGGCGTACAGGGCGTCCACGCAGGCCGTCTCCAGGTCGGTGCCCGAGCCGTTGCCCCACGAGTCGCTGCTCTTGGTGTAGGCCGCGCCGTTCTGGCCGCCGCACTGCAGGCCGGGCCGGTTCGGGTCCACCATGCGGAACGAGGTGCCCGAGCCGCTGGTGTCGATCGTCACCGTGCCGTTGTAGTAGCCGCGTCCGGTGCCCTCGCGCACCTTGTCGAACGAGTCGATCACGGTGCCCGACCTCGCGTCCACGAACACGTCGAGGATGCTCGGCTTGCCCGCGGCCGTGTGCCCGGTGACCTGGACCCGCCAGGCCAGCCTGGGCGTGGCGGTGGTCGCGTGCACGTGCAGCTTCGCCGCCGACACGCGCTCCACCCGCGGCAGCAGCGCTCTCGCGGTCGCCACCGCCCGTTTGGCGGTGACGGCCGCGGCAGTCCCGATCTCGATCGTCGCGGTCTGGCCGGTGACCACCTGCTGGATCACCTGGCCGGCCCTGTCGGTGCCGACGACGACCTCGCCGCCGAACACGGGCAGGCCCTGGTATGTCCGTTCGTAGGTCAGATATTGCAGGCCGAAGGTGCCGGCGACGTTGCCTGACAGCTTGAAGTCGTCACCGGGGCCTCGGTGCAGGCGGTCGGCGTGCGCGGCGAGCGCCGCGCCGGCGTTCGTCTCCGCGCGCAGGCGTGACTTCGGGTCGGCGGGTGCGAAGGCCGGGGGTTCGGCCTTCGCGAAACCGTTTCCGGTGCTTCCGGTGCTTCCGGTGCTTCCGGTGCTTTCCGCGAGGGATGTTCGCGTGGACGATGCGGCGCTCGTCGCGCCCGTCACCGACCCGGTCATCAGGGTCGCCACCGCTAATGCGGCGAGCGCGCCCGATTTGAACACGCGTTTCACGTGGATGACTCCTCTCACAAGTCCCTGAGGGGTGGAGGGATAGAAGGAGCCCTTTTGTCAGGGGGCTTGATCCAAGCTGTCACCCGGTTCGCGTTGCGAACAGCAAACACTTTTCCATAACCTGGCGTTATGCCAGATGGGCGATGGCGTGGTCACGCCCCCCGATAAAGCCGCTTGATTTAGCGAAAAGAAAAACCGCGCCTCCTCTTAACGAATGTCCCGGTGTTGTTCCGCGGCGTTTTCACTGTTCGGGAACGAGCACGTCGTCGAGGTGGGCGGCCAGCCTGGCCGGGGTCGGATGCGCCCAGATGGCTGCGGGCGTCAGCGTGACGTCCAGGACCTTGTGCAGCCGGTGCACCAGCGCGACGGCCAGGAGCGAGTCCAGCCCGATGTCGGTGAACATCGCCTGCGCGGGCACCGCGGCCGGCTCCGCGCCGAGCAGCGCGGCCAGGGTGGCCACCACCGCGTCCTGGATGAGCTGCGTCCTGGCGGGCCCCGGCGGGAGCGCGCGCACCGCGCCGGCCGCCGCCGGGCTGTCGGCCTCGGCCGCCCTGGCGCCCAGCTCGGCCAGCAGCGGCGCCTCCCCCGCGGCGGGGAAGAGCCGGAACATGATCTCAGGCTGGTAGGTGAACATGCCGGTGTTCACCCTGCCGTGCCGCAGCAGCTCGCCCAGCGCGGCGAAGCCCTCCGCCGTCGCGATGGTCTCGAAGCCGCGCTCGGCGAAGTCCGTGGCCCGGCCGGCCTCGCCCCACGCCCCCCAGTCGACCGAGAGCGCGGGCAGACCCCGCCGGTGACGCCACTGGGCGAAGGCGTCCACCCAGGCCCCGGCCGCCGCGTAGTTGGCCTGTCCCGGGTTCCCGAGCAGGGCCGCCATGGACGAGAAGATGACGAACCAGTCGAGTTCGGCGTCCTGGGTGGCCTCGTGCAGGTTCTTCGCGCCGGTCACCTTGGGGTGCCAGACCCGCGCCACCCGTTCGGGGGTGAGCGCGCTCAGCGGCGCGTCGTCGAGCACCACGGCCGTGTGCAGGACGCCCCGCAGCCGCTCGCCCGCGGCGGCGACCAGGCGGCGCGCGGTGCCGGGGTCCGCGATGTCACCGCGGACCACCTCCACCTCGCAGCCGGTCGCGCGGATGGCCGCCGCCGTCTCGCTCTCGCCCGGGCCGAGCTC
>NZ_JABCPZ010000191.1 GCF_013283785.1 Nonomuraea antri
GCCCGCATCCGAGTCATTCCCAGCGACACACCAGCCCAGAACCCACTCCCGCAGACACTTACCGCTTAACCTGCAGAAACAGGATCACGCGAAGATCGATTCATACACCACGTCTGTGGACGTGACCGGAACGGGCGCACCCCCAGGAAGCGAGTTGTGGGAGCTGTGGTGCGAGGCAGGGGGCTATGACCAGGTGTGGAGGGAGTTGACGCCCGCGCTGCGGACCCTGCGCGCCGTCGGCGAACCACCGCAAATCAGCTTGTTCTGAGCAGGGGCGCACTGAGTTTCGAGCAGCGGAGTCGGCGGGTGCGGGCGTCGTCGTGCGTCCAGGGCGGGGTCGGGAACTCGCGGTCCTCGCGCAGCTCCAGCCCCCGGCTCGTTGAGCGCCGCTCCACCTGAGGGGCAGGAACCGGCGCCGCTCGCAGGGGCAGCGGCTCCGTCCTGCATGCCTTCCCGGCGAAGTGGCCGGAGATCCGCACTGAGAGTCGGCCCGCGGCGCTCGCACTTGACACCACTCCATACGTAGTACTACGTTCAAACCACTTCACTCAGAGTACTGCAAATGGAGTTGAACGGTATGCGAAAGCTTGTCTACTACATCGGCGTCTCGCTCGACGGCTACATCGCCGGCCCCGACGGCGAGTTCGACTTCTACCCCGGGACGGCCCAGATGGCCGACTGGGTCAACGAGCGCTACCCAGAGACCGTCCCCACCCATATCCAGAAGCTCGTCGGCCTCGAGGGCGTGCCGAACAAGGTCTTCGACACCCTGGTGATGGGCCGTGGCACCTACGAGGCGGCGGGCGCGTCCGTCACCAGCCCGTACTCCCATCTGCGCCAGTACGTCGTCTCCAGCACGCTGACGTCCGGCGACCCTGCGGTGCGGGTGGAGACGGGCGATCCGATCGAGCTCGTCCGACGGCTGAAGGCCGAGGACACGGGCATGGACATCTACCTCTGCGGCGGCGGCAAGCTCGCCGCCGCGCTGCTCCCGGAGATCGACGAGATCATCGTCAAGAGCTACCCCGTGGTGGCGGGGACGGGCGTCCCCATGTTCTCCGGGCCGTTCCGCCCCACCCTGTTCACCCCCACCCGGCGCGAGTCCTTCGACAACGGCGCCCAGATCACCTGGCTCACCAGGGCATGAAACCGCAGAAGAAGCGCCGTGCCGGGAGAAGCGCCCGGCACGCGACTTCACGGGCCGCATCGACCCACCGGGCACGATGGCACGACGCCCGGTGCGGGTTCATTTCTGGCCGGGGCCGTCCACCACCTTGGTCTCCAGCAGGGCCGTCAGGGTGAGCGGCGTGCCGGCCTCGACGAGGTGATTCGGGCCGTCGGTGTAGTCCGTGGTCCGGTCCCGCACGGTCACTCCGTACGTGCCGAGAAAGCGGAAGGTGACGGGATCCAGGATGAGGTCGTAGCGGGTCCATCCGCCGGTGTAGCTGAACGCGACGCCCTGCCGGCCGTCGGCGTCCACGGCGTTCTGGTTGACGGTCACCCCGGGGATGGTGGCGAGCCCGCGGAACAGTGCCGCCCGCACCTCCGGCGGCAGCGCCTGGGTGCCCATGATCTGGTAGACGGCCTGGAACAGCCGCTCGTCCATCGAGGGCGGCGCATCGGTGCCCGCCCACGTCATGCGCATGTCCGCCAGTTTCTGACGGATCTTGGCGAGCAGCCCCTCGGGAGTGACGGGCCGGCGGGCCAGCTCGTCCGCGCTCAGTCCCGGGTGGTTGCCCTGCACCAGCAGCTTGCCGTTGGGGAACAGGGACGCCGTCTGCAGGCCGTCCACGCTGTTCCACTCCTCACGCACCTCGCGTCTGGACAGGTCGACGCCGTAGCCGCCGCCCGCGGACTGCGGGGCCTGGAGCTGCCTGATGTACAGCCACTGGCCGGGGTTCGGCACCTGTCCGCGGTCGTCGTAGTCGTAGGTGGCCCGCGCGGCCCGCTCGCCGAGTTCCCGGACACTCGCCACCGTGACCGTGTGCGGACGGTCGTTCGCCACCACCACGCCGACGCCGGCCGCCACGGCCAGTGCGCTCGCGAGCACCAGCCGCCGGCCGAGCCGCGGCCCGCGCCGAGCCGCACGGTGCGGTTCAAGATCACGGGCCGCCGCCAGGAGCCGGGCCCGGGCGGCGCTCTCGGCCTGCGCCGTCATCGGCGGGGTGTCCCGCCGGAAGTCCTTGATCGTGCTCATCACAGCTCCTCATCTCCCAATACGGCCCGCGTCTTCCGCCTGGCCCGGTGCAGCCGCGAACGTACGGTCCCGGGCGGGATGCCGAGCGCCTGAGCCACCTCCTCGTAGCTGAGGCCCTCCCACGCCACCAGCAGCAGCACGTCGCGGTCGCCGCGCGACAGCGACGCCAGCGCCTGCGCCAGCTCGCGCTCCTTGTCCCGCGCGGCGACCCGCCGCACCACGGCGTCGGCGATCGGTTCGGGCAAGGGATCCACGCCGGTACGCGCCAGCGCGCGCAGCATCCGCTCCTCCTGCCGCCGGTGCCTGGCGACGAGCGTCGTGGCGATGCCGTACAGCCAGGGGCGGGCCAGCGGAAACGACGTGTCGTACGTGCCGCGCCGCCGGAACGCGGCCAGGAACGTCTCGGCCACGATGTCATCGGCGGCCTGCGTGCCGATGCGCCGCGCGGCGTACCGATGGATCTGCCGTGCGTACCGGTCGAACAGCGCGGCGAACTGCTCCGGGTCACCGACGGATCGCCTGATCAGTTCGGCGTCGTCGATCTCGGCCGTCTCAACGGTCAACGGCCCTCCTTCGGGGTCGGTCGGTCACCCTGCTGTCTCCCGCACCCCATGACAAGGTTCTCGAGGCGTCCGGAGAGTGACACGAAGGCAGGGTGGCGTCCGCCGAGGATCAGGACGCGGGCGCGGAGAGCTCGCGGTGCGGGGTGAATCCCCGGCTCACCTGCGCCAGAGAGATTCCGCCCAGTACGAGACCGCCCGCTGGGCGGCGTCCGCGATGGCGGCGCCGTCGAGTTCGACGATGCTCAGCTCGACCCCGCCGGCGGGCCACTCCACCGCGAGCTCGAACCTCTCACGGGGAGGCGACGGCCACAGCCAGAGCCCCCAGGTCAGGACCGCTGCGTCGTCGTCACCGCTGCGCATGGACATGCTGGGGAGCAGCATGGACAGATGCGGGCCCGGTGGCGGATCCTGCGGGAGTCGCGTTCTGTCCAGACGTTGTCCGACGGTGGTGGCCTTGGTGCCGTCGGCGAAGCGCACGCCGAAGCGCAGCAGTCGATCCGGCAGCGGCTGATCGGCCTTCACCCCGGCGACCATGTGCGGGAACACGGCCATCTGGAGGGACTGGAAGTCGTCGGGGGACAGGCTGTGCCGCCGGGTGACGACGTCCGCGTTGATCAGGCAGCCGGTGCTGAACGCCTGGATCGTCGGCACGACGATGGCGACGTTCGGGGTGCGGGCCAGCACCAGGCGGCTGACGATCACCGCGCCCATCTCGTCCGACGGCGGAGCGGACCAGGGCGGCCATTCAGGTTTGGCCGGGCGAGCCGATTCGTCCTCGGCCGGCGGGGGTTCGAAGAACATGCTTTCACCGTACGGAATCCCGGGGCGCCGTGTGATGTGCGCGGATCACCACCAGGGGCCGGCCAGCGAGAGAAAGAGGTCGACCGTCGGCCGGGCCGGCGGCGACGGCGTGCAGGGGACGTTGGCGAAGACGCCGTGAACGACGTTGTCACAGCGGACGGTCGTCGTGGCCTGAGCCGAGGCTTCGATCTTGAAGCCGTACCCGGTGGCCGAACCGGCGAGGATGACGATGTTGCCGGCGAATTCGGTGCCCAGGCCCCACACGCCGGCCCGCCGCTTGCTGTGGGTCTGCCATCCGTCGGCGGTGCTGCCGAAGCAGTGGTTGGCGACGATGCTCCAGCCGTTGCCCTTCACGTCGCCGCAGCTGTCGCCGCCCGCCCTGGTCAGCGCGGCGGCGTCCAGGCTGTTGCCCGTGACCCGTCCGCCGGTGGTGCCCTCCTTGATGTCGATGGGCTCCGCGGTCGTGTCGTGGATGACGTTGCCGACGACCGAGTTGCGATCACTCCGGTCCGGGAGGCCCGCGGTGTATGTCGGCCAGTTCTGCGCCGCCGAGCCGATGTAGACGCCTTCACCCCATTGGTCGTGCACCCGCCCGGTGCGGTGGATCCGGTTGCCGGTGATGAGGGAGTCGGTGGTGTTCGTCCGCAGGTGGATGCCCTCCTCGTCCACCTCGCTGACCGTCAGCCGGTCGAGGGTGACGTGGTGAGCGGCGTCGACCATGACGCCCTTCTTGGCCCGCGTCACCGTGAACCCGTACAGATGCCACCACGACGCGCCCGCCAGGTGCAGCCCGTACCCGGCGGCGTGACCGGTGTTGGTCAGCACCGCGCCGGGTCCTCCGCACAGCCAGATCGGAGCGACGGGGCTGCCCGACGTCCGCGCGGTCCAGTCGCCGTCGTAGGTTCCGTCGGCGATCGCGATGACGTCGCCCGGACGTGCCCCGGCCAGTACGGTCCGCAGTTCCGCCGCGGAGGTGACGGTGACGGTCGCCGCCGGGCAGCCGGTGGGGGAGCCGTCCTGCGCGGCGGCGGTGATCGTGGTCGCGGCGAGGGCGGCGGCCATCAGGAACGCCATGGCGGGCCGGTCACGGGCGGCCGGTCGTCGTCGTGTCCCGGCCGCTCCTTCCGTCCCGGTCGATCCTCCTGCGCAGGCCGTACACGGCCGTCACCACACACCCCGAGCCCACCAGGAACAAGATCGCCAACGTTCCCCAGACGACGGTGAGGGTGGCGGAGGCGTCCGGCCGCCCGCCGTGGACGCCCAGCGAGACGACGAATCCCGCCGAGGCCAGCAGGGCCAGGAGCGTGAAGATCCCGCCCAGCGAGCGGCGCCACGGGCGCGCCCCGTCCATGCGGGACGGCTTGTCGAGGTCGGTGGTCACCGGCATGTGGTCTGCCTCTCCGAAGCGGCCGCGGTGGCCTGTCGTGTTTTCGCGATGGTGACGAAGCGGCGCGGCTTGCCCGTCACCGCACTGCCGATGATCACGAAGGCGGGCATGACCGCGGTCGGGACACACAGCAGCGCGGCGACCAGAACCTGCGTGACGCGGAAGAGGACGAACCTGATGCGGGACCGGGCGAAACGGTCGGCGTTGGCCTCTCCGCCGGAATTGATCCAGCCCATCAGGGCGTACGAGCCGACCCAGCAGGCCAGCGAGGTCCAGAACACCGCATGCACGGGAGGCGGCACCTTGGTGAAGCCCGCGGCCAGGCAGACGGCGCCGAAGCCGGAGGCGAACACCGACAACACCCCGAGCGCGTACTTGGCGCCCTTGGGGACCGCCACCGACAGCGGCAGGATGTCGCGCCGCCGGATCGCCGTGAAGTTCCCCCACGTCCAGCGTTTGCGCTGACGCCACGCGTCGCGGAAGGTCCACGGCGAGACCAGCTGGATGTGCTCGCTGAAGTAGCCCCAGCTGAACCCGGCGTAGGCGGCCTTGGTCCCGAACACGAGATCATCGGAGGCGACGATCGGGTGATCCCAAGTGATCTTGTCCTCGACCAGGCCGGTGACGCACAACCCCTCACCGTGCACGAAGAGCGGCTTGCCGGTGATCCCCTGCGTGCAACTGCAGTAGATCAGGCAGTTGCGGGTGCGGATGTTGTCGAAGTGGCACAGCAGGAAGTGCCGCCACGGGCCGGTGGCGTACTGCCGGTTCACCACCGTCACGCCCTGGCACAGATCGTAGTCGCCGGCGTAGGCGCGCATGACGTACGCCCTGGTCGGCAGCGTGTCGTCGTCGACGAAGAGGATCTTGGTGTCGTACGAGTTCAGCCCGCACGCCGACCGCTGCAGCCGGGAGTACTCCAGCGCCCTGGCCTTGTCGATGCCCTTGCTGGAGAAGTCCGCGGGGACGGTGATGACCCGGTCGGCCAGCGGATAGTGCTCGTCGTGCCCGGGCTCGAGCACGACCCAGATCTCGTACGACAGGGGCAGGGCGTAGCCGCGGATGGTGGCGATGGTGTCGCGGACCAGCTCCGGCTCCCTGCCCACGGTGGTGATCTGGATGATCAGATGCCGGAACTTGTCCGGCGCCACCGCGTAGCCCCACCGCGCGTGCGCGTGACCGGCGGCCATGAGGGCGAGCTCGACCAGCGGGATCAAGAAGAACGGCAGGCAGGCCCACTGCAGGTAGGCGAGCCAACCGGCAGCGTGCATCAGCGTCCCCCGAGTGCCAGGTTCACGGCCTGCGCGCCCGCCACCACCGGCGACTCGATCCCCAGCCGCCGCATTTCGGCCAGCCACGCCGCGGTGTCCTTGGGCAGGCAGGCGCCGCCGTACGGGCCGAGGTCGGCGACCCCGTAGACCGGATCGCGCATCCCCTCGGCGGTGGACGCGGTGATCTGGAAGACCGTGTCGACGTCGGCCACGCCCAGGCGAGCGGCGGCGGCCCGCATCTCGTTGAAGAACGAGATCTTGACCGCGTTGAACAGGTTGTGCACGTACTTCTGCAGCTCCGCCGCCTCGACCTCGGCGAACTCCACCCGGGCATCGAACGGGCCGTACAACCGGCGCGACATCCGCGCGCTGCGCTCGTCGTCGCCGACCACCCCCAGCGTGATCAGCGGCGGGGCGGCGAAGTCCGCGGCGGCGGTGGCCTGCCGCAGGTACTCGGGGTTGTAGGCGACGCCGAAGTCGCCGCCGAGCCGGGCGCCGGAGCCGGCCTGCACGATCTCGGCCATCCGCCTCGTGGTGCCGGGCAGCACGGTGCTCCGGTAGACGATCGTGGTGAAGGTCTGCCGCGTGGCTCGCCGCAACGCCGCGGCGATGTTGTGACTGGCCGCGATCAGGTGCGCGGGGTCGAGGCCGCGCTCGCCGGTGGGGGTGGGCACCGCGACGAAGACGCGGGCGAATCCGAGGCCGGTGGCCGTACCGACCACTCCCGCCCCCACGACAACGATCTGTGCCATGTTCCCGAACGCTACGAGATACCCGTCCAAAGGTGATCAAGCATGCGCGCGGATGGGAGACGATGACCGGCCCTTGGGTCTTTCTGTGACCAGCGGTGCCGCGCGTGGCCCGCGCCGCGCAGGTTCCCCCGCGCGCTCAGCTCTTGCCGGGCAGGCGGGTCGCGGCGAGTGCGGAGGCGGCGCAGAACGCCAGCACCCACCAGAACGTGTCGGCGTAGGCCGCGGGGACGTCGGCGGCCCGGGCGGTCAGCCGGGACTGGAGTATGACGGCGACCGCGGCGGTTCCGATGGAGCCGCCGATCGTGCTGACGAGGTTGAGCGCCCCCGACGCGCGGGGCAGTTCCTCCTTCTTGACCCGGCTGTAGACGAGGGCCATCACCGGTGCGCTGATCATCGCGGCCCCCACGCCCCGGAGGAGCAGGGCGAACGCGATGAGGACGTCCGGCGGCGTGTCGCTCAGCCGGGTGAACGGCGCCGTGCCGCACAGGACGAGGACGATCCCGGTCAGGACGGCGGTGCGCGGCGCGAGCTGGTCGATCCTGCGGGCGATCACCAGCGAGCCCAGCGCGGCGCCCACCCCCTGCGGCGCCAGGAGCAGCCCCGTTTCGAAGGCGGTCAGCTCCGCCCCGGTCTGGAGGTAGAGCGGCAGCAGGAACATCGTCCCGAAGACCGCGGCACCCAGCATGAGCAGGGCGAACGCGGCGGCCGCGAACGGCGGCCTGGTGAACAGGCGCGGGTCGACCAGCGGGACCCGCCGGGTGCGCAGGCCGTGCGCGACGAAGGCGGCCAGCATCACCGCCCCGGCGATCAGAGCGCCGGTCGCGAGCACGGTGTTCACGCCGGTGTCCCCGCCGCCGACCTCGGTGAGCCCGAAGACCAGGACGGCGAGCCCGGGCGACAGCAGGGCGGCGCCGAGCGCGTCGAACGGGGCGCCCTGGGCGGCCGGCGGCGACGCGGGCACGTACCTGATCGCCAGCAGGATCGCGGCCAGCCCGATCGGCACGTTCACGTAGAACAGCCACGGCCAGTCGGCGACGGCGAGGATCGAGCCGCCGGCCAGCGGCCCGAGCACCGGAGACAGGAGCGGAACGACCCCCACGATGCTGATGAGCCTGCCGACGCGCCCCGGGCCCGCGATCCGGGCCAGCAGCGCCTGACCCGTCGGCGGCAGGAGACCGCCGCCCAGGCCCTGGAGGAACCGGAAGACGATCAGGCTCGTCACCGACCAGGCGAGGGCGCAGAGCAGCGAGCCGACCAGGAACACCGCGATGGCCGCCAGCCAGGTCGTGCGGCCGCCGAACCGGTCGGCCAGCCAGCCGGACGCCGGAACCGCGGCCACCATCGCGAGCAGGTACGCCGTGCTCGCCCACTGGATGCCGGTCACCGGCGCGTCGAACTCCTCGGCGAGGGCGTCCAGGCCGATGGTGACGATGGTGGAGTCGAGCGTCGCCATGAACGTGCCGAGCACCAGGATGAACGCGACGCGCAGCAAGGAGGAGTCGATCTTCTCCGCGCCCGGCGTCATCGCACGTCCGCGGGTTCCGGCGCGAGGGTCGGGACGACCATGGGAGTGCCCGTGACCGGGTCGGGCATGACGACGCACGGCAGGTCGAAGACCTTGTCGAGCAGCGCCGCGTCGACGATGTCCGCGGCGGTGCCCTGGGCGACGATCCGGCCGTCCCGCATCGCCACCAGATGGTCGGCGAACCGGCACGCCTGGTTGATGTCGTGCAGCACGGCGATGATCGTCCGGCCCTGGTCGCGCAGCCGGGCCAGCAGAGCCAGCAGCCGGTACTGGTGGGTGATGTCGAGGAACGAGGTCGGCTCGTCCAGCAGCAGGTACGGCGTGCCCTGGGCGAGCACCATCGCGATCCAGGCCCGCTGCCGCTGGCCGCCCGACAGTTCGTGCACGTTCCTGTCGCCGAGGTCGGCCACCCCGGCGACCTCCATCGCCTCGGTCACCGCCCGCTCGTCGTCCTCCGACCACAGCGCCAGCAGCGACTGGTGCGGGTAGCGCCCCCGCGAGACGAGCCGGCGCACCGTGATGTCCTCGGGGGCCGCCGGGTCCTGCGGCAGGAAGCCGAGCTCCCTGGCCAGCACCTTGCCGCCGTACGAGCCGAGGTCGCGGTCGTCGAGCCTGACCCCGCCGCCGGCGGGCCGCATCAGCCGGACGAACGCGCGCAGCAGGGTCGACTTGCCGCACGCGTTGGGGCCCACGATGGCGGTGAACGCGCCGTCGGGGACGTCCAGGTCCAGCCGGGTGGAGACCACCCGGTCGCCGTAGCGCAGCGTGAGGTCCTGGGCGCGCAGGCGCGGGGCGGGTGTCGGCGGCGTCAACGTCGCCTCACTTCCTGGGTCAGCAGCCAAATCAGATAACAGCCGCCGATCGCGGTGGTGACCACGCCGACGGGAAGGGACGCCGGAGCCAGCAGCGCCTGGGCGGTCAGGTCGGCGACCTGCAGCAGCACCGCGCCCGTCAGCGCGGCGGGCAGCAGCGGCACCCCGGGAGCGCGGGCCAGCCGGCGCCCGATCTGCGGGGCGGCCAGCGCGATGAACACGATCGGCCCGGCCACCGCCGTCACGGTCGCGGTCAGCCCGACGCCGACCAGGACCATCACCAGCCGGAGCCGGTCCAGGCCGACGCCGGTGGTCGCGGCGACGGCGTCGCCCAGAGCGGCCTGGTGCATGGAGTGGGCGCGGGCGGCCATCACCGCCAGCAGCACCCCGATGATCCAGGACGGGACCGTCAGATCGGCCCAGTCGACGCCGTTGAGCGAACCCACGCTCCACCCGTGTGCGGCCATCGCGACCTCCAGCTCGGCGCGCAGCACGATCCACGAGTTCAGGGCGTTGAGCACGGCGTTCACCGCGATGCCGATGACGATCAGCCGCAGGCCGGACAGCGACGCCACCGTCCCCCTGCTGCGTCGCCGGCTGTCCGTCGCCAGCAGGTAGACGGCCGCCGCGGTGACGAGCCCGCCCAGCACCGAGCTGGTCGCCAGCTGCACCGACGTACCGGACAACAGGGTCATCGCGACGAGCGCGCCGGTGTAGGCGCCCTCGTCGAGGCCGATGACGTCGGGGCTGCCCATGGGGTTGCGGGTGACGTTCTGGAAGATCGCGCCGGAGACGCCGAGCGCGGCGCCGAAGACGAGGGCGGCGAGCACGCGCGGCAGCCGCCAGTCGCGGACGACGATCACATGGTCGCCGGTCCCCGCGAGGGCCGCGGCCACGTCCGCCGGTGTCACCCAGTCCGCGCCGTAGCAGAGGCCGAGCAGACCGAGACCGAACATCGCGGCGACCATGACCGCCGACAGGACCAGGGTGCGCCGCCGGACGGGGAGCGCGCGGCCGCCCGCGCGCAGGACGATCGTGCTCACAGCGTCCCCGTCCCGTACTTGCGGACGGCCCAGATCAGCACCGGGCCGCCGATGAACGCGGTCACGATCGCGACCGGCAGCTCCCCGGTCGGCAGCAGGACCCGGGAAGCGGCGTCGGCGACCAGGAGCAGGATCGGCCCCAGGACCGCCGAGTACGCCGTCAGCCACGGGACCGAGCCGCGCGCGAGGACGCGGGCGACATGCGGGACGATCAGCCCGACGAACAGGATCGGCCCGGCCACGGCGGTGGCCGCGCCCGACAGGATCGTGATCAGCGCCAGGGTGGCGAAACGCACCCGCGTGACGTCGGTGCCCAGCGTGCGCGCCACGGTCTCGCCGAGCGCGACCGCGTTGAGCGAGCGTCCGAGCAGCAGCGCGGCGACCACGGCGAGCCCGATCGTGACGAGGGGAAGGGCCATCGGGAGCTGCTCGCGCCCGGCGAGCGACCCGACCGACCAGAAGCGGTACTTGTCGAAGACGTCCGGCAGCATCATCCGCATCCCGAGCGAGACGCCCTTGAGCACCGCGGTCAGCGCGACCCCGGTGAGCACCAGCCGCAGCGGCGACGTACGCCCGACGGAGGCGACCAGCACGGTGGCGAGCACCGCGCCGGCGGTGGTCGTCACGAGCTCGGCCCCGGGCGAGGTCGCGATCCCGAACGCGCCGCCCAGCGTCATCGCGAACCCGGCGCCCGCGGTGACGCCGAGGATCCCCGGCTCGGCGAGCGGGTTGCGCGACAACGTCTGGACGAGGACGCCGGCCACGGCCAGCGCGGCGCCCACGCCGATGGCCAGCGCCGCGCGCGGCACCCGCACGTCCCGGACGATCATCTGGTCGCTGGAGCCGTCGTAGGACAGCAGCGCGTTCACCACCTCGCCCGGCGCGACGGCGTGCGCGCCGACGGCCATGCTGAGCAGCGCGACGACGGCCAGCACCACCAGTCCCGCGACGAGCGCCGCGGCCTGCGCGGCCGGGGCGCCCTTCGCGGAGTCAGGAGTGGCCGGCCGCTGGTCGACGGTTGTCACTGCTCGAGCAGCGGAGCCAACGCCTGGTCGATCGAGTCCAGGGTCTGCATGGCCTGCTTGTAGGTCGCCGCCTCGGTGTAGCGGAAGGCGTAGGCCTTGCCCGCCTTGACCGCGGGCAGGTTCTTCCACAGCTTGGAGTCGAGCACGTACTGGACGGGCGCCAGCGGGGCGCCGGTGGGGTCGACCGAGTAGGTGATGGCGTCGGCCTCGCCGAGCGCGGACGGCAGCTCCTCGATCGAGGGATACTCGCTCACCGACTTCGAGCCGGGGCCCTTCACCTTGACCTGGCCGTAGTACTTGGCGCCGAGGTCGTTGGCGACGTTGGTGCCCCAGGAGCCGTCGAACTCGCGGTGGAAGTTGCCCTTGGCGACCTCGCCGTACGAGCCGACGTGGGCGAGCTTCAGGTTCGGCAGGACGGCCTGGTACTTGGTCTTGAGCTCCGCCGCCTTCGCCTCGTACTGGCTCTTGGCGGTCTCGAAACCCTTCAGCACGCCGGCGGCGTCTGCCTGACGGCCGGACAGCTCGCGCCAGGCCGAGGGGACCGTCGGGCCGATCGCGACCACCGGGGCGATCGACTCCAGCCGCTTGACGTCGATGTCGCCGAGCACCGGGGCGGGCACCCCGATGACGATGATGTCCGGGCGGGCCTTGGCGATGGCCTCGTAGTTGGTCTCGGCCGCGGTCTCACCCGCGATCTTCGTCAGGCCCTCGTAGGTCGCCTTGGTCTGGGCGTCCATCATCGGCACGCCCCGCTTCCAGCTGGAGATGCCGACCAGGGGCGCGCCGGCCTCGATCAGGGCGGGCACGGCGTAGCCGGTCGCCACGACCCGCTTCGGGGTGACCGGCACCTTGATGTCGCCGTTGTCCGCCTTGATGACGCGCGTGGGGACGCTGGACGCGGACGTGTCGTCCGAACCGGAGCCGCAGCCCGTCGCGGTCAGGGCGAGCGCGAGCGCCAGGGCTCCGGCGCCGTGCAGACGGATCGCTCGACGAGAGGACATGGGGGTCTTCCTTTACTTGCTCAGGGCGTACTTGCTCAGGGTGGAGATTTCGCGGGGCCGGTCGGTCAGTGGTCGTGGTCGTCGTCGTAGTGGGTGACGCCGCGTTTCCAGTAGCCGGTGATGTTCTGGTCGTGCTTGGCGAGCCCCAGTTCGTCGCCGACCCAGCGGCGCAGCGGCTTCAGCTCGCCCGCCTCGCCGGCGAGCCACACGTACACGCGCTCGCCCTCGGGCACCCGCACCGTGCGCACGGCGCCTTCGAGCAGCCCCGCGGTCCCCGGCGGACGGTCGCCGCGGTGCAGCCAGCGCACCTCGACGTCCTCGGGAGCGGACAGCTCGATCTCGTCGGCGGCGCTGCCGACCTCGATGAACGCCCATCCGGCGGCGGTCCGCGGCAGCTCCTCCAGCCAGCGGGCGATCGCGGGCAGCGCCGTGATGTCGCCGGCCAGCACGTATCGGTCGTAGACGTACGGCACCACGACCCCGCCGGGCGGCCCCGCGACGTGCACCTTCGCGCCGGGCTCGACGGTCTCGGCCCAGCCGGAGGCGAGCCCGCCGTCGTGCAGCGCGATGTCGATGTCCAGCTCGCCGGCCGCCGCGTCGTAGCGTCGCACGGTGTACTCGCGGGAGGTGGGCGAGGGCCGCGGCCACTTCAGGACCAGCCCGTTCGGTTCGGGCAGGCGCAGCTCGCCGTCCTCCTCCGGGAAGATCAGCTTGACGTGCTCGTCCGGGGCGTGGGACTCGAAGCCCGCCAGGCCCGGGCCGCCGACGGTCACCCGGATCAGGCCCGCGCCGACCTGCGCGGTACGCAGCACCTCGACCTCACGGATCCGGATCGGGTACCCGACCCTCTCGCAGCCGCCCGTTCCCGCCTTGACCTCGGCGATGCGTTCCAGGTGGCGATGCCGGTTGTCGAGCCGGCTCAGCGAGCCTCCCCGCGGCGCGTTCACGCGCCCGCCACGGGTGATGTCGAGCGGGCGAGCTCGTGCCGTTCGGCCACGTCGGATACCTCCGATCGGGTTACGCGACCGACGGCGGATCCGGCAGCCACTCTAGATCAAATTTAGGCAAGGCTACCCTAACATGGACATCGAGGGCCCTGAGTGACAGTGCGGCGCCGAGGCACGGATGCCGCGGTGAGCTGGGCGTTCGCCGGATGGGTGCATCCGGGAGGTCGTACCGATCCCCTCGCCGGATCGTGCGTCACCCGCCCGACTCGCCGGCCGGGCTCGGCGCATCGTCGAAAGGGCGGAAAAGCGTGCCATCTGGCAGTCGCACCCAAGCCGGAGGCCCGGCCCTCCTGGTGGAGGGCCGGGCCTCTGGAACGTCGGTCAGGCGTGAGGGTGCTCGGCGGCTCTCGCCTGCGAAGGTGGCTTCCGCGTCCCCTCGGAGGGCACCCGATCTGGGCGGAACGTTCAGTCGCAGTGCACGTCGTTGAGCCTGCGGGTCACCCCTTCCGGCACCGTTGCGGCGACGTCGATGCACTGGCCGCGCGCCGAGACGTACACCGGGCCGACGTAGGGCCTGCCCCGCCCGAGAGCGGTTTCCCTTTCGCTGCCGTCGGCTCTTGAGATCGAGACTATCTTCAGGGTCCAGGTGTCGGCGTAGGCGCCGTAGCCGTAAGTCAGGGCGCATTTCTTTCCGGCCCTGACGTTGTAGTACACCTCCAGCGTGCCCGTGCGGGTCCCGTCTCCTTTGATGACGGCGTAGACGCCGACCTGCGAGTAGCCGGTACCGCAGGGTCCGACCGCGCCGGCCGGAGCGGAGCCCGCCACCAGCGTCGTAGTGGCGGCCACGGCCACACCGGTCAGGACGGTCGCCAGCTTGCGTGTGCGCATGAGTACCCTTTCGATGGGCAATTACGCGCTGCCATATGATCGCAATTCATATGCGCGCCTCCATGTCAAAGATCGCAGGTGGGGCGTGCAGAACTGCTGCAAGTAATCTGCAGTCGCGATTACGCGGAAAACGCCGCCGGGAGGGGCCTGAAAAGCGAAGGATTACGCCACGGCTACCGCCCGAACCGGCGTCCCAGGAGGAGGGCTTCGGATTTCACGCTCATCGCATCCGGCAAAATGCGGGAGCCGGTGACCCGCCACGAACAAGTCACCGGCTCCGCCCCCGCAGGCGAGCGTTGAACTGGACGCGTGACAGCGGATCCCCTCCGGCTAGCAGTTCTTGAATCCGCGCGGGTACGGCGCCCAGAGCTGCACTGCGGACTCGAACCACCACGTGCGCGAGCTGCCTCCGGGGATGTAGTAGCAGGTCAGGTCCGGCCCACGAGCGATGTCGATCTTCTTGCGTGAGCCCTTGGCGCAGTTGGTCCAGGTCAACTTCCAGGTGCGGACCTTGGTGTAGGGATTGATCCGGAAGGTGGTCGTTCCGCCGCAGGGAGCGGCGGCGGTGGTGGTGCCGGCCGACACTGCCGTGGTGGTGTTGGCCGACGCCGCTCCCGGCGTGAAGGCCAGTGCCGCGACGGCGGCCAGGGTCGCGGCGGTGGTGGCTGCTCTCATGGTCTTCCCTCTCCTCGGCTTGTCTTGTGTCGAGACCGTAGGCGGGAGGGGGTTGAGTTCATGTTGAGCCCGCGTTGAGCCGCCAGAGCCATCGGCCCTGTTACACCCGTACGGAACATCCGGCTCATGACGGACGGCTCATGGAGCGTCTCGTCACGCCATGGGCCGACCGCTGATCAACGCCAGGGCCGCGGCCAGGTCGTGGCTGGTGGGGGCCCGTTCGGGATCGATCAGGTACTGGGCCATGACCCCGGTCAGCAGCGCCTGGCAGAAGCCGCCCACCGCCCAGGCGTCCGGGTCGGCGGGGTCGAGGCCGGTGAGCACCTGGGCCAGACCGAGACGGGCGTGCTCCAGGCCGGTGGCCAGGTAGGCGCGCGCCTGCTCGGCGTGCTGGACCTGCCCGATGACGTCGAAGGTCGCGGCCCACAACGGCCGGTGGAGCTCGAAGGACTTGATGATCTGGGCCCAGGCCACCTCGAAGCGTTGCAGCGGGTGGGCCTCGGGGTCGGCCGGAACGGCGGCCAGCGCCTGGCCGAGCTGTTCGCCCCATTCCTGCGAGGCCTGTGACAGGGCCTCGTTGAGCAGCGCTTCCTTGGAGCCGAAGTGGTAGCCGATGGCCGCCATGCTGACCCCGCCGGCGGCGGCGGTGATGTCGCGGATGCTGGTGCGCGCGTAGCCCTTGTCGTACAGGCAGCGCTTGGCCCCGGCGATCAGATCTTCGCGGTTACCCATGAGGCCGGAGCCTATCCCAGGCATCGAACGAACGCCTTAGGCGATCGCCTGATTCGAACGAGTTGCGCGATCGCCTAAGACGTCTGTACAGTTCTCGGCATCGCAAAGATCACTGATGAGGAGTTGGGCAGAATGACCGGTAAGGACAAGCTCGCCGCGGGACTGACGGCCTTGGGTACGGCAGGGGCGCTCCTGAGTCCCACGGCGGCGGCCGCGGACAGCGCGGCCTTGGTCCACACCGACCGGGGTCCGGTGCGCGGCATCGTCGCCGAGGATCACCGCTCGTTCCTGGGCATCCCTTACGCCGCCCCGCCCGTGGGCGAGTTGCGCTGGCGGGCGCCCCGTCCCGCCCCGGCCTGGACCCAGCCGCGCGAGGCCACCAGCCCCGGCCCCATGTGCGCGCAGACCGGTGACCACCTGGGCGGCAGCAGCACCAGCGAGGACTGCCTGTACCTGAACGTGACCACCCCCCGCACCCGCACACGGCAGAAGCTGCCGGTGATGGTGTGGCTTCACGGCGGCAGCTTCAAGGACGGCGCCGGCCACCTCTACGACGCCCGGCGCCTGGTCGCCCAGGGCAACGTGATCGTGGTGACCGTCAACTACCGGCTCGGCGCCTTCGGCTTCCTGGCCCACCCGGCTCTGCGCGAGCCCGACGGCCTGTCCGGCAACTACGGGCTGGCCGACCAGCAGGCCGCCCTGCGCTGGGTCCGCCGCAACGCGGCCGCCTTCGGCGGCGACCCGCGCAACGTCACGCTGTTCGGCGAGTCCTCCGGCGCCATCGCCGTCTGCGCCCACCTGGCCGCGCCCAGTTCCGCCGGCCTCTTCCACCGCGCCATCCTGCAAAGCGCCCCCTGCACCGCCCCGTGGTCACCGTCGCTGGCCATGGCCAACAACCCCCGCCCGCTCGCGCAGGCCGAACGCGACGGCCGCGCCCTGGCCGAACGCCTGGGCCTCGGCGAATCCGCGACCGCCGGGCAACTGCGCGCGGTCCCGGCCGACCAGCTGCTGCAGGCCGCCTCCGACGTGGCTCAGCCCGGCTTCGGCCCGGCCGTCGGCGGCGCGTTCCTCCCGCAGAACCCGGCCCGCGCGGTCGCCGCCGGCCGCTTCGCCCGGGTGCCGGTGCTGTACGGCATCAACCGTCACGAGGAGCGCATGCACGTGTGGGGGCTGGAGATGGCCAAGTACCGCGGCCCGATCCCCGCCGACCGCTACGACGAGGAGGTCCGCGCCGCCTTCGGCGTCCATGCCGACGAGGTCCTGGCCCGCTATCCGCTCTCCGCCTACGCCTCGCCTGGCCAGGCGCTGGCCACCGCCCTGACCGACGCCGAATACGCCCGTCCCGCCTTCGACACCGGCAAGGCGCTCTCGCGCCAGGTCCCGACCTACGCCTACGAGTTCGCCGACCCCGCGGCGCCGTGGTTCGCCGCCTTCCCCAAGCCGTACGACATGGGCGCCTACCACGCCGCGGAGCTGCCCTACCTGTTCGACGTCGGCTACAACCAGCCCCTCACCAGCCCGCAGGGTCACCTGGCCGACCAGATGATCGGCTACTGGACCCGCTTCGCCCGCACCGGCGACCCCAACGGCTCCGGCGCGCCCGCCTGGCACCGCTTCACCACCGCACGTCCCCACGTCCAGTCCCTGGCCCCCGGCGACGACGGCATCAAGCCCGCCGACTTCGCCCGCGACCACCGCTACGACTTCTGGACGTCGCTGAACGGCTCTCACGGGAGGGCGGACTGAGTCGCGGCGCGGACGGTCTCCTCGAAACGCCGCGCCTCG
This sequence comes from Nonomuraea antri, assembly GCF_013283785.1. Lineage (GTDB taxonomy): Bacteria > Actinomycetota > Actinomycetes > Streptosporangiales > Streptosporangiaceae > Nonomuraea > Nonomuraea antri. The sequence continues at coordinate 17,405 of NZ_JABCPZ010000191.1, forward strand.
TTCCGGTCCACGGCGCGATCGATCGGCTTGCCCCTCTTCCAGATCGTGAGCGGCTTGGCCGGCGGCTGGTCGATGAGCGCGGCCAGCGGCGGCACGGCCTTGGCCACCGGCTGGGCGAACACCGCCGATGCCACCCGTACGAGGCCGCGCAGCGGCTGCTTGAAGGGCTCGTGCAAGCCGGTCGCCACGAACACCGGGTTGTACAGCACGTACTTCGTCCGTTCGGAGGAGTAGGCCGTCCCCAGCAGTTCGCTGGCCGCGGCTCCCTGCATGGTCGCGGTCAGCCCCCGGTATCTGCCCTTCAGCTGGAGATCGTCCCAATGGATCTTGCCGCCTTGACCGGCGCCGCACAGGTTGATGATCACCGGTGCCGGTGCGTTCTCCAACGAGTCGCGCAGCCCTTCGGCCATGAGCCAGCGGTTGATCACGTAGAGGGCGAAGGTGTGCTCGAAACCCTCGTCGGTCTCCACCCGTGCCGCGTTGAACCGGAACGCGGCGAGCACCAGCGCGTCGATCACGGGGTGCTCGGTGCTGAGCCGTTCCATCAGGTCGCGGGTCTGGCGCAGGGAGCTGAGGTCGGCTCTGACGAATCGGGCCTTCGGCACCTCCTCGCGCAGGCGTCGTCCGCCCTCTTCGCTGCTGCCCACGGCCACGACCTGATCGCCGAGCCCGGTGTAGTGGCGGGCGAGGGCTTTGCCGATGCCGTTCGTGCCGCCAGTGATCACGATGGTGCGAGCCATAACTTGAGACCCTCCTCAACTTGAGATGAGGCTCAACTTAGCCGGGGATCCCGGGCACTTGCAAGGACGCCGTGCGCAACCGCTCGACGTGGTGTCGGCCTGCGCGGTCGTCCTCCACGACAGGGGAGCCTCGAAGGCGGAGGGGCCGCACATCCCGGCCGTCCAGTCCGCGTCGGCCGGGCTGACCACGATCGGTCAGCCGGCGAGAACACGATCTGTCCAGCCGGTGCGACCCCTGCGACACTGGCCAAATGACGGTGACGCCAGGCGAGTTACTGGAACTGGTACAGGGCCGGGTAGACCGGTTCACCGACACGAGCGACAGGCGGGACCTGTGCGATGCGGCCGGGCTCAGGGACGCGGCTGCGCTGCTGGAGGCGGTGGGCCCGCTGCGCCACAGACGATTACGCCGACCGGCCCGAGCCGCGGTCGGCCTGTTGCGATATGCCCGGCACCTGGTGCAGCCCGCCGAGGAGGACAGACGCGCCGCCGACGAACTGCTGCCCGCCGCCGGTGAAGCCGAGATCGCGGCCGTCCGCCGGGCCGCCGAGCGGCCACCGCAGCCGGGCCCCGAACTGCCGCCAGTGGAACACCTGGTCATGGCGACCTACGGGGCGTCCTTGGCCTTACTCGGCGCTCTCGTGGCGCGGATCCGGCACAGCTTGAGCGACCACCCGACAGCGGACGACCTGCGCTATCTGGTGATCGCCGCCGACGCGCTGGAGGGACGGTGGGCTCGTACCGGCGCCGTCGAGGACCTGCAGGACGCCATCGACACCATGACCGAGGTGGTGGACCGGACCTCGCCCGACGACGAGTGGTATCCCGGCCGCAAATCGCGGATCGGTGGCCTGCTGCAGTTCCGCTTCACGCTGACGGGCAGGCAACAGGACCTCGACGACGGCATCCTGGCGATCAGGATCGCGAGGGAGGCCGTGGCGCCTGGACACCAGGACTGGTCGATGTTCCACGCGAACCTGGGCCGGGCGCTGCTGTTCAGGTACAGCGTGACCAAACGCGAGGCCGATCTGGACGAGGCCGTGAGCATGCTGTCCGAGGCCGTGTCGTCCACCTCGGACGACGACCCGCTCTCGAACGCCGCCTCCCGGCTGGGCCTGCTGCAGCAGGCGACCATGGCCAGATATCTCCTTCGAGGGGACGCCGATGACCTGGCCGACGCGCTCAACATGGCCATGCAGGCGTGGGAGGCCACCCCGGAAGGCGACCACAACCTGATCGAACGCGCCCTGGACCTGAGCCGGGCGCATCTGGCGGTCTTCCAGCACACCGGCGCCGCCGAGCACGCCGCCGCGGCCAAGCGGATGGCCCAGCAGATCGTCCGGGTGACGCCTCGAGAGCAGCTGGAGCACCAGATGGCCGCCGCGATCCTGTGGGAACTGCGCAACCAGGGCGCGTGACGGCAGGCCCTCCGTAGCGGACCCGCGAGCCCGTCGATCGGGCCGATCCGCAGCCCGCTGCTGTACATCGGCGGCTGTGCCGTTGCCGTCCGCATCCTCGTGCTCGATGCCCTGCGGGGCTGATGCTGCGGGACCGAGGCGTGTGGAGCAGGGTCCGGACCGGACTCGGATTCGGGGGAGAGGAAGAGCGTTGTGGGGGAGTACAGGCACGCCACCGTCGGCGACAGCCCGCGAGTGGGTGCGGCTCAGACGCCATGAAAGCCGGCGTGCCGATCAGCATGCCGGTGGTGGTCAGGCGTGGAACCGTCGGCCAGGCCGGCGATCCCCACGTCGGCGATCGCCGGGACGGTTCAGGCGCGCCGCGGACCTGGCCTCGCGCAGCGCCCGCCCACCGACTCCCCACGCGTCCGCCCCATGGCTGGGACGATATGCCGCATTGATCACTTGAGCCCAAGATCGTCAAATGACGCGGTTGTCAGCGGTGGCCAGTTTGATCAACCCCCGATCTTCCACGGGACGGCCACATCCAGATTGCCCCGGACGATCTGCGTCGTCGGGTGGTCGGCGCCCAGCACCCGCTCGCAGTCGGCGAGTGTGGCCTCGTACAGCGGGATCGCCCGGCCCAGGTCCCCGACCGCGAGGTAGGCGCCGGCGAGGTTGTTGCGGAAGGTCAGGGTGTCGGCGTGGTCGGCGCCCAGCACCCGCTCGCAGCTGGCGACTGCGGCCTCGAACAGCGGGATCGCCCGGCCCATGTCCCCGACCGCCTGGTAGACGTGGGCGAGGTTGTTGCGGGAGGTCATGGTGTCGGGGTGGTCGCCGCCGAGTACCCGTTCCCGATCGGCCAGCGTCGCCTCGTACAACGACATCGCCCGCTGCAGATTCCCTGCCGACCGATAGGTGTGGGCGAGGTTGTTGCGGGAGGTCATGGTGTCGGGGTGGTCGGCGCCCAGCACCCGCTCCTGATCGGCCAGCGTTTGCTCGTACAGCGGGATCGCTCGGCCCCGGTCCCCCGCTGACTCGTAGGCGTAGGCGAGGTTGTTTCGGGCGGTCAGGGTGTCGGGGCGGTCGGCGCCGAGCACTCGCTCGCAGTCGGCCACTATCGCCTTGTACAGCGGGATGGCCCGGCCCAGATCTCCGGCCGCCTGGTAGGCGCCGGCGAGGTTGTCGCGGGAGGTCAGGGTGTGGGGGTTGTCGGCGCCGAGCACCCGCTCGCAGTCGGCGAGCATGGCCTCGTACAGCGGGATCGCGCGGCCCAGGTCCCCCGCTGACTCCACAACGCGCGCGAGGTTGTTGCGGGAGGTCAGGGTGTCGAGGTGGTCGCCGCCGAGCACGCGTTCCCGATCGGCCAGCGTTTGCTCGTACAGCGGGGTCGCCCGGCCCAGGTCCCCCGCTGACTCCAGAACGCCCGCGAGGTTGTTGCGGGAGGTCAACGTGTCGGGGTGGTCGCCGCCGAGCACGCGTTCCCGGTCGGCCAGTGTTTGCTCGTACAGCGGGATCGCGCGGCCCAGGTCTCCGGCCGCCCAGTAGGCGTAGGCGAGGTTGTTGCGGGAGGTCATGGTGTCAGGATGATCGCCGCCCTGCACCCGTTCCCGGTCGGCCAGCGTTTGCTCGTACAGCGGGATCGCGCGGCCCAGGTCTCCGGCCGCCCGGTAGGCGCTGGCGAGGTTGTTGCGGGAGGACAGGGTGTCGGGGTGGTCGCCGCCGAGTACCCGTTCCCGATCGGCCAGCGTCGCGTCGAGCAGCGGGATGGCCCAGCCCGGATTCCCGGTCGCCTGGTAGGCGCTGGCGAGGTTGTTGCGGGAGGACAGGCTGTCGGGGTGGTCGCCGCCGAGCACGCGTTCCCGGTCGGCCAGCGTGGCCACGAACAGCGGGATCGCGCGGCCCAGGTCACTGGCCGCCTGGTAGGCGTAGGCGAGGTTGTTTCGGGCGGTCAGGGTGTTGCGGTGGTCGCCGCCCAGGATGCGTTGTTCTTCGGCCAGATTGTGCTCCATCAGCGGGATCGCCCGGTTCAAGTTCCCGGCGCTCCGGTAGGCGTAGGCCAGGGCGGCACGTGCGCTCAGCACGGACGGGTGGTCGGGGTCGTAGGCGCGTTGTGCCAGGTTCATGGACCGCTCGAGATAGATCAGCGCACGGCCGGTGGCGCCTTGCCCTTCCAGGAACAGTCCGGTGGTGCGGAGCAGTTCGTGGGCGTCGGCGGTGTCGGTCTCGGCGGAGCTGTTCTCGAATACGGCGTCGATGTGGGGCAGCAGCGTCCGCCAGCGCGGCCAGGAGGCCGGTACGTCCCGGTCGTCGGGGCATGCCCGCTCCAGCAGCAGGATGGCGAGGGTGCGGGCGGTGTCGAGGTCGCCGGGTCGCCGGTGCGGGTCCGTGCGGTCGGGGGTGCGGGCGAGGGCTTGGACCAGGCGGTGCACCAGGATGTCCGGCCCGTCCAGAGTGATCATGTTGTAGGCGGCCAGGGAGCCCAGCGCCCGCTGCAGCTCGGGTGGGTCGGGTG
>NZ_JABCPZ010000192.1 GCF_013283785.1 Nonomuraea antri
CGTCGGGGCGCGCTGGGGTTGAGGTCGCGAGTCGTGGCAGGTAGGTGGTGGTTGACCGGCGCTTGGGGGTGAGTCTCGACACACGTGCGGGTGCGGCGGCGCGGGCAAGCCATCCGTGGCGGTGTGGGGCAAAGGCACCCGCGGCGGGTGTGGTGGAAGGTATCTGCGGCGGGTGTGGGGGCAAGGTATCCGTGGTGGGTGTGGTGGAAGGTATCTGCGGCGGGTGTGGGGGCAAGGTATCCGTGGTGGTGCGGGTAAGGCGTTCGTGGCGGTGGGTGGTGCGGTCCTATGGGGCGATGTCAACCCGCGCCGAAACGCCGACATGAGCCGCCAGCGGCGGGCCGACCCCGAAGTGCCCGCAGGAAAAGCCACGAAGTGCCCGCAGCGAAGGCCTTCGTAGGGCCCGTAGAGAGGGCCCCAAAGGGCCCGCAGAGACGGCCTCCGAAGGGCTCCTGGGAAAGCCCGAGGAGGTCCGGAGGGAGGAAGCTCGAAGAGGTCCGCCGAAAGTAGCCCGAGGAGGTTCGGGGGAAGAAGCCCGAGGAGGTTCGGGGAAGAAGCTCGAAGAGGCTTGGCGGAAGGAAACTCGAAGGACCCCGCCCGAAGAAATCCAAGAGCGCCCGCGAAGAAGAAGCCCGGAGGAACCAGAAGGGAAGAAGTCCGAGGGGGGTGGGTTAGGGGAGGTGGCGTTCGAGGGATTCGAGTTTGGAGGTCATGCCGTCCGTAACGCCCTCCCGGATGTCGGCCTTGAGCACCACGCTCACCCTGGGTGCGACCTCAGCCACCGCGTCCACCGCGCGCTTGACGACGTCCATGACCTCGTCCCAGTCACCCTCGATCGTGGTGAACATGGCGTCCGTGCGGTTCGGCAGCCCGCTGTCGCGGACGACCTTGACGGCCCGGGCGACCGGCTCCGCGACCCCTTCACCCACGCCCAGCGGGGTGATGGAGAATGCGACGATCATCGGTGTGCCTCCCTGCAGTGACCGGCCTGGCAGTCACCGATCTTAGCCGCGAGGGGCGAAGAGCCACGGCGTCGGGTGAACGCCGTGGCCGCCGCTGACCGTTACGCGTGGTCGTGGTCGTGTTCTTCCTCGTCCTCGCTGGGACCGTCGGACGGCTCCACGCCCAGCACGGCCTCGCGGGGCTCGATGTCGTTGATGTGCTCGACGAGCTGCAGGACGTGGTCGGGCTCGATGAGCCACTGCAGCGCCGAGGCGCCGCTGTCGTCGTCGCTGACCAGGTCGGCCTGCTCGGTGCGCTCCTCGTCGGTGAGGTCGGCGTCCGGGTGCCGGATCTCGGCGAGTGCCGCGGCCTGCAGCGCGTTCACGTCGAGCACCTCGACGGTCAGTTCGACCGTCAGGCGCAGGTATTTCGGTTCATCGCTCATGGCAGACGATGCTAGGGCAGCTTCCACTCCACCGGCGTCGCGCCTTGCTGGACGAGCAGCTCATTCGCGCGACTGAACGGCCGGGAGCCGAAGAATCCGCTACGGGCGGACAGCGGGGAGGGGTGCGCGGACTCGATGCGCGGGACGTCCCCGAGCATGGGGGCCAGGTTGCGCGCGTCGCGGCCCCACAGGATGGCGACCATGGGCTTGTCGCGCGCCACCAGCGCGCGGATGGCCTGCTCGGTGACCTCTTCCCAGCCCTTGCCGCGGTGCGAGGCGGGCTTGCCCGGCATGACGGTCAGGACCCGGTTGAGCAGCAGGACGCCCTGCTCGGCCCACGGGGTGAGGTCGCCGTTGGCGGGACGCGGGAGGCCGAGGTCGGTCTCCATCTCCTTGTAGATGTTGAGCAGGCTGCCCGGCAGCGGGCGCACCTCCACGGCCACCGAGAAGGACAGGCCTATCGGGTGCCCGGGGGTCGGGTACGGGTCCTGCCCCACGATCAGCACCTTGACCTCGTCAAAGGGCTGGTTGAACGCGCGCAGCACGTGGCCGCCCGCGGGGAGGTACTGCCTGCCTTCGGCGATTTCCTTACGCAGGAACTCGCCCATCTGGGAGATCCGCTCGGTAACGGGCTCAAGCGCGTTGGCCCATCCGGCTTCGACTACTTCGTTCAGAGGACGACCGGCCATGGCCGTTGAGCTTATCTAGGTCTGGTACGGCTTGCGTGCGAAACCGGCACGCAAGCCGTACCGGAATGATCACAACGACGGCTTGCCCGGCTGGAACAGCCAGGCGTCGAACAGCGCGTCGAGCTGCCTGCCCGACACCCGTTCCGACAGGGCGACGAACGCAGCGGTGTCGGCGTTGCCGTACTTGTGCTCGCTGGCCCAGGCTCGCAGGATCGCGAAGAACGTGGCGTCGCCGAGCGAACGGCGCAGCACGTGCAGGGTCATCGCGCCGCGGTCGTAGACCGGGTCGTGGAAGAGCGCGGCGGGGCCGCCGGGGTCTGCGGTGGGCGTCTGCCAGAAGTCGTCGTCGGCGGGGACGGCGTAGGCGGTGGCGAAGGAGTCCTGGATCGGGCGGGTGCCCAGTTCGTCCTGCCAGAGCCATTCGCCGTAGGTGGCGAAGCCCTCGTTGAGCCAGATGTCCTGCCACCGGGTCGGGGTCACCGAGTTGCCGAACCACTGGTGCGCCAGTTCGTGGGCGAGCAGCCGCTCGCTGGGCACCACGGGATAGATCGGGCGGGTCTGGGTCTCCAGCGCGTAGCCGACGTTCGGCTCGTGGTCCACGATCCCGCCCGTGGACGAGAACGGATACGGCCCGAACAGCGAGCCGAAGTAGTCGAGCACGGGGGCGTGGCGGGCGGCGAAGTCAGCCGCCTTGCCGGCCAGCTTGGGATCGACCGCGGTGATCACCCGGAATCCGCCGAGCATGGCGTCGCCGAGCTGGAACTTCCCGATCGACACGGTGGTCAGGTAACTGGCCATCGGCTCCTTGGCGTCCCAGACGAAGGTGGCGCGGTCGCCGCCGGACGTCCGCGACACCAGGTCGCCGTTGGCCACCGCGACCCGGGTGCTGGGCACGGTCACCGCGAACCGGTAGGTGGCCTTGTCGGTCATGTGGTGGTTGCCGGGGTACCAGGTCATCGCGCCCTGCGGCTCGTTGGCGTTGTACACGCCGTCGCTGGTGCGGATCCAGCCGTCGCGCGAGCCGTCCGGGTCCAGGACGTGGGTGGGCCTGCCGTCGTACCTGACGACGACGGTGAAGGCGGCGCCTGAGTCGAGCGCGGCGGCGGGGGTGACGACCAGTTCCGCGCCGCTCTGCGCGAAGCGCGCGGCGGCGCCGTTCACGGTCACCGAGCGGACCGTCAGGGTGTCGACCAGGTCGAGGTTCAGGCGGCTGAGCGCCTGGGTGGCCGTGGCGGAGATCGTCGCCACGCCGGTGAGGTGGTTGGAGCTCGGGCTGTAGTCGAGTGCGAGGTCGTAGTGGCCGGTGTCGTAGCCACCGTTCCCCTGTCCGGGGAAGTACGGGTCGCCCGCGCCGGGAGCGCCGGGCGCGCCCGTCACGGCGACGGCGGCCGGGCCGGCCAGGGGGACGGAGATGAAGGCTGCTGCGGCGAGGGCGAGAAGACGCTTCATACCGGAGCTTCGATCCCGCCGTAAATCCCGTTACGGGCGGGCGCCCACCGGGGCGCCCGCCCGCTCGCCTACTTCACCGAGCCGGCCATCATGCCCTGGACGAAGTACCGCTGGAACGCGAAGAACAGCACCAACGGGATGATCAGCGACAGGAAGGCCCCGGACGAGAGGATGTCCATGTTCGACCCGAACTGCCGCATCTGCGACTGAAGTGCCTTCGTCATCGGCTGGTTGTCGGTGTCGGCGAAGACCAGCGCGATGAGCATGTCGTTCCACACCCACAGGAACTGGAAGATGCCCAGCGACGCGATCGCCGGCTTGCCCAGCGGGAACACCACGGACGCGAAGATCTTCCACTCCGAGGCCCCGTCCATCCGCGCCGCCTCCAGCAGCGAGGCCGGGATGCCGACGAAGAAGTTCCGCAGCAGGAAGATGGCGAACGGCAACCCGAACGCCACGTGGAACAGCACCACCCCGGGGATCGTGCCGAAGATCCCGACCCCGCCGTAGATGACCGCGACCGGGATCAGCGCGATCTGGATCGGCACGATCAGCAGCCCGACCACGATGAGGAAGCCCACGTCACGGCCGCGGAACTCCATCCAGGCGAACGCGTACGCGGCCATCGCGCCGATCCCGATCACCAGGACCGTGGTCGGCACCGTGATGAACACCGTGTTCCAGAACGACGCGGTGAACCCGCTGGCCAGCAGGTTCTGGTAGTTCTCCAGGGTGAGCTGGGCGGGCTCGGTGAAGACCGTCCACCAGCCCTCGGCGGCGTTGACCTCCGGGGAGCGCAGCGAGACGACCATCAGGCCGAGGGTCGGCACCAGCCAGAACAGGCCGAGCACGATCATCACGACCTGGACGGCCCCGCCGCCCACCTTGTCGACGATCTTGCTCGCCAGGCTCCGGCGCGGGGCGCCCGCCTCCAGCCCGGGCCCGGCCTCGGCCGTCGCGGTGGTCATGACGCCTCCCTGCCGGAGGTCGCGACCGAGGCGTCGAATCTCGTGCCGGTCACGTGTTCTCCCTCCTGAACCTGCGAATGTTCATGATCATGAAGGGGAGGACCAGAATGAGCAGGAAGATGGCCAGGGCACTGCCCAGCCCCTGGTTGTTCCCGCCACCGAACGACACGCGCCACATCTCCAGCGCGATCACGTTCGCCTCCGGCTGGGCCGACGGCGGCGCGATGATGAAGACCAGGTCGAACACCTTCAGCGTATTGATGATCATCGTGACGAAGACGACCAGCAGCACCGGCGACAGCAGCGGCACGGTGATCTTGCGGAACACCTGCCACTCGGTGGCCCCGTCGATGCGGGCCGCCTCCAGCGCGTCGCGCGGGATCGCCGCCAGCCCGGCCGCGAGCAGCACCATCGCGAACCCGGCCCACACCCACACGAACGCGCCGATGATCGCCGGCGTGATGAGCGTGTTGCCCAGCCAGGTCAGCCCGTTGAACGGGGCCTGGAAGTTGGCCTGCGGCAGCCGGACCGTGTAGGCGCCGGCGGGCAGGTTCTCGAAGTGGAACGAGCCGTTGTCCGCCGTCGTCGTGGTGGCCGCCACCCGGCCGTCCTTGACCGCCTCGACGGTCATCCCTGGCAGGCCCTTCTCGCTGGGGTCGAGCGCGTTGTTGCGCCCGCCGCCGCCCGCCGTGAAGTCGAACCAGACCGTCCCCGACACGCCGGTGCCACCCGCGGGGGCGGCGGCCGGCTGGGCGGCGGCCGGCATGGACGCCGGCTTGATGCCCACGATCGGGATCAGCACCGGCTGTCCCGCCTGCGCGGGCTGCTTGGTGACGACCCCGCCCTGCTCGGCGGCGACCGGTGAGTCGTCGCCGCCGCGCGGACGGGCGTCCGGGTAGCCCTGGGAGGAGGAGAACGTGTCGCGCACCGTGGTCAGGACCGCGTTGGCCAGGCCCTTGCTCGGGTCCTCCTCGTACACGAGCCGGAAGATCACGCCGGCCGCCATCAGCGAGACGGCCATCGGCATGAACACGATGAGCTTGAACGCCGTCGCCCACTTGATCCGCTCGGTGAGCACCGCGAAGATCAGGCCCAGCGTGGTGATCACCAGCGGCGCCACCGCCACCCAGATGAGGTTGTTGCGGATCGTCTTGAACGTGCCGGAGTCGGTGAAGATCGTGGCGTAGTTCCCGAGTCCGGCGAATCCGGAGCCGCTGGCGTCGAACAGGCTTCGGAAGATCGAGTAGACGATCGGATAGACCACCCAGACGCCCAGCAGCAGCGCCGCCGGGAGGATGAAGGCGATGGCGACCTTGGGCGATGGGCCGAGGCGTCGTTTCGTGCGGGGGGTGTCAGCCGGTCCGGAGGAGGCCCCGCCCGTGACGATCTCGGGCGGGTCCTGCGGGCCGTTCAACCGTTCGGTCACGGCCTTACCTCTTACTTCCAGGCCTTCTTGGCCTCGTCTTCGAGCTTGGTCTGGGCGCCCTTGATGTCGGACGGGTTGCGCAGGAAGTCCTGCAGCACCTTCCACTCGCCCTTGCCGTCGGTGCCGCCGAACGCGCTGGGCGCCAGGTCGGACATGTCGTAGCGGACGGCGTCACCGGCCGAGATGATCGTCTGCCCGAGCGCCTTGGTCAGCGGGTCGGGGTAGTTGTCGGGGGAGACGTTCTTGTTCGGCGACAGGTAACCGGGCAGCTTGGCCCAGATCTGGCCGCCTTCCTGCGAGGCCAGGAACTGCAGCAGCGCCATGGCGCCAGGCGAGTCCTTCATGGCCACCGCGACGTCGCCGCCGAGCACGACCGGGGCGGTGTCACCGGCCTTCGGGAACGGGAAGTACTTGGCCTCCTCGCCCACCTTGGCGCCCGCCTGGACGGCGGAGACGGCCACGAAGTCGGCCTCGATGACCATGGCGGCCTTGTCCTGGCCGTAGACCTGGGTCACGCAGTCGGGGAAGACGGTCTGCAGCGCGCCGTCGGCGACGAACTCCTTCTTGCCGGTGATCTGGGCGATCTTCTCCAGCGCGGTGGTCACGGTGGGGTCGGTCCAGGGGATCTCGTGCTTGGAGAGCTTGTCGTAGTTCTCCGGGCCGGCCGTGGACAGGTAGACGTTCTCGAAGAGGTCGGTCAGCGTCCAGCCGGAGCCGCCGCAGAAGGCGAACGGCGGGGTGCCGGAGTCGGCGATGGTCTGGGAGGCCTTGATCAGCTCGTCCCAGTTGGTCGGCGGCTGCACGCCCGCGTCCTCGAACGCCTGCGACCGGTACCAGATCAGCGACTTGTGCGCCGCCTTGATCAGCACGCCGTACGGCTGGCCGTCGGCCGAGCCGAGCTCCTTCCAGTACGGCGTGTAGTTGGCGTCGATCTCCTTGGTGACCTCGGGGGTCAGCGGCTTGAGCGCGTTCTGCTTGGCGTACTGCTGCACGAGGCCGGGCTGGGGCAGGATGGCCACGTCCGGCGGGTTGTTGCCCTGGATGCGCGGGCCCAGGTAGGCGCCGGTGTCTTCACCGGTGGAGGCATAGGTGACCTGGGCGCCGGTCTTGTCGGTGAAGGCCTTGAGCACCTGCTCGAAGTTCTTCTGCTCCTCGCCCGTCCACTTGGCGGCCACCTCGATCTTGGTGCCTTCGAGGGTCTTGCCGCCTCCCGTGGTGGCCGCGGGGGCGGATCCCGACGGCTGGGGCTGCGTGTTCGTCGGCGCGTTGCCGCAGGCGGCGACGGCTACCGCGAGCCCGGCCAGTATCGCTGCTGCTCTGGCGTTTCGCATGGCTGCCTCACTGGGTTGCGATGATCTCTTCGAGTTCGGACTTCATCGAGGCCGCGGCGTCTCCGGCGGACGCGGCGGTCGGATCGGCCAGCGCCTTGGCGACCGCGTCGGCGATCACCAGGCTGAGCTGGTTGTAGTTGGCGCTCACCGGCCGTGCCCTGGCGGCGAGGATGCTCTCCTTGAGCACGGGCAGGTAGGGGAAGCGCTTGATCAGTTCGGGGTCGTCGTACAGTTCGGTCCAGACCGGCGGGAACGAGCCCTCGGTCAGGACCCTGCGCTCGTTCTCCAGGCTGGTGAAGTAGCGGATGAACTTCTGCGCGGTGTGCTGGTGCTTGGAGTAGGCGCTGATGGCCAGGTTGGCCCCGCCCAGCGCGCTGGAGCCGGGGCCGTCGAGCCCGGGCAGCCTGGTCACCGCGACCTTGTCGCCGAGCTCTGCCTTGGCCGGGCCGTAGGCGTGCGGCCAGTTGCGGGCGAAGGCCAGGCGGCCCTCCTGGAAGGCCAGGCGTGACTCCTCCTCCTTGAAGCTCAGCGCGTTGCCGGGGATCCAGCCTTCGCGCAGGCCCTGGAAGAGGAAGTCGAACGCGACAGCACCCTTGGCGGGATCGAGGGTCACCTCCGCGCCGTCGGGGCTGAGTATCTGCCCGCCCGCCGACTGCACGGCCTCGGAGAAGTTGACGGTCAAACCTTCGTAGGCCAGGAACTGGCCGGCGTAACCATCGATGTCATGCTTTTTCGTGACTTCTCGGGCTATCTCGCGGAGTTCCGCCCAGGTCTTGGGCGGCTTCTCCATGAGGTCGGTCCGGTAGTACAGCAGGCCGGCGTTGCTCGTGTACGGGACGGCCCAGAGCTTGCCCTTGTAGACAGCCGTCTCCACGACCGGCGGCAGGAACCTGTCCAGCGGGAACAACCCGCGTTCCAGGGGGATGATCCAGCCGTTCTCCGCGAACTCGGCGGTCCACACCACGTCCAGGCCCAGCACGTCGTACCGGCTGCTCCGGGCCTGGAGGTTGGCCACCATCTGAGCGCGTTGCTCGTCGGCGGCCTCGGGCAGTTCGAGCAGCGTCACCTTCTCGGCCGGGTGGGCCTGGTTCCAGCGGTCCAGCAAGGGTTGCAGGTACGCCGTGGTGTCGCGCCCGGTGGCGAAGGTGATCGGCCCGGTGCCACTCGAGCCGTCCTCGCCCCCGCCTGGATCACCCGCCGCCGCGCAACCGGCGGCCAGGAACGCCGCCAGGACGAGCGGAAGCGTGCGAAACACTCTGTTCCCTCCACGTTCGGAGTCTTTTACATACGTGTTAGGTAGATGCATTCATGTTATGCACAGAGGTAATCTGGCGGTCAACGGATAAGCGCGTAACGCATGCGTAACACGGGCGGGGAGGTGAGGCGTGCGGCTTCACCTGCTGGCGCTCCTGGCCAAGGAGCCGGCTCACGGCTACGAGCTCAAACAGGCCTTGGAGCAGACCTTCGGCAGTGCCTACCCCTCGCCGAACATCGGCCAGATCTACGTCACGTTAGGCAGGCTGGAGAAGGACGGCCTGGTCCGGGCGGTCGACGTGGAGCAGTCCAACCGGCCGAACAAGAAGGTCTACTACCTGACCGCGGCCGGCCGCGACGTGCTCCACACCTGGGTCGACGAGCCCACCGAGGGCCCCAGGGTGCGCGACGAGTTCTTCATGAAGCTCGTCCTCGCCCCGCTCACCGGCATCGCCGACCGGATGGCGCTGATCAGCCGGCAGCGCCGGCACTACCTTTCGCTCATGAGCGATCTCAACGATCTCCTGTCCCGCACGCCGCCGGGCGACCGCGTGGCGATGCTGCTCATCGAAGGCGCCATGCTGCACTTGCAGGCCGACCTCGACTGGCTGGAGCGGTGTCAGGAGGATCTGGCATGACCGACCCCGTGCTCAAGACGGTCAACCTGGTCAAGATCTACTCCGGCGGCGCGGTGCCCGTGCCCGCCGTCCGGGGGGTGGATCTGCAGGTCGAGCCGGGTGAGTTCGTCGCGATCATGGGACCGTCCGGCTCGGGCAAGTCCACGCTGGTGCACATGCTGGGCGGGCTCGAGACCCGTACGAGCGGGGAGATCTGGCTCGACGGCAAGCGCGCCGACACGCTGTCCGAGAGCGCCTGGGCGGTGCTGCGGCGCAAGAAGGTCGGGTTCGTCTTCCAGTTCTTCAACCTGGTCGCCAACATGACCGTGGCCGACAACGTGGAACTGCCCGCGCTGCTGGCCGGGGCCTCGCCCAAGGTCGCCCACGAGCGCAGGGAGAGCCTGCTCGGCGCGCTCAACCTGACCGAGCGCGCCGACGCCTCGCCGGCCCAGCTCTCCGGCGGCGAGCAGCAGCGGGTGGCGCTGGCCAGGGCGCTGGCCAACCAGCCCAGCGTGCTGCTGGCCGACGAGCCCACCGGCAACCTCGACAGCCGCAACACCCGAGACGTGCTGCGCCTGCTCAGCGAGGTGCACAAGGAGGGGCAGACGATCGTCATGGTCACCCACGACGCCCGGGTGGCGAGCCTGGCCGACCGGCTGGTGTCCCTGTTCGACGGCGAGATCGTGGACGACGGCCGCATCGCGCGCCGCCGTACCCGTACCGCGGGCGAGGTCATCGACCTGCGATGAGCGGACAGCGGTGATCGACTCATGAGCACAGCCCGGGCGGGGAGCCGCTGGATCAGGGCCGACCTGCGGGCCAGGAAGGGCCAGGCGGCGCTGACCGTGCTGGCCGTGGCCGGCATCGTGGCCGCCCTGATCACCGCGGTCACGCTGCTCGAAGACGGCACGAACCCGTGGCGCGGCCTGTTCGCCCAGACCGAGGGCGCCCACGTCTGGGTGCACACCGACTCCAGCCCGCAGGGCGTGCTCGGCGGCATCGACGGGGTGGCCGGCATCGCGGGCCCGTACCGGTCGGCGCCCGTCACGGTCGTCCGCGAGGGCAAGAAGGACCCGGCCTCGCTGCGCGCCCTGCCCGCCGAACCGCCCCGCGTGGCGCGCCCGGTCGTGACCCAGGGCACCTGGCTGGACGTGGCCCGCCCCGACGGGGTGGTGGTCGAACGCTCGTACGCGGCCGCGCTGCGGCTGGGCATCGGCGCGCCGTTCACCGTCATCGCGCTCAGCGGCGAGCGCCACACCCTCTACGTGCGCGGCATCGCCGACACCGCCGAGCAGGGCTTCTACCCGGAGTGGACGCCAGGCCTGGCCTGGGTGCTGCCGGGCACGCTCGACACGATCGAGCCCATGCTGGGCCGCAGCGAGTGGGTGACCGGGCTGCGGCTGTCCGACGCCGAGGCCACCCAGGTCGTCTCGCAGCGCGCGGTCGTCATGCTGGAGGACACCCTGCAGCGCGCCTACACCTGGCGCGAGGTGCGGGCCGCGATGGAGCTGGACAACCGGCTGCTGGGCACGCTGCTGGCGCTGTTCGGCATGGTCGGGCTGGTGGCCGCGGCGCTCGCGCTGGCCAACGCGGCCGGCGGCCGGGTGCTCGGCCAGTTGCGCGACCTGGCCACGCTCAAGTCCATGGGCTTCACCGGGGGCCAGGTGGCGCTGCTGCTGCTGGTCGAGCACGGCGCGCTCGGCCTGCTCGGCATCGCGCTCGGCACGCTGTCCGGCTGGGCGGTGATGGTCGCGGTGATGGGCACCACGTCGGTCGCGCCGATCCCGGTGCTGGCCATCGTCGCCGGCACCGCGCTGGTCGTGCTGGCCGCCGTCGGCGTGCCCGCCTGGCGCGGCGGCCGCACCCCGCCGATCCCGGCCGCGCCCGCCGCGCCGCCGCGCGGGCACCTGTCACGGCTGGCCAGACTGGCCCTCCTGGTACGCCTGCCGCCCGCGCTCGTCCTGGGCACCAGAGACGCCTTCACCCGGCGCGTGCCCGCGTTCCTGACCGCGTTCGGGCTGGCCGTGCCGATGATGATGATCACGATCGGGCTCGGCGTCTGGGCCACGCTGGACAACTTCCTCAGCCATCCCGAGCAGGTCGGGCAGCACGCCTCGCTGTACGTCCGGCCGGGCAAGCTCGAATCGGCCGCGGCCAAGGCCCTGTCGGAGCGCGACAGGGACGTGGCCGCCGTCTACCCGGGCACCGACGTGAACGCCCTGGCCCCGGGCGCGGCCCGATCGGTACGCGTGCGGGCGCTGGGCACCTCGATCCAGCCGTACCCGTTCCCGGTCGTCGAGGGCCGCATGTACACCCAGCCGGGCGAGGCCGTGGCCGGGCAGGGCCTGCTCGACCTGCTCGGGCTCAAGATCGGCGACCGGGTCAGGCTGACCGTGGGCGGCACGCCGCTGATCGTCAGGATCGTCGGCCGCGCGGTCGAGCCCGACCTGGACGGCGAGGTGCTCTCGGTCGGGCTGGACAGCCTGGCCGCCAAGGACTCCGTGCCGCCCGAGTTCTACGCGCTGGCGCTGCGGCCCGGCGCCGACCCCGGCGAGGTGCGGGGCCGGCTGATGGCGGACTCACAGGAGGGCCTGGACGTGCAGGTCGCGGTGAACCCGGCGGACCGGCTGTCGATCATCCGGGTGGTGATCGTGGCGCTGATCGTCGTGCTGGCCCTGCTGGGCCTGGCGAACCTGCTCACCGCCAGCGCGCTCGGCCTGCGCGACCACGCCTTCGACCTGGCCGTGCTGAAGGCCATGGGGCTCACGCCGCGCCAGGTGATGGCCACGCTGGTGACCGGCACCGGGCTGCTGGTGGTGCTGGGTGTCGCGGTGGGTACGGCGGCCGGCGCGTCGGTGGTGACCGGGCTGATCGACCTGCAGGGTCACACGAGCGGGGTGGGCGCCGGGATCGGCCGTCCGCCCTCGCCGCTGACCCTGACGGTCGCGGTGCTGATCGCCGTGGGCGCGGCCCTCGCGGTGGCGCTCATACCCGCCCGCCGCGCGGCCCGCGCCCAGGTGCCCGTCACGTCACGCTGACGGCCTTGCGCGGCTTGTCCTCCTGCTTGAGCTGGAACCAGTAGAAGCCGTGGCCGGGCAGCGTCAGCAGGTACGGCAGCTCGCCGATGGGCGGGAAGTGCACCCCGCCGCGCGCCTCGACCGGCGTCATGCCCTCGAACCTGCGCAGGTCCAGCTCCACCGGCTGCGGGTACTTCGACAGGTTGTTCACGCACAGCATGACGTCGTCGTTGTCCTCGCGCACGTACGTCAGCACGCACGGGTTCGACGACCACATCTCGGTGTACGCGCCCACCCCGAACACCGGGTGGTTACGGCGGATCTCCAGCATCCGGCGGGTGAAGTGCAGCAGCGAGCCCGGGTGGGCCTGCTGGGCCTCCACGTTGACCGCCTGGTAGCCGAAGATCGGGTCCATCACCGCGGGCAGGTAGAGCCGGCCGGGGTCGGCCGAGGAGAACCCGGCGTTGCGGTCCGGGCTCCACTGCATCGGCGTGCGGACCGAGTCGCGGTCCTCCAGCCAGATGTTGTCGCCCATGCCGATCTCGTCGCCGTAGTAGATGATCGGCGAGCCAGGCAGGCTCAGCAGCAGCGCGGTGAACAGCTCGATCAGGTCGCGGTCGTTGTCCAGCAGCGGCGCGAGCCGGCGGCGGATGCCCAGGTAGGCCCGCATCCGCGGGTCCTTGGCGTACTCGTTGTGCATGTAGTCGCGCTCTTCCTCGGTCACCGTCTCGAGCGTCAGCTCGTCGTGGTTGCGGAGGAAGATGCCCCACTGCGCGTGCTCGGGCAGCTTCGGCGTGCGCGACATGATCTCGGAGATCGGCTCGCGGGTCTCCTTCTTGACCGCCATGTAGATGCGTGGCATCAGCGGGAAGTGGAAGGCCATGTGGCACTCGTCGCCGCCGGTGGTCGGGTCGCCGAAGTACTCCACCACGTCTTCGGGCCAGCCGTTCGCCTCGGCCAGCAGCACCCGGTCGGGGTAGAGCCGGTCGACCTCGGCGCGGATCTTCTTCAGGTACGCGTGCGTCTCCGGCAGCCCGGAGCACGCCGTGCCCTCCCGCTCGAACAGGTACGGCACCGCGTCGAGACGGAAGCCGTCGATGCCCAGGTCCAGCCAGAACCGCAGGACCTCCAGCATCGCCTCCTGCACGGCCGGGTTGTCGTAGTTCAGGTCCGGCTGGTGATGGAAGAAGCGGTGCCAGTAGTACTGCTTGCGCACCGGGTCGTAGGTCCAGTTGGACTCCTCGGCGCCGATGAAGATGATCGGCGCGTCGGGATAGCCGCCCGGGTGGTCGGACCACACGTAGAAGTCGCCGTAGGGCCCCTCGGGGTCGTGCCGCGAGGCCTGGAACCACGGATGCCTGTCACTGGTGTGGTTCATCACCAGGTCCGTGATGATCCGCAGGCCCCGTTCGTGCGCCGACTCGATGAGCTGCACGAAGTCTCCGAGATCCCCGAAGTCCGGCAGGATCTTCATGTAGTCGGAGATGTCGTAGCCGCCGTCGCGCAGCGGCGACTCGTACAGCGGCAGCAGCCACAGGCAGTCGACGCCGAGCCAGTCGAGGTACCCGAGCTTCTCGATGAGCCCGCGAAGATCTCCGGTGCCGTCCCCGTTGGAGTCCTTGAACCCCCGGACGAGCACCTCGTAGAACACCGCCCTCTTGTACCAGGCTGGATCTTCCGAGACGAACGCCTCAGAGATCGGCTCCGGCGATGGGGATGCGTTGATCATATGTCGCTCACAGGAAGAGATGTGGGCAGGACGAAGTCACCGGTTGCCCCGGCGTTGTTATCTGGTGACCGCGCCGCCTGGAGTCGTCATCCCTGCGAACTCCATGCCCTCGAACGAGACCGGATTTGTGATCCGGTGCCCGCTTGTGCGGCGCTTACGGGCCGAACACTACCAGCCCGTTGGCTTTCCGGAACCCGCTTGTGCTGTGCGAGCTGTAATACCCGCGAGATCGCTATGTAATCGTCCTGTTACCGAGAGTTCACGAGAAAGGCGTGGACAGATCCGTCAGATCGTTTTCGAAGTCGCTCAGCCACAGCCCGAACAGAACGAGCCCGCGAACCCAGAAACGGTCGTTCCAGCCGTTGAACCTCGTCAGCGCGTCGGGACCGCCCGCGACCACCTCGTGCAGCTCGTCCGACAGCAGCCCGGGCACCCGCCGGGCGACCACGTCGAGCATCCGGTAGGAGTAACCGCGCGCCGGCGCGGCCGTCGAGCGCAGCGGCACCCGCTGCAGCGGCTGCTTGATCACGTTCGTCGACGGCAGCGCCGCCACCCGCGGGTTGGCCGCGTGCAGCACCTCGCGGTAGAAGCGGCCCTTGTCCTTGCGCGCCACCCCCACCGACAGCGCCGCGTCGAAGAAGTCGGGGTGGATGAACGGCGCCGCGAACGACGCCTCGGGGCCCACCAGGTTCACCGCCGACCGCGCGATGCCCCGCACGGTACGCGTGTGCAGCACCGACAGCGGCAGCTCGGCCCGGTGCCCGTGCAACATCGAGGTGGCCGCGGCGAACTGCTCGCGCACGGTCTCCTCCATCCACTGCAGCGCGGCCTTGGACAGGAACGGCTGCGAAGGCGCGCCCAGCGACAGCGAGCCCAGCACCGCGGCCGAGCGCTCGGCCTGCGTGGTGGCCTCCAGCGCGGCGCCGCTGACCATGAAGTTCTTCAGCAGCGGTCCGCCGGCCAGCCCGTCGACCAGCATCCGGCCCGCCTGGTGCACCTCCTTGGCGAAGGGCGCGTACCAGGCGTGGTGCGGCGTCAGGTATTCGAGCCTGCGCGCCACCTCGCGGGCGTCGTCGGGATAGGCGGCCGGGTCCTGCGTGATCACCCGGTGCTGGATGCCCAGCTCCCTGGTGATCGCCCTGGCGAACGCGATGTCGGTGTCGGTGCCGTCGTCGGGGCTGGTCGTCCACGACTCGACGTCGGCGCCGCGGGCCCTGGCCACACTGGCCAGCAGCCGTGAGTCGTAGCCGCCGCTGACCGGGACGAGCAGCTTGCGCCCGTCGTAGTCCTTGTACACCTCGTGCAGCAGTTCGACGATCTCGCCCGCGCTCGTCCACGCCTCGTACGGCTCGGTGCGCAGCCAGCGCGGCAGCCGCCGCTCGGTGGCCAGCCGGCCCTGCGCGAACACCAGCGCGCTCGACCCCGGCAGCCGCCTGACCTCCTGGTACGGAGTCGCCTCGCCCAGCGGGAACGTGACCTGCAGGATCGAGGCCCACGCCGCCCAGTCGATCGCGATCGGCACCAGCGACAGCAGCGGCTGGATCAGCGAGGAGAAGTAGACCGCCTCGCCGACGCGCACGTAATAGACGTCGACCAGCCCCAGCGCGCCGGTGTGGAGCGTGACACGCTCGCCGTCGCCGATGAGACCAGGGGTCTCGTAGGTCTCGGCGACGGTGATCCACTCATCGGCCGCCGGCGGCCTGCGCTCACCCCAGGCGAACGCGAACGCGCCGTCCGCACGGTGGTACGGCGGCAGCGGCGACGAGCTGAACAGCGCCGCCTCGGCCGTTTGCAAGGCCGGACGCACTCGGGGACCCGCCGCCGTCAGCTTGCCGAGCAAGACGGTGTCGATCCGGCCGAGAGCGCCGCAGACGTAGGGCCGCACGTTGAACTGCACCCGGATCTCATCCCTTCGAGACGCTTCCTGCAAAAAGAGTATCCTTTGCGAGCTGAGAGAGCGGAGGTCCTGAGAGTGAGCCATGTGCTTTCGCTCGTCAGGGCCGCGGAGGAGGCCCGGTGAGCACTGAGCTGGAAAGCACGCGGCGGGCGCTGCGCGATGCCGTCGCGCAGGCGGAGCGCGCGGCCGAACTGGCCAGGCTGCTCGACGCCGCGCAGACGCGGCTCGCGGCGGCCGAGCAGAACGCCGACGAGGTCAGGTCGCTGGCCGAGCAGTTGACCGAGACGGAAGAGCGGCTGGAGGTCGAGCGGGCCGCGGCCGAGAAGCTGCGCAAGGAACTGGCCGAGCAGCGCTACCAGGCCGAGGTCGCCAACTGGAAGCTGTCGTCCATCAGGGTGGCGCGCTGGAACCGGCTGGGCGACGCGATCAAGAGCGGCAAGAGCAACCCGGTGCGGCTGGCCCGCGGGCTCAAGGGCGCGGCCAAGCCGGTCAAGCGGCCCAGCGCGCCCAAGCGCAAGCCGGTGACGCCCGCCAAGGCCGGCGACGAGCGTCCCGGGGCCGCGTTCCAGGCCACCACCTCCGTCAGGACGCTGAACGGCGCCTCGTTCAAGCTCAAGCCCTTCCGGGTGCCGACCGGGCCCAACACCCGCCCGCACCTGACCGCAGCGGTCATCGCCGACCCGCACGCCGAGGCGCTGCTGCGCTACGAGTGGCGGCAGACAACCGGGTTCACGCCGCGCGACTTCGCCCGCGTGCTGCCGAACGAGGTGCCGCACCTGCTCGTGGTCGAGTCCGTGACGCAGGGGCCGTGGGCCGAGGAGATCGCCGGCCGGCCCGGCGAGGGGCTCAAGGACCTGCTGGCCTGGTGCGCCGAGCGCGGCATCCGCACCGTCTTCTGGCACACCCAGGGCGCGGTGGCCGACTACGCGGCCGCGGCCGAGCTGTTCGAGCACCGCTTCAGCGTCGAGCCCGTCCCCGGCTGGGGGCGGCTGCAGTTCGGGATCCAGCCGCGCGTGCACAACCCGCTGCCGCTGGCCGGCGGACGTGTCCCGCAGGTGCTCACGCTGGAGCAGCTCCTGCCCGGCCACCTGACCTACCCCGACGTGCTCACCTCCTACCGCTGGCCGGCCGCCGCCGACTGCCCGCCGGGCACCCCGCAGTGGCGGCTGGCCGAGATCGCCGCCTGCGGCACCTCCATCGGCGACGAGCCCGACTCCCGCCGCGCCCACGTGGCGCTGCGCCGCGCCTACAACAGCGGCACCATGACCGAGCGGATCGACGAGATGCTGGAGGCCATCGGCCTGCCCAGCGCCCGCGCCACGCTGAACGTGTCGGTGCTGCTGCCCATACTCGACGCCACGCTCATGGAACACGCCCTGGCCCAGGTGGCCAAGCAGTCCGGGGTGTCCCAGGTGATCGTCTTCGGGCCGCCGGCCGCCGAGCTGCGGGCCAAGGAGGTGCTGCCGGACGTCGAGGTGGTCTTCCGCCACCCGTACCCGGACATGACCGCGGGCGCGATGCTCAACCACGGCCTCGACCTGTGCGAGTCGGACCTGGTGGCGGTGATGGACCCGCGCGACGTCTACGGCGCCCACTACCTGACCGACCTGCGCCGGGCGTTCCTGTTCAGCACCGCCGACATCGTCGGCAAGGCCGCCTTCTACGCCCACCTGCGCAAGCCGCAGGCCACGCTGCTCAAGCAGCCGGAGGCCGAATACTCGTACCTGCCCGAGATCGCCGGCGGCACGCTGCTGGCCCGGCGCAACACGCTGCGCGAGATCGGCTTCGCCGACCTGAGCGACGGCTGGGACGAGGTCATGATGCGGCAGTGCCGTACGGACGGGATCAAGGTCTTCTCCGCCGACCGGTTCGGTTACGTACGGGTGCGGCAGGAGGACCGGTGGCTGCTGGGCGCGGCGCAGCTGGTGGAGTACGGATCGGCGGAGCCGCACGCGCTGATCTGAGTCCCCGCCGGGATTTCCGTCATCGCGGGCTTCGACCGGGGAGCGAAGTGAGGGAGATCGGCAAGGCACGCTTCGAGAACGAGAAGGTGCTCGGCTCCGGCCACTCGTACGAGGGGCTGACGCTGACCGGCTGCACGTTCGCGCAGTGCGCCTTCTCGCAGCTCGAAGACCCCGGCTACGGCCTGGTGGTACGCGCCGCGACGCTCACACGGTGCACCGTTCGGCGGTGCACCGTGCACGGGGCGCGCCTGGAGGACACGGTGATCGACAGGCTCACCACGTCCGGCGCGCTGCGGCTGGAGGCGTGCGTGTTCAACCGGGTCACCGTGCTGGGCAGGGCGGGCTCGGTGATGCTCATGCCGCCCAGGTTCACGCTCCCCGCCGAGCGGCGGGCCGCCTTCGACGCGGGCGCGCTGGAGTTCTACCGCGGCGTCGACTGGGCGCTGGACATCAGGGCGGCCGAGTTCGGCAGCGCGGACCTGTACTGGCTGCCCGGGGCGCTGGTCCGGCGCGACCCGGCCACGCAGTTCCTGTTGTGGCGCGAGGCGTTCGAGGGCGTCGACCTCGGCGGGTTCCCCGGCTTCGCGCGGATCGCCGCCGGCCGCTTCGAGTCGACGCCGTTCGACTCGATGGTCGCGATCGCGCCCAAGCGGTCGGAGAAGTACGCCGAGCGGCTGGCCGGCCTGGAATTCCTGCGCCGGCGCGGGCTGGCGGAATAGCGCGGCCGGGGATCGGCGGCACCGGCGTTAGGGTCGTGTCACGTGACGGTTCGAAAGCTCGCCGACGCCCTGGGCGAACCACCCGTGCCCGACGGCGACTGGGCGGAGCGGGCCGTCTTCACTTCCACGGCGGCCCTGCGCGGGCGGCTGGACCCGCACGACCTGGCCGAGCGGGTACGCCGGATCCCGGGCGTGGCCGGGGTGGAGGTCACCGGGCCGGGATTCCTGCGGATCGCGGTGTCCGTGCCCGGCGACGTGATCGACCGGCTCGAACCGGTCGAGATCCCGCCGCCCGGCTGGCCCGACTTCCCGCGTACGTGGGAGAACCCGGGGTTCGTGGTCCGCTACGGTCACGCGCGGGCGTGCTGGGTCGAGCGGTGGGCGGGGGAGCTCGGGGTGCCCGTGTCGGGGTTCAGGCCCGAGCTGCTGGACGACCCGTGGGACCGGCGGGTGCTCCGAGTGCTGGCCGAGCTGCCCGGCCGGTCGATCAGCCGCGACCCGTCGTGGGAGACGTACCTGCTGCGGCTGGCGCTGGCCTATCACGACGCGTTCGAACGGGCGCCGGCGGTTCCCCGGGGGGACGAGACGGCCACGGCGCTGCACACGGCCAGGGTCCGGCTGGCGCGGGCGGTCGCCGGGGTGCTCCACGGGCCAGAAAGATTGTGATGATTCGCAAAATATCCGGCCAAACAGCGAAAAATCGTAAAAAATTCTCTTGGAACGCTTGATCGTGTCTCGATACGTGGGCAGCGGGTCATGGGGTGGTGGCTGTTCCGATAGCCTCGATCGGGTGAGTCGATTCGTCCATCCCGCCGGGGACAGGCACGCCGAGATGCTGCCCCACGAGCGCCCCCCGCTGGCGCCCGCCGACCTCAACCGGATCAACCCCGCGATCTGGCCACGAACGTCGAGCCGGACCGATGGCACGCTCACGATCGGCGGTGTGGACGTGCGCGACGTGGCCCGCGACCACGGCACGCCACTCTACGTCTACGACGAGGACGACGTGCGCTCGCGCATGCGCGACTTCGCCACCGCCTTCCAGGGCTCCGACGTCCACTACGCGGGCAAGGCGTTCCTGTGCAAGGAGATCGTCCGCTGGCTCATGGACGAGGGCCTGGGCCTCGACGTCGCCAGCGGCGGCGAGCTGGCCGTGGCGCTGAGCGTGGGCTTCCCGCCCGAGCGCATCACGCTGCACGGCAACAACAAGTCCGCCGCCGAGCTGACCAGGGCGCTCGAAGCCGGCGTCGGCCACATCGTGATCGACTCCTTCGAGGAGATCGCCAGGCTCGGCCACCTCGCCGAGCAGCACGGCAAGCGGCCCCGGGTGATGATCCGGGTGACCACCGGCGTCGAGGCGCACACGCACGAGTTCATCGCCACCGCGCACGACGACCAGAAGTTCGGCCTGTCGCTCAACGCCGGCGCCGCCGCCGAGGCCGTGCGCCGCATCCTCGCGCTGCCGCAGCTCGAACTCGTCGGCCTGCACTCGCACATCGGCTCCCAGATCGTCGACACCGCCGGGTTCGAGGTGGCCGCGCGCCGCCTCGCCGCGCTGCTCGTCTCGATCAAGGACGAGCACGGCGTCGTCCTGCCCGAGCTCGACCTGGGCGGCGGCTACGGCATCGCCTACGTCGAGGGCGACGAGACCCCCGACATCAAGGAACTGGCCGACGGCCTGCGCGAGATCGTGGCCAAGGTCTGCACCGACGCCGGCCTGCCCGTCCCGCGCCTGACCATCGAGCCCGGGCGCAGCATCGTCGGCACCGGCGGCATCACGCTGTACGAGGTCGGCACCGTCAAGGACGTCGAGGGCCTGCGCACGTACGTGAGCATCGACGGCGGCATGAGCGACAACATCCGCACCGCGCTCTACGGCGCCGAGTACACCGTGGTGCTGGCCAGCCGGGAGAGCACCGCCGAACCCATGCTCAGCCGCGTCGTCGGCAAGCACTGCGAGAGCGGCGACATCATCGTCCGCGACTGCTACCTGCCGGCCGACCTGGCGCCCGGCGACCTGATCGCGGTGGCCGCGACCGGCGCGTACTGCCGTTCGCTGGCCAGCAACTACAACTACCTGCCCAGGCCCGCCGTGGTCGCCGTCGCAGGCGGCGCATCCCGCGTGATCGTGCAGGGCGAGACCGAGGACGACCTGATGAGGGGGCAGCTGTGAAACCGCTGAAAGTGGCACTTCTGGGCTGCGGAGTCGTCGGCTCCCAGGTCATCAGGCTCATGCACGAGCAGGCCGGCGACCTCGCCGCCCGCATCGGCGCGCCGCTGGAGCTGGCCGGGGTGGCCGTGCGGCGGCTCGGCCGCAAGCGTGACATCGACGTCGACCCGGCGCTGCTGACCACCGACGCCGAGTCCCTGGTCACCCGCGACGACGTCGACATCGTGGTCGAGGTCATCGGCGGCATCGAGCCGGCCCGCACGCTGATCGTCGCCGCGCTCGGCAAGGGCAAGTCGGTCGTCACCGCCAACAAGGCGCTGCTCGCCGAGGACGGCGCCGCGCTCTACGAGGCGGCCCGGGCCGGCAACGGCGACCTGTACTTCGAGGCCAGCGTGGCCGGGGCCATCCCGCTGCTGCGCCCGCTGCGCGAGTCGCTGGCCGGCGACCACGTCAAGCGGGTGCTGGGCATTGTGAACGGCACCACCAACTACATCCTCGACAAGATGGACACCACCGGCGCGTCCTTCACCGACGCACTGGAAGAGGCCCAGGCGCTCGGCTACGCCGAGGCCGACCCGACCGCCGACGTCGAGGGCTTCGACGCCGCCGCCAAGGCCGCCATCCTGGCCGGGCTCTCCTTCCACAGCCGCGTCACGGCCGCCGAGGTGCACCGCGAGGGCATCACCGAGATCACCGCCACGGACGTCGCCTCGGCCAAGGCCATGGGATACGTCATCAAGCTGCTGGCCATCTGCGCCCGCTCCGACGACGGCCGCTCGTTCGGCGTCCGCGTGCACCCGGCGATGATCCCCCGTACCCACCCGCTGGCCGGGGTGCGCGAGGCGTACAACGCGGTGTTCGTGGAGGCGGAGTCGGCCGGTCAGCTCATGTTCTACGGCAAGGGCGCCGGCGGCGCGCCGACGGCCTCGGCCGTGCTCGGCGACATGGTCGCGGTGGCACGCAACCGCCTGGCCGGCACCCGCGGCCCCGACGAGTCCACCTACGCCGACCTGCCCGCCCACCCGATGGGCGAGACGGTCACCCGCTGCCACGTGGCGCTCGACGTCGCCGACAAGCCGGGCGTGCTGGCCCGGGTGGCGGAGCTGTTCGCCAAGCACGACGTCTCGATCCAGACGGTACGGCAGGAGGGGCACGGCGACGACGCCCAGCTCGTCATCGTCACCCACCGGGCCACGGACGCGGCGCTCTCGGCCACCATGACGGAACTGCGTGACCTGGACATCGTCCGGGCGGTGGCCAGCGTGATGCGCGTCGAGGGCGACGACTGACGGGGCCTCACGGCATGGGCCTCGCTTCGCTCGGGCTGCGTTCCCTGAGGCTCCGCCACTGGTGCGAGGGGCTCCGCCCCCTGTCTCTGATACACATCTGACGCTTCCGACGATCG
>NZ_JABCPZ010000193.1 GCF_013283785.1 Nonomuraea antri
GCCCCAGCCTGCACTCGCCCAGCTCGTGCCCGCCCGGCCTGTGCTCGCCACTCCCGGGGCCGCCACCATCGGGGCCGCCACTCCCAGGGCCGCCCGTTCCGAGGCCGCCACCTCTGGGGTCGCCCGTCGCGGGGCTGTCCGCGCCTGCGTCGTCCGCCGTCATGACGCCAGTTGACCACACGCCCACACCGCCACCCCTCAGCGGGCGCGCCGCAGCGCCCACACCCCCAGCACCACGTCCAGGACGAAACTCAGCGCCAGCGCCGCGAATGCGGCCGCCCTGAACGGGCCCACGGAATACGGATCCTCGCCCTTCGCCAGGGACAGCAGCGCGAACGTCGCGCCGATGGTGACCGTCTGGGCGGACAGGAAGGCCGCGATGACGGCCCTGGTGGTACGCATCCCGTCATTCTGATCGGCGGCGCGGGTCAGTCGGCGGTCGCGCTCGTGGTCGTGGTGTTGTGGGCCTGGATGAGGCGGTGTGCCTCGTCGCGGTCGCGGCGGTCGAGCGCGTCGATGAGGTCGGCGTGCAGCCGGTGCCGCTGCTCGATGTACTCGGGCAGCGGCTCGCTGCCCGGCAGCACCGACAGCGTGTGCTGCTCGATCAGGTCGAGCAGGTTCGTGTAGAGCGAGTTGAGCAGCGTGTTCGGGCTGATCGCGGCGATGCGGGCGTGCAGGCGCCAGTTGGCGTGGACGAAGGCCACCGGGTCGCCCCCGGACGCCGCCTCCCGCATGTGTTCCAGGTGGACGCGCAGGTCGGCGATGTCGGCGGGGGAGCCGTGCCACAGCGCGTCGTCGATGAGCAGCGGGTCGAGCGCGTCGCGGATCCTGATGGCGTCGGCGACGTCGGTCTGCTGGGAGTCGAGCGCCAGGACGGAGTTGCCGAGCCGGACCATCGGCGACTGCTCGGCGGCGAACAGCCCGCCCCCAGGCCCCGGCCGTACGGTGACCAGGCCGCGGGCCTGCAGCAGGCGGAGGGTCTCGTTGAACGTGCCGACCGACACCCCGCAGGCGGCCCGCAGTTCCTCCTTGGTGCCCAGCCGGGCGCCGGGTTCGGCGGCGGCCGCCAGCAGGGCGATGCGGTCAGCCGCCTGCTCCGCACGCCTTTGTGCGGGTTTGTCGGCTTCGGTGGCTCGGAGCAACAGGCCCTCCATGGGTCTCATTGATTATGCACAATACCTTGACGCTCCATCCCAGGTGCATGCAATATGCCCGTAATCATCATGAGGAATTGGAGCGATCGTGGACGACGTGCCCGTGCTGATCGTCGGCGGCGGCCCGGTGGGGCTGGCCACCGCGGTGGAACTGCTCCACCACGGGGTTCGCTGCCTGGTCGTCGAGCCGCGCGCGTCGGTGTCGTGGCTGCGTCCGCGGGCCAAGACCACCTCGGCCAGGACGATGGAGCTGTTCAGACGCTGGGGCCTGGCCGAGACGGTACGCGAGCGCGCCCCGCTGGCGGTCGCCTGGTCGCACGAGGCGGTGTTCGCCACCAGCCTGCTCGGCCGCGAGATCACCAGGATCGGCGGCTGCTTCGGCCTGGACCTGACCGGCTCCGACCGGGCCGCCGAGCCCGGCCAGCAGGTGCCGCAGCCGCTCGTCGAGGAGATCCTGCGCGAGGCCGTCGGCGACGCGCTGCTGACCGGCCATCGGGTGACCGGGCTGCGCGAGGACGCCGACGGCGTCACCGTCACGATCGAGCCCGCGAAGACCCCGGCGCCGGACGGACCGGGGCACGGCGGGCGGCGGGAGATCCGGGCCAGGTACGTCGTGGGCTGCGACGGAGCGCGCAGCGTCGCCCGCGAGGCGATCGGAGCACGCTACGAGGGCGCGCAGGACGGCCGCCCCAACTTCAACATCGTCTTCCGCGCCCCCGGCCTGGCGGAACGCGTGCCGCACGGCCCAGCCGTGCACTACTGGGTGCTCAACCCGGCCCAGCCAGGGCTGCTCGGCCGGCTGGATCTGAAGGAGACCTGGTGGTGCATCGCCCAGGGCGTCGAGGCGGCCGGGGCGGACCCGCTGCGGCTGGTGCGCAACCTGGTGGGCGCCGACGTCGAGGCCGAGATCCTGGCCACCGACCCGTGGAACGCGCGCATGCTGCTGGCCGACAGGTACGCCTCCGCCCGGATCTTCCTGGCCGGTGACGCCGCGCACCAGAACCCGCCGTGGGGCGGGCACGGCTTCAACACCGGCATCGGCGACGCGGTCAACCTGGGCTGGAAGCTGGCCGCGGTGCTGCGCGGGTGGGCTCCGGAGCGGCTGCTGACCAGCTACGAGGTGGAGCGTCGGCCGGTGGCGGCCGACACGATCGCCGTCGCGGCACGCAACATGGCCACCCTGGCCCCGGAACTGGCCGACCCGGCACTCGCCGCCGCCCCCACGGCCCCCGATGACGCCGCCGACACCGCGTTCGAGGCCGTGCGCGAGCGGGTCGCCGAGGCCGTGCACCGTACCAAGGACGGCGAGTTCCACAGCCTGGACCTGGTGCTGGACTACACCTACGCGGGCTCGCCGGTCGTCGCGTCCGGCGGCGAACGGCTGCCGCACCGCTGGCTCGCCCCAGGCCGGTCGCTGTACGACCTGCTCGGCCCCGGCTTCACCCTGCTCGGCGACCTGGCCACGGCCGAGGCGAGGACCGTGCTCGACCAGGCGCGGGCGCTCGGCGTCCCGCTCCACACCGCTGACCTGCCCGGCGAACCGCCGGTCCTGGTCCGCCCCGACCAGCACGTCGCCTGGCGCTCCGACCAGCACGTCGCCCGGCACCCCGACCAGCACGTCGCCGGGTGCTCCGGCGCGAGCGCCGCGGCCGACGCCCTGCCCACCGCACTAGGAGTTCACCTGTGAGAATCGCCAACCTGTCTGGCCGGCTCGTCCTGATCGTCGCGGGGAAGGCGGTCGACGTCGAACGCGCCGCCCAGGGCCGCTTCGCCGCCGACCCGCAGGCCGTCTACGACCGCTGGGCCGAGTTCACCGCCTGGGCGGCAACGGCCACCGACCTGCCGGAAGGCGTGGACTTCGACCCGCGCGACCTCGGCTCGCCGGTGCCCGCGCCACGCCAGGTCCTGGCCGTCGGGCTCAACTACGGCGACCACGCCAAGGAGTCGGGCTTCGCCGTCCCCGACACGCTGCCGCCGGTCTTCCCCAAGTACGCCAGCGCCATCACCGGCCCCGTCACCGAGGTGGCGCTGCCCGCGGGCGGGCACACCGACTGGGAGGTGGAGCTGGTCGTGGCCATCGGCAGCCGGGCGTACCGGGCCGAGCCGTCGTGGGAGCACGTGGCCGGGCTCACCGTCGGACAGGACCTCTCCGAGCGCATCACCCAGCTGGCCGGCCCGGCGCCGCAGTTCGGGCTCGGCAAGTCGTTCCCCGGGTTCGCCCCGGTCGGGCCGTGGCTGGTCACCCCGGACGAGTTCGACGACCCCGACGACCTGGAGCTGGGCTGCTCGATCAACGGCGAGGAGATGCAGAAGGGCCGCACCCGCGACCTGATCTTCTCGGTGCCCGCCCTGATCGCCAAGCTGTCGGCGGTGCTGCCGCTGCTGCCCGGCGACCTCATCTTCACCGGAACCCCGGCCGGCGTGGGCCTGGGCCGCACCCCGCAGCGCTGGCTCGCCCCCGGCGACGAGCTCGTCTCGTACGTCGAGGGCATCGGCGAACTGCGCCAGACCTGCACCGGAGGCAACTGATGGCACTGCACCGGCTGAGCTCCGTCACCATGGGCGTGCCCAACGTGGCGGAGACCGGCGCGTACTACACCGAGTTCGGCCTGGCCGAGCAGGGAGACGGCTGGTTCGCCACCCGCGACGGCGGCCGGCAGCTCCGCGTCGTCCAGGCGCCCACGCGCCGCCTGATCGAGCTGGTCATCGGCGTGGACGACCACGACGACCTGGCCGCCGCGGGCAGCAGGCTCGGCCTGCCGGTGGACGGCGACACGCTCACCGCCCACGAGCCGGCCACCGGCGTCCGGGCCGTCCTGCGGGTCGAGCCGCGCGTCGAGCAGCGGCCGGTCGCGCCCACGCCGTACAACGGGCCTGGCAGGTTCGAGCGCACCGGCGTGCGCGCGCCCGGCCTCCTGCGCGAGGGGCGGGTGCGCCCGCGCAAGCTCGGCCACGCCGTGCTCGGCACCACCGACCTGGCCGTCACCACCGCCTTCTTCCGCGACGGGCTCGGCTTCAAGTCCAGCGACCACATCAAGGACGCCGGCGCGTTCCTGCGCTGCTCGACCGACCACCACAACCTGCTGGTGCTCAAGGCCCCGGTGGCGTTCCTGCATCACACGTCCTGGCAGGTGGACGACGTCGACGACGTCGGACGCGGCGCCTGCGCGATGCTGGAGGAGCACCCGGAGCGGCACGTGTGGGGCCTCGGCAGGCACCACGCCGGGTCGAACTTCTTCTGGTATCTCAAGGACCCGGCGGGCAACTTCAGCGAGTACTACTCGGACATGGACTGCGTGGTCGACGACCAGCTCTGGACCCCCGAGACATTCGAAGGCGCCAAGGGCCTGTTCAGCTGGGGCCCGCCGCCACCGCCGTCGTTCCTGCGACCGGAGGACCTGGCCGCGCTGATGACCGGGGCGCACGCCTC
Organism: Nonomuraea antri; assembly: GCF_013283785.1. Lineage (GTDB taxonomy): Bacteria > Actinomycetota > Actinomycetes > Streptosporangiales > Streptosporangiaceae > Nonomuraea > Nonomuraea antri. The sequence goes on from NZ_JABCPZ010000193.1 coordinate 4,585, forward strand.
GTGACGCGGCTGGGAACCGTGCCGCCGACCATGCTCGCCCTGCGCGCCGAGCCGGGCTCAGACACGCCGCACCTGGCCAAGGTCCCGGTGCCCGAACCAGGGCCGTTCGACGTGCTGGTCGAGGTGGCCGCCGCCGGTCTGGCGCCCGGCATGCTGCGGCTGCTGGCCCGCGGCGCGTTCAAGCGGCTGCCCACCACGCTCGGGCACGAGGGCGCGGGCACCGTGGTGGCGGCCGGCGAGCGGGTGAGCACGCCGGTCGTCGGGCAGCGGGTGCGCGTGCACGCCAACCTGACCTGCCGGGCCTGCACCTACTGCCGTACAGACCGGGAGATGATGTGCCCGGAACAGGCGATGATCGGGCACGCCGCGTTCTCCGAAGGCCCCACCCCGCTGTACGACGCCTACCACGACGGCTGCCTGGCCGAGTACGTGCGCGTGCCGTACTGGCAGGTCGACCCGCTGCCCGACGCGGTCGGGTTCGACCTGGGCGCCAAGGTGCACGACCTGGCCAACGCGATGCGGGCGCTGAAGAGCGCGGCGCCGTCGCCGGGCGCGACCGTGGTGATCACGGCGGCGACCGGCACCATGGGCACCGCGACGATCAAGCTGGCGCCGGTCTTCGGCGTGGGCCGGCTGGTGCTGGTCGGCCGCGACGCCGGACGGCTCGACGCGGTGCGCCACCTGGCCGGTGACGTGCCGGTGGAGACCGTGCCGGTGACCGAGGAGACCGATCTGACCGCGCGGCTGCGCCCGCTGGCGCCCGAGGCCGTCATCGACTTCACCCCGGAGGGCCCGGTCCTGACGCAGGCCGCGGCCGCCCTGGCGACCGGCGGCACGCTGGTGCACATGGGCGGCAACCCGGCGCCGCTCTCCCTGCCCGCCCGCGTGTGGATGGCCAAGTGCCTGCGGCTCGTGGGCACCCGCTCGTGCACCCGTACCGACGCGCTGGAGGTGCTCGCCCTGCTCGACAGCGGGGTGCTGGCCGCCGACGAGCTGATCACCCACCGCTTCCCGCTGAGCGAGGCGCGGCGGGCGCTGGCCGCGACACGCAACCGGGCCGAGCCGATCTGGATGGCGGTGGTGAACCCGTGAACACGCCCCAGAACGGGCAGGGCGGCCGGCGCGGCGTACTCGTCCTCGCCTTCCTGATCCTCTTCATCGACGGGTACGACCTGTTCACCCTGGGCACCGCCGGGCCCGCGCTGCTGGGGCACGACACCTGGCAGGTCACCCCGGCCACGCTCGGCATGCTCGGCGCGGTCACCGGACTGGGCATGCCGGTCGGCTCGGCGCTGGCCGGCTGGGCGGGTGACCGCTGGGGACGCCGGCTGCCGCTGGTCGTCTCACTCGGGGTCATCTCGGCCGCCATGCTGCTCGGCGCGCTCGCGCCGGGCGTCGAGGTGCTGGCCGTGGCCAGGGCGATCACCGGGGTCGGCGTGGGCGCGCTGGCGCCGCTGGTCGGCGCACTGGTCGCGGACAACGCCCCGGCCGGGCGGCGCACGCTGCACCTGGCCGTGGCGATGGCCGCGCTCGGCATCGGCGGCGCCGCCTCCGCGCTGCTCGGCCGGTTGCTGCTGCCGCAGACGCCGTTCCAGTGGCTGTTAGCGGCCGGCGCGCTGCCGCTGCTGCTGGTCCCGTTGGTGTGGCGGCTGACCGCGGGCGTGGCGGGCGCGTCCAGGACCGGGCCCGTGGCCGGGGCCAGGGCGGCCGAGCTGTTCGCGCCGGGACTGCGGCGGGCCACGGTCTTCCTGTGGGCGGCCGCGTTCATGTCGTTCGCGCTCATCTACAGCACCAGCACCTGGCTGCCTTCGGTGCTGATGAGCTCCGGCTACGACCTGGGCTCGGCGCTGGAGTTCTCCATGGCCTTCACCTTCGGCGCGGCGGCCGGGACCACCGGGCTCTCGCTGCTGGCCGACCGCGGCCACCTGCGCGTCATCACGGTGAGCGGCTTCCTGCTGGCCGCCGCCGCGCTGCTGGCGCTCAGCACCCAGCAGCCGCGGCCGGTCCTGCTGCTGCTCGCCGCGCTGGCCGGGGTCGGCTCGCTCGGCACGCAGAGCCTGGTGATGGCGTGCATGGCCGAGCACTACCCGCCCGCGCTGCGGGCCTCGGGCATGGGGTTCGGGCTCGGCGCCGGCCGCTTCGGCGCGATCGCCGGGCCCGGCTACCTGGCCGCGGTGACCGTGTATCTCGCCTCGCCGCAGGCCGGCTTCTACGCGTTCGTGCTGCCCGCCGTGCTCGGCGCGGCGGCCGTGGCCGCACTGCCAAGGACGGCGGGCACGCCCGCTACTCGATCAGCCAGCCGTGCTTCCTGGCGAGGACGAGCAGGCTCTCGCGCAGCTTCACGATCTGCGCCCCCGTCAGCTCGGGAACGGTCTGCAGGAACAACTCGGTGAACTCGTGGCTGAGCTCGGCCGAGTGCAGGACGTCGCACATCTCCTCGTCGTCGTGCGGGCCCTCGTCCGCGATCGCCGCGCGCGGCGGCTCGGCCTGCCGCGCCCTGGCGGCCGAGACCCGGACGTTGAACGCCTTCAGCCCCCGGTCACCCTCCATGACCTCGTACTCCACCGGCGTGCCCGCGGTGAACGCGGACTTCTCGTCGAGCAGCTCGTTGGAATGGACGAAGACGTCCGGGCCGCCGCTCTTGTCGGGGACGATGAACCCGTAGCCGCGTACCTCGTCGAAGCGCAGGATCCTGCCGGACAACACCACAACAAACCTCCGAAAACGCAACCACCAACATCGACCGGAGCGCTCGGCCCCTGATCGGAAACGAGTCTCGCACGCGCGCGCGTCGCACAGCAACAGCGCCGTCACCGCACGTCGCGGGCCCTGTGAGGTCCCGCGGAGCAGCGCGGGGGCATGCGGTGCCGGCGCTTACGCTGGGCGCATGATTCGTCCTGCCACCCCTGAAGACGTGCCCGAGATCATCAGCATGATCCTTGAACTGGCCACGTACGAGAAGGCGCCGCACGAGGTGCGCGTCACCGAGGAACAACTGCGTTCCGCGCTGTTCGGCGAGCGGCCCGTCGCCTTCGCCCACATCGCCGAGGACGACGGCCGGGTCGCCGGGTACGCGGTGTGGTTCCTCACCTACTCCACCTGGCGCGGCGTGCCCGGCATCTACCTGGAGGACCTGTACGTGCGCCCCGAGCACCGCGGCGGCGGCCACGGCAAGGCGCTGCTCAGGCAGCTGGCGTCGATCTGCGAGGAGCGGGGCTACCAGCGGCTGGAGTGGTCGGTGCTCGACTGGAACGAGCCGAGCATCGGCTTCTACCGGTCGCTCGACGCGGTGCCGCAGGACGAGTGGATCAAGTACCGGCTCACCGACGAGCCGCTGAAGCGGCTGGCCGGCCAGGGCTGAGCGGGCTCCCGGCCCCGCGCACACGGGCGGGCCACGCCGGATCCCGGCGTGGCCCGCCCGCGGGTGAATCGCGTCAGACCCCGGCGTGATGCCGGGCGCGCGGGTTCTGGGCGTGGTCGAACATCTCCAGGTGAGCCGACTCGTCGAGGTCCGTGTGGGTCTCCTCGATACGCAGCGCGTTGCCCAGCGTGAACAGCGTGGGCGCCCACAGGCCGATGAAGATCCCCCAGCGGTCGGCCCGGTCGACGCGGGCGCGTTCCGACCTCTTAGACACGGCCCAGCCGGCGATCGACAGCCCGATCGAGGCCGCTCCCGCCACGTAGGCGTGACTCGACCTGATGCCCATGTCATGGAGCTTTCTGATCATTTCTCCCCCTCTGCTGTGAGTGCTGTTCCCCCAGGTGAGGCGGCATAACCACGGATCCGCCCGCCCAGCCGCTCCAGGGCCGCGAGCAGTTCCGGCGGGCCGTCGGCGTGGAAGTCGGCGTCCAGCATGAGGATGTGCAAGGCCAGTTGCAGCGGCGTGTCACCGCCGGCGTGCACCAGGCAGGTGTCGGCGTCCACGCTCTCGACCAGCACCGAGCCGGGCACCCTGGCGATGATCTCGGCGGCCGGCGCGCGGACGAGCACCCGGGCGCGGCCCGGCGGCGGGGACCCGGGGCGTGATCCGGTCCACCCGGAACGTGCGCCAGTCGTCGCGCGCCACGTCCCAGGCCAGCAGGTACCAGCGCCGCCCGGTGTGCACCAGCCGGTACGGCTCCACGTCCCTGGTACGCGCCCACCCGGCGGCGCAGCCGCTCCGGCAGCACCTGCTCCAGCTTGGTCAGCGCCCGCAGCGACGTCTCCTGGATGCCCTCGACGCTGGCCGCCGTGCGCAGGCCGACCGCGACGGCCACCGCCTCCTCGTCGTCCAGCGGCAACGGCGGCAGCTTGGTGCCCGCGCCCAGCCGGTAGCCGCCGGTCACGCCGGGCGTGGCGTGCACCGGGTAGCCCAGGGCACGCAGCTTGCCGATGTCGTAGCGGACCGTGCGCGGGCTGACCCGGAGACGTTCGGCCAGGTCGGCGCCGGTCCAGCCGGGACGGGTCTGCAACAGCGACAGCAGACGCAACAATCGCGCCGAGGTTTCCAGCATTCGGGCATTATTCCGGCAACTCGTTTGCCACTATGCGTGTGATGCTCAAGGCATGACTCCGTTCCGCATCGACATTCCCCAGGCCGACCTCGACGACCTCCGCGAGCGGCTGGCCCGCACCCGGCTGCCGGTCCAGATCCCCGGCGCGGGCTGGGAGCGCGGCGTGCCGGCGGCGTACCTGAAGGAACTGCTGGAGCACTGGGCCGGCGGTTACGACTGGCGCGAGCACGAGGCGCGGCTCAACGCCCACCCGCAGTTCGTCACCGAGATCGACGGGCAGCGGATCCACTTCCTGCACGTCCGCTCGCCCGAGCCGGACGCCACGCCGCTGCTGCTCACGCACGGCTGGCCGGGCTCGGTGGTGGAGTTCCTCGACGTCATCGGCCCGCTGTCCGACCCGCGCGCACACGGCGGCGACCCGGCCGACGCCTTCCACCTGGTCATCCCGTCGCTGCCGGGATTCGGGTTCTCGGCCCCGCTGGCCGAGGGCGGCTGGAACCTGCGGCGCATCGCCAAGGCGTGGGCCGCGCTGATGGCCGAGCTGGGCTACGACCGCTACGGCGCGCAGGGCGGCGACTGGGGCTCGGGCATCTCGGTCGAGCTGGGCCGGGTCGACGCCGAGCACGTGCTCGGCGTGCACGTGAACATGCTGCTCACCTTCCCCACCGGGGCGCCGCTCGACGCGGCCGACCAGGAACGGCTCAAGCGGATCGAGCACTACGAGAAGGAGCTGAGCGGCTACATGCGCATCCAGGCGACGCGCCCGCAGACCCTCGGCTTCGGCCTGGCCGACTCACCGGCCGGCCAGCTCGCCTGGATCGCGGAGAAGTTCACCGAGTGGACCGACCAGGACGTGGACCGCGACCGGCTGCTCACCAACGTCAGCCTGTACTGGTTCACCAACACCGCCGACTCCTCCGCGCAGATCTACTGGGAGTTCGCCAGGGCGTGGAGCATGCCCGAGGTCTCGCCCACGCCGCTCGGCGTGGCGGTCTTCCCGCACGACATCGCCCTGCCGATCCGCGCGCTGGCCGAGCAGACCAACAAGGTCGTGCACTGGACCGAGTTCGACCGCGGCGGCCACTTCGCCGCCATGGAGGAGCCGGAACTGCTGGTCGGCGACATCAGGATGTTCTTCAGGTCACTGCGCTGAAGGTCACCGCGCTGAGGGTCGGCGTGCTGATCACCGGCGGGCTGATTACCGGCGTGTTTCCGAGGTGACGCTTGTGCGTGGCTTGTTACGCGCGTGAGTCACTCGTAACGAACGCACGGCCACGCAGGGTCAGCGTGCGTAACGCGCGATTCCTAGGTTCGGCAGGGAAGACGCCGAGCCTAGGAGACATCGATGGCGCGCTGGATCGCCGAGTGGCACCCCGACGACCCCGCGTTCTGGGAACGCACCGGCAAGCGGGTGGCCCGGCGCAACCTGGTCTTCTCGATCCTGGCCGAGCATCTCGGATTCACCGTCTGGACGTTGTGGAGCATCGTGGCGGCCCGGATGGGCGGCTACCCGTTCACCACCGACCAGCTCTTCTGGCTCGTCGCGCTGCCGAACCTGATCGGCTCGGTGCTGCGGGTGCCCTACACCTTCGGGCCGGCCAGGTTCGGCGGCAGGAACTTCACCGTCTTCAGCGCGGTGATGCTGCTGGCGCCGGCCGTGGCGCTCGGGGTGGCGGTCAGTGATCCAGGCACGCCGTACTGGGTGTTCCTGACGATCGCGGCGCTGGCCGGGTTCGGCGGCGGCAACTTCGCCTCCAGCATGGCCAACATCACCTACTTCTACCCGCGCTCCAGGCAGGGCGTGGCGCTCGGGCTGAACGCGGCGGGCGGCAACATCGGCGTCAGCTCGGTGCAGCTCGTCATGCCGCTGGTGATCGGCTCGCTGGGACTGGCCGCCGCCGGCTGGTTCTGGATCCCGTTCATCGTCGTGGCCATCGCCTGCGCCTGGTTCTTCATGGACAACCTGACCAGCGCCAAGGCCAGCCCGCGCGAGCAGCTCGCGGTGGCCGGGCGGGCGCAGACCTGGATCATGTCCTTCCTGTACGTCGGCACGTTCGGCTCGTTCATCGGGTACTCGACGGCCTTCCCGCTGCTCAGCACGAGCCTGTTCCCCGGCGCGCCGTGGGCGGCGGTGGCGTTCGCCGGGCCGCTGGCCGGGTCGCTGATCAGGCCGGTCGGCGGCTGGCTGGCCGACAGGCTGGGCGGCGCCCGCGTCACGCTGTGGAACTTCGCCGCGATGGGCGCCGGGATCACGCTGGTGTGGCAGGGCGGCCTGTCGGGGAACTTCTGGCTGTTCTTCCTGGCCTTCCAGCTGCTGTTCCTCACCGCGGGCATCGGCAACGGGTCCACGTACCGGATGATCCCGGCGATCTTCCAGGCCAAGGCGGTGGCCGAGCGGGGCGCGGGCGAGGAGGCGCTGCTGCACGGCAAGCGTCAGGCGTCGGCGGCGATCGGGATCATCTCGGCGGTCGGCGCGCTGGGCGGCTTCCTGATCAACCGGGCGTTCGGCATGGCGTTCGCCGCCGGCGGCGGCCCGGCGCCCGCCTTCCTCGCCTTCGGCCTGTTCTACCTGGCCTGTTTCACGCTGACCTGGTGGTGCTACACGCGGACGATCGGCGTCGCCCGCGTGGCCAGCCTCGCCCACGCCCGGGTCTGACCATGACCGGTACCCACTGCCCCTACTGCGCGTTGCAGTGCGGCATGACCATCGGCCCCGGCCTGACGATCACGCCCAGGACCGACGTCCCGGCCAACGCCGACGGCGCGCTGTGCCAGAAGGGCTGGACGGCCGCAGAACTGCTCACCAACGGCATGCGGCTGACCGCCCCGCTGCTCCACGGTGAGCCCGTGACCTGGGAGGCCGCGCTCGACTACGTGGCCTACCGGCTGTCCGCCCTCCGCGCCGAACACGGCCCCGACGCCGTGGCCGTGTTCGGCGGGGGCGGGCTGACCAACGAGAAGGCGTACTCGCTGGGCAAGTTCGCCAGGGTCGCGCTGGGCACCGGCCAGATCGACTACAACGGCCGCTTCTGCATGTCGTCGGCGGCCGCCGCGTCGACCAGGGCGTTCGGCCTCGACCGGGGCATGCCGTTCCCGATCACCGACCTGGACGACGCCGACGTCGTGCTGATCGCCGGCGGGAACGTGGCGGAGACCATGCCGCCGTTCGTCCGCCACCTGGCCGGGCCGCGGCTGATCGTCATCGACCCGCGCCGCACCCAGACCGCCAGGCAGGCGTGGCTGCACCTGCAGCCCACCCCGGGCACCGACCTGGCGCTCGCGCTCGGCCTGCTGCACCTGGCCGTCGCCGAAGGGCTGGTGGACGAGCCGTACGTGGCCCGCCGCACCACCGGCTTCGACGAGGTGCGCACCTCGCTGGCCGCCTGGTGGCCGGAACGGGTCGAGCGCGTCACCGGCGTGCCCGTCCACCGGATGCGGCAGGCCGTCCAGGCGCTGGCCACGGCCGGCAACGCGTACATCCTCACCGGACGAGGCGCCGAGCAGCACGCCAAGGGCACCGACACGGTCACCGCGTTCATCAACCTGGCGCTCGCGCTCGGCCTGCCCGGCAGGCACGGCTCCGGCTACGGCTGCGTCACCGGGCAGGGCAACGGCCAGGGCGGCAGGGAACACGGCCAGAAGGCCGACCAGCTCCCCGGCTACCGCAGGATCGACGACCCGGCGGCCAGGGAACACGTGGCCGGGGTGTGGGGCGTGCGGGCCGCGGACCTGCCGGGGCCCGGGCGGTCGGCGTACGAGCTGCTCGACGCGCTCGGCACCCCGGAGGGGCCGCGGGCGCTGCTGCTGTTCGGCTCCAACCCGGTGATCTCCGCGCCCGACGCCGACCGCGTCACCGGCCGGATCGGCGCGCTCGACCTGCTCGTGGTCTGCGACTTCGTGATGTCGGAGACGGCGGCGCTGGCCGACGTGGTGTTCCCGGTCACCCAGTGGGCCGAGGAGACCGGCACGATGACCAACCTCGAAGGCCGCGTCCTGCTGCGCCGCCAGGCCGTCGCGCCGCCCGAAGGGGTGAGGAGCGACCTGGACGTCATCGCCGGGCTGGCCGAACGGCTCGGCCACCGCTTCGAGACCGACCCCGTCGCCGTCTTCGCCGAGCTGCGTCGCGCGAGCGCGGGCGGGCCCGCCGACTACACCGGCATCACCTACGAACGCATCGAGGACGAGACCGGCGTGTTCTGGCCGTGCCCGGCCGAGGGGCACCCGGGCACGCCCAGGCCGTTCCTCGACCGGTTCGCCACCCCCGACGGGCGCGCCAGGTTCGTCCCGGTCGAGCACCGGCCGCCGGCCGAGGAGATCGACGACGACTACCCGGTCTACCTCAGCACCGGCCGGGTGCTGGCCCACTACCAGAGCGGCGCGCAGACCCGCAGGATCGCGCCGCTGGTGCGGGCCGCCCCCGAGCCGTACGTGGAGCTGCACCCCGACCTGGCGGAGCAGCTCGGCATCGAGGCGGGGGACCTGGTGCGCGTCAGCAGCAGGCGCGGCCAGAGCAAGGCCCCGGCCAGGATCAGCGACGCCATCAGGCGCGACACCGTGTTCATGCCGTTCCACTGGGACGGCGCCAACCGCCTGACGAACCCGGCGCTCGACCCGGTGTCCAGGATGCCGGAGTTCAAGATCTGCGCGGTCCGGGTGGAGAGGGACTCATGAGGCTCGTCGTGGTAGGCAACGGCATGGCCGGGTCGCGCCTGGTCAGCGAGGTCAGGGCGCGCGACCCGCGGATGCGGATCACCGTGTTCGGGGCCGAGGAGTGCCGGCCGTACAACCGGGTGTTGCTGTCGAACGTGCTGGCCGGCAGCGCGCGTCCGGAGCAGGTGCGGCTGGTGGAGCCGTCCTGGTACGAGCGGCACGGCGTGACGGCCGTCTTCGGCAGCCCGGTCGCGCACATCGACAGGGACACCGGGCACGTGGTCACCGAGGACGGGCGGCGCGAGCCGTACGACCTGCTCGTGCTGGCCACCGGCAGCGACGCGATCGTGCCGCCGATCCCCGGCGTGGCGCGGGCCATCCCGTTCCGCACGCTCGGCGACTGCGAACGCATCATCGCGGCGGCCGGCCGGAGCGCCAGGGCGGTGGTCATCGGCGGCGGGCTGCTCGGCATCGAGGCGGCCCGCGGCCTGGCCGGACGCGGGCTGCCGGTGACGCTGCTGCACCTGGCCGAGCACCTGATGGAACGCCAGCTCGACCTGGAGGCCGGCCAGGTGCTCGGCGAGACGCTGGCCGGGCTGGGCGTGCGGATCCGCACCGGCGTGAACGCCGAGGCCGTGACCGGCGAGGGCGTGCGGCTGGCCGGCGGCGAGCTGGTCGAGGGTGACCTCGTCGTGCTGGCCTGCGGCGTGCGTCCGGTGACCGGGCCGGCCGCGGCGGCCGGGCTGGAGGTGCGCCGGGGCGTCGTCGTGGACGACGAGCTGCGTACCGACGACCCGTCCATCTTCGCCATCGGCGAGTGCGCCGAGCACGACGGCACCGTGTACGGCCTGGTCGCCCCCGCCTGGGAGCAGGCCGAGGTGGCCGCCGACGTGATCACCGGCGGCAAGTCGCTCTACCGCGGCTCCAGGCTGGTCACCAGGCTCAAGGCCAGCAGCGTCGAGCTGGCCGCGATGGGCGAGACGCAGCTCACCGAGGACCAGGCCGAGGTGGTGCGCTTCACCCACCGGGCCAAGGGCACCTACCGCAAGCTCGTCATCCGCGACGACCGGCTGGTCGGCGCCATCGTGCTGGGCGAGAGCGACGCCGTCGGCACGCTCACCCAGCTCTTCGACCGCGGCGGCCCGGTGCCCGGCGACCGTGCCGGGCTGCTGTTCCCCGGGCTGTCCACGGCCCCGGTGGCCGACAGCCCGGTGCTCATGCCGGACGCGGCGAAGGTCTGCCACTGCAACAACGTGACCAAGGGTCAGATCAGGGCGTGCTGGGAGGCCGGCGCCCGCGACGTCGCCGCCGTGGCCGCCGCGACCAGGGCCACCACCGGCTGCGGCACCTGCCGCGACGCGGTGGAGGGCATCGTCGGCTGGCTGTGCGAGCAGGAAGGGGTTACCGCGTGAAGAAGATCGTCGTGGTCGGGTACGGTCCGGCCGCACACCGGTTCGTCGAGCGGCTACGCGAGCGGGGTTTCGCCGGGCGGGTCACCGTGATCGGGGAGGAGCCGCGCCCGGCCTACGACCGGGTGGCGCTGACCTCCTACCTGTCGGGCACCAGCGCGGACGACCTCACCTATCCCGTGCCTGACGGCACGGTGACCAGGCTGAGCACCCGCGTCACCGCGATCGACCGGGCGGCCGGGCACGTGGTCACCGGCGACGGCGGCGTCGAGCCGTACGACGTGCTGGTGCTGGCCACCGGGTCGGCGCCGTTCGTGCCGCCGGTGCCGGGCGCCGAGCACGCCTTCGTCTACCGCACCATCGAGGACCTGGACGCGATCAGGGTGGCCGCCAAGGACGCGAGCGAAGGCGTCGTGGTCGGCGGCGGGCTGCTCGGCCTGGAGGCCGCCGACGCGCTGCGCTCGCTCGGCCTGCGCACCCACATCGTGGAGATGAGCCCCTGGCTGATGCCCAGGCAGGTGGACGAGGGCGGCGGCGCGCTGCTCAAGTCGCACATCGAAGGGCTCGGCCTGAGCGTGCACGCCGGGGCCGGGGTCCAGGAGATCGTCACCGAGGGCGGCCAGGTCACCGGGCTGCGCAAGCCGGACGGCACGCTGATCCCCGCGCAGGTCGCGGTGTTCTCCGCCGGCATCAGGCCGCGCGACGAGCTGGCCAGGGCCTGCGGCCTGGAGGTGGGCGAGCGCGGCGGCATCGTGGTGGACGAGGGCATGCGCACCTCCGACCCCGGCATCTACGCCATCGGCGAGTGCGCGCTGGCCGGCGGCATGATCTACGGGCTGGTCGGGCCGTGCAACACGATGGCCGAGGTCGCCGCCGACCGGATCACCGGCGGACACGGCGGCTTCCCCGGCGCGGACCTGTCCACCAGGCTCAAGCTGCTCGGCGTGGAGGTGGCCCAGTTCGGCGCGATGTCCGGCGCGCTCGACGTCACCTATCTCGACCCGGTGGCCGGGGTGTACAAGAAGCTGTTCATCAGCGACGACGCCAGGACGCTGCTCGGCGGCATCTGCGTCGGCGACGCGTCGCCGTACTCGTCGCTGCGGCCCTACGTGGGCAAGCCGCTGCCCGCCCCGCCGGCCGACCTGCTGTTCAGCGGCGCAGGCGCGAGCCTCGACCTGCCCGACGACGCGCAGGTCTGCTCGTGCAACAACGTCTGCGCGGGCCAGGTACGCGCCGCCATCGCCGAGCAGGGCCTCACCGACGTGCCCGGCGTCAAGGCGTGCACCCGGGCGGGCGCCACCTGCGGCAGTTGCGTGCCGATGCTCAAGCAGCTGCTGGAGAAGTCCGGGGTCGAGGTCAGCAAGAGCCTGTGCGAGCACTTCACCCACTCCAGGGCTGAACTGTTCGACATCGTCCGGGTGCGCGGGATCACCACGTTCTCCGAGCTCATCGGGCAGCACGGGCAGGGCAGGGGCTGCGACATCTGCAAGCCGGCCGTCGCCTCGATCCTGGCCTCGCTGCACAACGGGCACGTGCTGGAGGGCGAGCGGGCCGCGCTGCAGGACACCAACGACGCCTTCCTGGCCAACATCCAGAAGAACGGCACGTACTCGGTCGTGCCGCGCATCCCCGGCGGTGAGATCACCCCGGACAAGCTCATCGTGATCGGCGAGGTCGCTCGCGACTTCGGGCTGTACACGAAGATCACCGGCGGGCAGCGGATCGACCTGTTCGGGGCCCGGGTCGAGCAGCTGCCGGAGATCTGGCGGCGGCTGGTGGACGCCGGGTTCGAGTCCGGCCACGCCTACGGCAAGGCGCTGCGCACGGTGAAGTCGTGCGTCGGCTCCACCTGGTGCCGCTACGGCGTGCAGGACTCCGTCGGCCTGGCCATCGCGCTGGAGCTGCGCTACCGCGGGCTGCGCTCGCCGCACAAGCTCAAGTCGGCCGTGTCCGGGTGCGCGCGCGAGTGCGCCGAGGCCAGGTCGAAGGACTTCGGGATCATCGCCACCGAGCAGGGCTGGAACCTGTACGTCGGCGGCAACGGCGGATTCAAGCCGCGCCACGCCGACCTGCTGGCCACCGACCTCACCACCGACGAGCTGATCAGGACGATCGACAGGTTCCTCATGTTCTACATCCGCACGGCCGACCGGCTGCAGCGCACCGCCGCCTGGCTGGAGTCGCTGGAGGGCGGCCTCGACTACCTGCGCGAGGTCATCATGGACGACTCACTCGGCATCTGCGCCGACCTGGACGCCCAGATGGAGCACCACATCGCCACCTACGCCGACGAATGGCAGGCCACGCTGGATGACCCGGACAAGCTCTCCAGGTTCGTCAGCTTCGTGAACGCGCCGGGGGTGCCCGACCCGTCGATCGTGTTCGGCACCGAGCGCGGCCAGATCAAGCCGGTGATGGCCCGATGAGCTGGGTGGGCGTGTGCGGGTACCAGGCGCTGCAGCCGGAGCGCGGGGTGTGCGCGCTGGTGGACGGCGTGCAGGTGGCGTTGTTCCGCACGCACGACGGCAGCGTGCACGCCCTGGGCAACCTCGACCCGTTCAGCGGGGCGTACGTGCTCTCGCGCGGCATCGTGGGCAGCAGGCGGGACGAGCCGACCGTGGCGTCGCCGCTGCACAAGCAGGTGTTCTCGCTGGTGACAGGCCGGTGCCTGGACCAGGCGGACGTGTCGGTGCCCGTCTATCCGGTGCGGGTGGCGCGGGACCGGGTGGAGGTGAGCCTGCGCTAGTCGTTACCGGTGTCTCTGCCGGCCTGGGTGGGCGGGTAGACGTGCCCGCTGCCGTGGGCCGCGGGCAGGACGCAGCGGCGGCCGGCCTCGACGCTGTCGCACCGGTCGGCCTCATCACGCTGGGGGAGTGGGTCGGCGTTCACCTGGGTTCGCGGCACTGGACGGACGCTATCCGTGGCGCTGCCCCCTCCGGTCGCGACTTGGCAACGATCCTGGCACTGACCGGTCACTGCCGTCCACAGTGAACCGTTACGGTGAGTAATACCGGCAGAGGGTAAAGGGGTGGTGCGGAGTGGATAAACAGGGCATTCGGTGACGACCGGCGCGGGAATGCAAGCGGCCATGAGCAAGATTTTTCAGCGCAGGGCGCTCCTGCTAGCCGCGATCATCCCCGCCGCCGTCCTGGTCGCGGGCTGCTCCGCGGGAGGCACGCAAGCCATGAAGGGGGTGGCCAGCCCGGCGACCCCGACAGAGGGCGACACCATGATGACGCCCGAGGAGACGGGCACCGACGACATGGGCACCGCGAGCCCCACCGGCACCGACGAGGAGACGGGCACCGAGAGCCCGTCGCCCACCGGCACCGGTGAGGGCGCCGCCGGCGACCCGCGCCAGGCCGTGCAGGCGTACTTCGACGCGCTCAAGGCCGGCAACGTCAACCAGGTCGTCAACTCCTTCTCCGACGACGCGGTCGCCGCCGTCGCCGGTCAGGCCACCGCCACGGGCACGCAGGCCATCCGCACGCTCGTTCAGAAGCAGATCCAGGGCAACCAGAACCAGGCCAGTGCCACGCACACCATCGACGAGTCGCGCACGGCCGGCGACTCCGACGGGTTCGTCCGCTCGACCAGCAAGATGGGCAACGACACCTTCCGCGAGTTCTTCGTCCTGACCCAGGACGGCGGGCAGTGGAAGATCGACCGCTTCATGAACAACAAGGCCTCCTGAGGCCGCTCTCCCGCTGAGGCGATGCCGGAATACGGGGAGGGGGTATGGCGTTGCCGTCGGTGTGCCGGCTGACGAGGGGGTCGAGATGGCTGGATACACCGACAGCAAACAGGAGCACCTGCGGCGGCTGCGACGGGTGGAGGGGCAGGCTCGCGGGCTCCAGCGCATGGTGGAGGACGACAAGTACTGCATCGACATCCTGACCCAGGTGTCCGCGGCGACGAGCGCGCTGCAGTCGTTCGCGATCGCGCTGCTGGAAGAGCACATGGCGCACTGCGTGGCCGAGGCGGCCAAGGGTGGCGGCGCGGCGGCCGAGGCCAAGGTCAAGGAGGCGGCGGACGCGATCGCGCGGCTCGTCCGCTCGTGAGGGCGGGACCTGGTCGGTTCGTCGGTTCGTCGGCCTGTGGGGCGGCGGGGCTGGGTGGCTCGTCTGGTGGCCTGCTCGTTGTGCGGGGCCGTCGCGACTGCGGCGGTCCCGACCCGTGACGGGTTTTGGGTTGAATCTGCGACGGATTCCGATTCGGGATCTAGCGTAGAGACATGCAGGACTTGTCGAAGTTCCAGCACCCGCGCTTCGCCCGCGCGTACCAGCGGCTGAGCGCCGAGAGCGAGCGGCAGGGGATGGCCGCCCACCGCAGAGACCTGCTGGCCGGGCTGCGCGGGCGGGTGATCGAGGTCGGCGCGGGCAACGGGCTGAACTTCGCTCACTACCCCGACACGGTCGAGGAGGTCGTCGCCGTCGAGCCTGAGCACCTGCTGCGGGCCATGGCGGAGGAGGCCGCGGCGAGCGCGCGGGTGCCGGTGCGGGTGGTGCCCGGCCACGCCGGGGCGCTGCCCGTCGCGGACGGCACGTTCGACGCGGCCGTGTTGTCGCTGGTGCTGTGCTCGGTGCCCGACCAGGTCGCGGCGCTGCTGGAGGTACGCAGGGCGCTCGCGGCGGGGGGCGAGATGCGCTTCCTCGAGCACGTACGCTCGGGCAACCCGCTCAAGGCCATCGTCCAGGACCTTCTCACGCCGCTGTGGTGGCGGATGGGCGGCGGCTGCCGGCTCAACCGCGACACGGCGGCCGCGATCATGGCCAGCGGGCTGGTGATCGAGGAGGAGCGGCGGTTCCCCTACCGTCCGATGCCCGTGTCGTTGACCACGGCTCACATTATGGGGCGCGCCAGAAACCCAGCCGCGTGAAACCTGCCCGGTGACGGACTGTTGACGCGCTGGTCAGATCGATGACGGGGACCTGAGGCGACAATAAATCGGAAAAATGCGCTTCGCGGTGGGCTTGGGCTAATTCGTGGGAGAGTCGCCGGGGATGCGGGGAGTGATCCGGCGCTGGTCGACCAGGGCGAGGTAAACGGCGAACGCACCCTGGGTCCACATTTCGGCCTGTTGCCTGCTCAGCGAGAGCTCCTCGCCCTCGTGCGTGACGATCATGTAGTGGCCCAGCGGCATTCGACGCCACGCCACCAATACGTTCTCGTAAACGAGCACGTCGAGCATGGCGGTCAGATATTCGCGTCCGGCGGCGCACACGCGGCGTAAGCCTCCTCGCTCCTCGCCGAATTGTCGCCCTGGTCTCCATTGTGCGCGCCGCGCGGAGAAAAGTCGCATCCTCACGGCATAATCCTGCGCCCGACTTCGGCCATTCCCGGCCACGCGGCTGGTCCTCGGCGGTGTTTCCCGGCGTTCCCGGTGCGGCGCCGCCGGGAACCTGGCGCGGGCGGCGGGTGTATGCAGGGCGGAGGTGCACGATGAAACGAATCCTCGCCGTTCTGGTCGCCGCCGCCGCGCTGGTCTTCCCCGGGCTTCCCGCGCTCGGAGCCGGTGGGTGGGCGGTGACGTACCTGGATCCGCCGCCGGACCGGTTCGACGCCGGCACGTCGTACACGCTGGGGTTCTGGGTGCTCCAGCACGGCAGTCACCCGTTCGAGGGGAAGCTGGACCCGGTCGCGCTCCGGCTCACCGGGGAGGACGGGAAGCAGGTCGAGTTCCCCGCGACCGCGCTGCCCGAGGCCGCGCACTACGCCGCCGCGGTGGTCGTGCCCGAGGGGCACTGGAAGGTGGAGGGGATCCAGGGCTGGTTCCGTCCGTATCCGGTGGGCACGCTCACCGTGCCGGGCAGCCTGAAGATCGACCCGATTCCGTCCGAACTGGTCAAACCGGTCACCGACAAGGACTACTGGGGCGCCGTGCGTCCGCCGGGGTTCCCGATGGGCAAGGCGGTGCCCGCGCCGGACTCGCTCCGTCAGCCTGGCGCGCCGGTCGGTGCTGCCGGTCCGAACACGACCGCCGCCCGGCCTGCCGTCGCCGCACCCGCCTCGCCTGCTCGGGCGGGTGACTCGGGGTTCCCCGCGTACGCGCTGCTGATCGCCGGGGTGGTGGGCGCCGGGGTCGCGGTGGCCGCGCTGCGTCTGAGGCGTCGGGCGAAGGGCGAGCCGGAGGTCACGTCCGGGGCGCCGGCCGGGGACAAGGCCGAGACGATCGTCATCTCTGGCTGACCGGGACCCCGTCTTCGAGGGTGGGCGTTTGGCGCAGTGTCCCCGGGGGCAGCGGGACGTCGCCGAGCGCCCACCACCGTGCGACGCACCCGATCGCAGACCGCCCGCTATCTCCTATGGCAGATAGTCGAGAGGTGACGGTTCCGTTTTGCGGCATTTGAGCTGGTGTCGTTTCGCGAAACAGGGCGGGCTGGTTGATACCGTGACGCTGATGAACTAACAAGCTTAGTAGGTGTTGCCGTGGGGGCCGTGCTGGGGATCGTGGCCTTGCTGGGCGCGGGGATCGCCGGGGTGTACCTGGTCTCCCTCGTACTCGCCCCGCGCGGCGTGCTCACGACCGGCCCCTTCTTGTCGGGCGCCAGGCCGCGCGAGCACGCGCTGTCCAGGTTCCACGCCCGGTGGTACGCGGTGACGCTGGTGTTCCTCGCCTTCGACATGGAGATGGTCTTCATGTATCCGTGGGCGCTCGTCGTGGCCGAGGTGGGGGCCATGGCGGTGGTGGAGATGTTCGCGTTCCTGGGGCTGCTGCTGGTGGGCGTGGTCTACGCCTGGCGTGAGGGGGCGTTCAGGTGGGCGTGAGCGCGTGGTTGCTGCGGACGGCCGCGCGCCGGCCCCGGGTCCTGGTCGTCGCGTCGCCGTACGGGACCCGGGCGCGGCTGCTGGCCGAGGCGGAGATCGTCCGGCGGG
>NZ_JABCPZ010000194.1 GCF_013283785.1 Nonomuraea antri
GGGGCGGGCCTTGGGCGGTCGGTGGGGTGTCGCGGTCGTCAGGTCGCGCTGGTGATCACCGCGAAGCGGATGCCGTGCGGGTCCGACAGCACCGCGAAGCGCCCGACGCCGTCGACCGATGTCGCGGGCGCCCGCACCAGGCCGCCGAGCTGCTGCGCCAGGGCCGTGGTCGCGTCGCAGTCGGTCACCTCGAAGTACGGCAGCCAGTGCGGCACCTCCTCGCCGACCTGGAGCTCGACGATCCCGGCCAGCGACGACGACTCGTCGCCGTTCGCCGGGCTGACCACCGGGTAGGTCATGTCGCCCATCGGCATGTCGGTGATCGTCCAGTCGAGGACCGACCGGTAGAAGCCGCGCACCGCGGCGGGCTCCGCCACGTGCAGCTCGACCCAGCTCAGCGAGGGCGGCTCGGTCACCTGGCCGAGCCCGGCGTTCTCGCCCGGCTGCCACACCGCGAACGTCGCGCCCGCTGTGTCGGCGAATGTCGCCATGCGGCCCTGGCCCGGGATGTCGTAGGGCGGCGCGTGCACGGTGCCGCCGGCCTGTTCGACCGCCTTGGCGACGGCGTCGGCGTCGGGGGTCTGGAAGTAGACCAGCCAGAGCGGGCCGGGCGTCGTGTCGCCGAGACGTCCGATGCCCGCGACCGTCCTGCCGTCGACCTGGCAGAGGCGGTAGTCGTGGTGCTCGGGGCCGAGCGAGACGGCGGTCCAGCCGAACAGCCCCGTGTAGAAGGCCGTGGTCGCCTCCAGGTCGGGGGTGACGGCGTCGATCCAGCAGACCGAGCCGGGAACGTACGAGGTGGTGAGCATGGCATGCTCCTTCCTGGCGAAGCCGGGCGCGGCCTCCCGTCCCAGCCTCGCACGCGCTCCCCAGCCGGTGCAGACCCAAGCCGCAATCGAATACGTGTTTGAAGGATGCCCTATAGTCGAGGTCATGACCGGCGTTTTCCAAGCATCTCTGCTCGGCCTGGCCGACGAGCTCGGCGTCGGCCCGCTGGGGGCGAGCGTGCGCAGGACGTACCTCGACCGCGGGGCCTGGATCGACCTGCGGCGCGGCTGGCTGGGCGGGGCCGACACCCTGTTCCAGCGGCTCGCTGGCGGCGTGCCCTGGCGCGCCGAGCGGCGGCGCATGTACGACCGGGTGGTCGACGTGCCCCGGCTGCTGAAGTTCTACGATGAGGGTGAGGAACTGCCCGACCCGGTGCTCGGCGAGGCCATGAGCGCGCTCAACCGGCACTACGGGGAGGAGCTCGGCGAGCCGTTCCGCACCGCCGGCCTGTGCTTCTATCGTGACGGCCGCGACAGCGTGGCCTGGCACGGCGACACGATCGGCCGGGGTGGCACGGAGGACACCATGGTCGCGATCATCTCGGTCGGCACGCCGCGCCCGCTGCTGCTGCGCCCGCGCGGCGGTGGCCACTCGATCAGGCACGACCTGGGGCACGGCGACCTGATCGTGATGGGCGGGAGCTGTCAGCGCACGTGGGAACACGCGGTGCCGAAGACGGCCCGGCCGGCCGGACCGCGCATCAGCATCCAGTTCCGACCACGCGGCGTCCGCTGACCAGGCCGCGTCACGGTCTCCGGACCGGCTGTGCGGCGCCCGATCGCGTCTCGGGTTCCGGACCGGCCGCGCGGCGTTCGCTGACCCGGTCGCGTCACGGTCTCTGGACCGGCCGTGCGGCGTCCGCCGATCCGGTCGCGTCACGGTCTCTGGACCGGCCACCCGGCGTCTGCCGAACCGCCCGCGCCGCGCGGCGATCTGCGGCGAATGCCGCGCGGCCGGTGTGAGGGGTTACCTGTGCAGGGTGAGCTTGGCGATGCGGCCCTGCTCGCCCGAGGCCCAGCAGCTCAGGTCCGGCGTGCACGAGACGGTGTCGAACGACCCGCCGTCGAAGGTCCGCCAGCTTCCACCCGCCGTGTACGTCACGTCGCTGCCCGACGGGCCGACGGCGATCGCCGCGAACGGCAGGTGCGGCAGCCAGGTCACCCCCGACCGGTAGGCGGGCGGCGGCGCAGCGGCGGCGCGCCAGCTCGCGCCGCCGTCCCTGGAGACCGCGCCCGCGCTGGGCGACTGCTGGTCGGGCCGGTAGTCGCCGCCGACCGCGATGCCCCGGTGCCGGTCGCGGAAGGCCAGCGCGAACACGCCGCGCGCCGGGTCGCCGGCCGGGATCGGGGTGTCGGCCACGGTCCAGGTGCGGCCACGGTCGCCGGAGTGGAACACGCGCGAGCGCTCGGCGCCGCCGCTGGCCAGCCAGACGTCCCTGCCGCCCGACGTCACCAGGCACTGACCGCTGGCCGCGAACCCCGCCTCACCGGGCAGCGCGGCCGGCATGCCCTCCGACGGCAGCACCTGCCAGGTGCGTCCGCCGTCGCCGGTGGACAGGATCCTGAACTTGCCGTCCACCGGGTCGCTCATGGCCAGCCCGTGCCGCCGGTCGAAGAACGCCATGCAGTCGTAGAAGGCCCGGGGCTCGTCGTTCCTGAACGTCTCGGCCCAGGTGCGGCCGCCGTCCTCGGTGCGGTAGACGCGCGAGTCGGTACCTTCGCCGATCGACAGCACCACCGCCCGGCGCGCGTCGAACGCCTCGACGTCGCGGAACTGGAGCGCGGCGGTGCCGGGCGGTGAGACGTTCTGCCAGGTACGGCCGCCGTCGACGGTACGCAACACGGTCCCGCCGGTGCCGGCGGCCCAGACCACGTCCCTGCTGACCGGGGCGAGGCCGCGGAACCGGGCGGTCACCCCGGTGTCCTTGAGCTCCCAGGCCAGCCGCGGGGTGTCGGCGTGTGCGGGGAGCGGTACGGCCAGCAGACAGCCCGCTGTCAGGGCCGTCAAGGCATGACGAAGCTTCATGCCGGGAACCTAGCCCAACCGATCATCACCGTCCATGCCCGGAAGATCTGGATTCGTCGCCGGACGGTCGGGGGCCAGCGGCCGTCGAGGAACTCTTGCGTGTCGCGGAGCGGCAGCGCGGTGGCCGCCGCGCGTGGATCCGCACCGGCACCCCAGCCGGCCACGCCCCGAAGACCGGTGACGCCCCAAAGGTCGACGGCGCCCCGAAGGCCGACGACGATCCGAAGGCCGACGACGATCCAAGGGTCGGCCACGACCCAAGGGTTGACGGCGACCCGAAAGCCGGTGACACCCCGAAGGCCAGCGGCGGGACACACGCCGACACCAGCGCCGCGCCGGGCGCGCCCGGACGAGTCTGGGCCGGCTTCTGCGCGTTGAGCACGCCAAGCGAGAACCCGGCATGGACCAGGCCGGCCGGCAGGTCGGCGACGGCCCGGGTGCCCCGGTCGAGCAACTCGTCGAAGCCGATCCGCGTGAAGTACGCCAGACCGGCCGCCAGGGTGTCGAAGGTCCGGTCGTCGTACAGGTCGGGCGTGTGTACGGTGTGCTCGGCCCGCCGCAGCTTGTCGGCGTACCGGATGAGCTGCGGGGGTGCGGCGCTGGGCGTGATGGAAGACGACGACCTCGGCCACGATGGCCACCTTTGAACGGCGCGAACGGCGCACAAGATTGGAAAGTGTGTTCCCATGCGGATGGAGCAGCGAGGCGGATATCCGGATGCTGCCGCCTGTCCGGCGCGGCTAGGGTGCCGCGCATGACCATGGGCTTGCTGATGTGCGCCGATCCGCTGCGTCCTGGGCGCGTCGATCCGCACTTCGCCGCCGAGGCCGCGGCACTCCGCGAGCTGGGCGGGGCACCGGCGCTGATCGACCACGACGCCCTGCTCGCGGGGCGCGTCGCGGAGGCGGTGTCACGCGTGCCCGAGGGGTTCGGCCCGGCCTGGTATCGCGGGTGGATGGTGGGCGTCGAGCGGTACCGGGAGCTGGAGTCGGCGCTGGCCGCCCGCGGCTGCCGGCTCGCCACCGAGGCACCCGCGTACCGGACCGCGCACGAGCTGCCCGGGTGGCTCGCCACGCTGGGCGGACTGACGCCCAGGAGCGCGGTCGTGCCTATGAGTCCCGGCGAGCCTGCGCCGGACGCCAACCGGCTGCGGAGGCTGACGGGCGGGCTGCGGCCCGGCGCGTACGTGGTGAAGGACTACGTCAAGTCGCGCAAGCACGAGTGGGCGCAGGCGTGCTACGCCCCGGACCTGGCCGCGCTGGAGCGGGTGACCGCCCGCTTCCTCGACCTGCAGGGCGAGGATCTGACCGGCGGGCTGGTCATCCGCGAGTACGAACGGCTGCGCGGGCCCCAGCTCAGGATCTGGTGGCTGGACGGCGAACCGTTCTACACCGGCCCGCACCCGGACGAGCCGCACGAGCCGGACGAGTCAGCCGAGCCGGGCAAGCCTGGCGAACCGGTCGAGCCTGGCGATCCGATCGGGCCTGGCGTACCGATCGAGCCTGTCGAACCGGTCGAGCCTGGCGATCCGATCGGGCCGCCGCGCAAGCTGGCCGCGATTCGTTCGAGGGTCCGCGCGCTGCGGGCCCGGTTCGTCACCACCGACCTCATGCGCAGGCACGACGGCGCCTGGCGGGTGGTGGAGGTGGGCGACGGCCAGGTCAGCGACTGGCCGCGGCACGCCGACCCGGCCATCCTCATGCGCGCCCTGCGCACCGCCGGGTACGGCCTGCAGATCCACAAGGGCTTCTCCGGACCGGACGCGTGGGACTCCGCCACGGACATCGGCGCGTCCTTCGACGGCGTGACGCTGACCGGGCAGCGGTTCGACGAGGTCGTCACCGCCTACGCCATCGCCGTGGACCTGCTGGTCAAGGCCGCGGGCGTGACCCGTCTCGCCCTGCGCGACCCGTACGGCGAGTGCGTGGCCGCCCCGGCGGCACGGGTGCCGGAGCTCGTCCGGGCGCTGATGACGGAGGACCGGTGGTACCGGCTCGACGACGGCGCCGGATTCACCGTCACCCCCTTCGACCTCGTGCTGCACGTGACCACCCCCGTTCCGCCCGGTGAGACGGCCGAGCGGATCAGAGCACTCGGACTGGAGGCGTGGGACGAGCCGCCGCTGCGGCATGACGACTGACCGGCACCCGCCACCCAGCCGAACGCCGCCCGCCGGACGCGGCCGTTGCCCGAGCGGGACGGCCGCCGTATGGTCGGGGCATGGCGCTGAGGAGAGACCTCCCGTTGCTCGTCGCCCTCCTCCTGCTGTGCACCTGGCTCCTGCCTGTCCCCGCGCACGCCCGCCACGCGGCCGCGTACTCCGTGCGCGGCGGGGACGCCTACTACACCGGAGCCACGCGGTGCACGATCGGCGCCGCCGTCAGGGGAGGCTACGTCACCACCGGCGACTGCGGATCGACCGGCAGCGCCGTGGCCGGGTTCAACCGGGTGGCGCAGGGCACGGTACGCGGCGCGGTCTTCCCCGGCAGCAACATGGGCTGGGTCGCGGTGAACGCGAACTGGGTCCCGCGCGGCGTCGTCAACGACGGGCGCGGCGGCGAGATCGCGGTGCGCGGCGCGCAGCAGGCCCCGGTCGGCGCCACCGTCTGCCGCTCGGGCAGCACCACCGGCTGGCACTGCGGCACGCTGCTGCGCCGCAACGCCGTGGTGAACTACCCGCAGGGCACCGTGTACGGGCTGATCGAGACCAACGTCTGCGCCGAGCCGGGCGACCGGGGCGGGCCGCTGATGTGGAACGGGCACGTGCAGGGGCTGCTGGTCGGCTTCTCCGGCAACTGCACCACCGGCGGCCGCAGCTTCTACCAGCCCATCACGCCGATCCTGCAGGCTTTCGGGCTCACGCTGCTGGCCTCCTGACCGTCATGAGGCGGGGCCGGGCTGGAAGCCGTCGCCGACGCGTTCGCCGTTGAGCAGCGCGCCGAACAGTTCCTCCCACAGCGGCATCACCCGTTCCGGCGCGTAGGCGCGCGCGGTCACCGCGGCCGCGGCGCCCATGCGCACCCGGGCGTCCCGGTCGGCGATGACCCGGTTGAGCGCCGCGGCCAGTGCGTCCACGTCCCTGGGCGGCACCAGGACGCCGTCTGCGCCGTCGGTCAGCACGTCCCTGGGCCCGGTGGGGCAGTCGAAGGCGACCACGGGCAGCGCGTGCGTCATCGCCTCGATCATCACCATCGGCAGGCCCTCGAAGCGGGAGCTGAGCGCGTACACCGACGCCTCGGCCAGCTCCGTCTCCAGCCGTTCGGTACGTCCCGGCAGGCTCACGTGCTCGCCCAGCCCGAACTGCTCGACCAGCCCGGTGAGCTGCGAGCGGCGCGGCCCGGTGCCGAAGATCCGCAGCCGCCAGTCCGGGTGCTCGGCCGCCACCTGCGCGAACGCGGCGATGAGCAGGTCGAACCCCTTCTGCGGCACCAGCCGCCCGGCGGCCACCACGACCGGGTTCTCCTGGCGCGAATGCTCCTGCTCCACCTTGTGCACCGCGTTCGGGATCACCGTCACGGGCGTGCCGGGCAGCAGCCGGCGGTATTCGAGCTGGTTGGTCCTGGTCAGCACGGTGACCGCGTCGAACCTGCCGTAGTAGCGGGCGATCTCGCGCCTGATCGTGTCGGGGTAGGCGGCCAGGTTCATGTGCTCCTGCGCCACCCGGATCACGCTCTTCGGGGTACGCCGGGCCGAGATGAGGTTCAGCGCGGGCCTGGTCGTCACGAGGATGCCGTCACGCAAGCTCGCCATGTAGTCCATCGCGGCCCGCTCGACGCGTTCGGTGAAGTAGTCGGCGGCGAACTCGCCGCGCGGCACGATCTTCCCGCGCACCCGGCGCCACGCCCGCCGTCCGATGGAGTCCGGCAGCCGGCCGCCGCGCTGGTCGACCAGCGTGCGCAGGGAGACCCCCGGATGCAGCCGGAACTGCGGGTGGTCGCGCCGCCGCACCACGCTGACGATCTCGACCTCGTGCCCGGCGGACGCCATCGCGTTCGCCTGGTTGACCACCGTGCGGATGGTGCCGCCCATCCCGTACGCGTGCAGCATCACGTAGCGGATCCTCACCGGAGGTACCCCCAGCTGCGGCACATGGGCTTGAGCACATCGGGCACGGTCACCGGGTCGGGCAGCGCGCGGGCCGGCTGGACGCTGCCCGAGCGGATCTTCTCCCGCCAGTCGCCGAGCCCCTTCTCCAGCACGGACTGTTCGCCGTAGGAGAGCATGTCCGGCTCCCACGGCACGTCCAGGAACGTGCAGATCTCCCTGGTGACGCGCTCGGGGTCGGTGCTCAGGTCCTCGTACCTGACCGTCAGGCCGGGCAGCGCCGCGCGGGCCCGCTGCACCGCCTTCATGTAACGCAACGCGTCGAGCGCCGCCTCCTCGGGGGTGCGCTTGTCCGGGCTGGCCTCGTGCCAGGAGGTCGCGATGGACGCCGGATGCCGCAGCAGGAAGACGAACCTGGCGTCCGGCCAGCAGGTGGCGATGCGCTGGTAGGCGAAGGCGTTGGCCGGCGTCTTGTCCACGATGAACCGTTTGCCGCTGCGTACCAGTTCCCGGTGCAGCACCCGGTCCCAGAGCAGGTGCTCCAGGTCGGCCTGGTTGTGGCCGAGCGCGGCCATCGCCCTGGTGGCCAGGGCGGTGCCGCATTCGACGCGCAGCCGCCGTACGTGCAGTTCGTGCGGCGCGTGGAAGGCGGAGTGGGCGTTCATCAGCGCCCGCAGCAGCGTGGAGCCCGACCGCACCGGGGAGAGGATGAATACAGGCGCTTCGAGCAGCCGGTCGGCCAGCGGATCCGCGGGCGGTCTGATCTCCGCCTCGGGCGCGGGGGTCACCCGGGGAACGGGCGGCCCGTTCCTCTCCACCCGCCTGATCTGGAATCCGGTGAACCTGACCAGCGCTTTGTTGACTTTGCGCTGCCAGTTCATGCGGAGGGAGCCTACATACCGTTCCTGGTAGTTCCCTGGCAAAGAAGTAAAGGGGCATGGATCAACAGGCCTTAACGTTGCTCCATGTCCGAAATGCCATCTCGGGTGGAACTGCGCCCGCTCACCCTTTCCGACCAGGACGAGTTCTGCTCGCTCGTCCGGGCCAGCACCGAACTGCACCAGCCCTGGATGCAGCTGCCCGCCACCGCCGAGGAGTTCCAGGCCTGGATGCGCCGCTTCGACGACGGCGCCAACCTGGGCTTCCTGATCCGGATCAAGGAGACCGGCGCGGCCGCCGGCATGGTCAACATCAACTCGATCATCCGGGGCCGCTACCAGGGCGCGTCACTCGGCTACGCGGCCTTCGCGCCGTCCGCCGGGCGGGGTTACATCACCGAGGGGCTCCGGCTCACGCTCCGGCACGCCTTCACCGACCTGCGGCTGCACCGGCTGGAGGCCAACATCCAGCCGGGGAACAAGGCGTCGCTGGCCGTGGCCGAGCGCCTGGGCTTCCGTTGCGAAGGGCTCTCGCCGGCCTACCTCTACATCGACGGCGCCTGGCGCGACCACGAGCGCTGGTCCATCACCGCGCCGGAACCCTGGACTTCCGACCCGTCGCTGCCGGCGATCTGACCGCCTGCCGTCCGTGGCGCGCGGGCCTCTGCCCGGCCCGCGCCATCGGCCAGCCCGGACGGCAAAACCATCGGCCGGTCTGGACGGCAAAGCCGTCGCCGGCCCGGACGGCAAGAAGCCCCAGACCCGCGGTCATGACCGTGAGCTGGGGCTTTCGTGTTGCCGACTACCTGGTGGACGATACTGGGAATGTGCCATCGGAGAGCAAAAGCGCCTGGTAGATAGCCCATTAGGGCCTCCTGAAGTCAGTACATGGTCAGCACGCCGCGCGATCTTTAACGGGCGTGATGGCCTTCTGGTAGGCCGCTTCCATGACCTCAAGGGCACGATCCCATGCCTCCTCCAGTAGGTGGGCGTAGGTCTTGTAGGTCTCGTTGATGTCCTTGTGGCCGAGCCAGTGGGACAGGTCCGTGATGGGGATGCCCTGGGAGAGTTGCATGGAGGCGTAGGCGTGGCGGAGGCCGTGGATAGTGAAGTCCTCTGGCATGCCCGCCACCTTCAGGGCGGCCTTGAACTTGACCCGAAACACCTCGTGGTTCACGTACGGGTTCTTACGCCCCCGGAAGAGGTAGCCGTCTGGGTTGGTCCCGTGCGTGTTGAGGTGTGAGGTGATGACGGCGTTGACGAAGGGTGGGAGTGGGGAGTCTCGGTATTCGCCTTCCTCGCGATGCTTGAGTGGGCCGAGGCCGTGTTTCTGGGTGACCTGCTGGGAGATCCGGATTCTCCGGCCGCCGAAGAGGAGGCAGTCTTCGTTGAAGGCGAGTGCTTCGCCGATGCGTAGGCCGCATCCGGCCATGAGCCAGATGGCCGCCGCCCAGTCTTTCGGCATGGCGTCGGCCAGCTTGGTGATCTGCGCCCAGGTGGGGACGTAGAAGTCCTTCTTCCCGACGGCCGAGGGGAGTTCGATCTCGGTGCATGGGGAGTCGGTGAGCAGCTTGTCTCGTACGGCTTCCTCTAGCACGGAGTTGAGTACGGCGTAGCAGCCGTTGATCGTGCTGGGGGCGTAGCCGTCTGTCCGCATCTTGGCGATGAGGTCTTTGACTTGCTGGCGCTTTATGGCGCTGAGCTTGAGGTGGCCGAGGGCGGGTTTGATGTGGTTGCGGAGGTAGGAGCGGTATCGCTCCAAGGTGTTGGGCTTGAGTACGCGTCCGGCGAGCCATTTGTCGGCGTAGTCGGAGAAGACGACCTTCCCGGCTTTGGGGTCGATGACTCGGCGTAAGCCGCTTACCTTGTCGGACTTGATCTCCAGGATGAAGGCTTCTGCGTCCTTCTTCATTGTGTGTGGGTAGGACTGCTCCTGTTGCTTGGTGCCGCGTCCGCCGAGTCGGTAGCGAACCACCCAGGAGTGTTCGCACTTGCCCCAGAGGCGTTCGGCGGTCTTACGGTCGTCGGTGCTGCGGAGGTTGAGCTTGCGCCCGGCCTTGGCGTCGGCGCACTCGCACTTCTTGATCAGGCTGGCCACGTTAGTTAGTTCCCTCGTCTTCCTTCGGCTGGGCAACGTAGTCGGCGAGAGCTTGTTCAGCCTTGGGGGTCCACGTTCCGCCCGGCATGCCCGGCGTCGGAGGGCTGAGCGTGCCCCGCTCTCTGGCCAGGCGAATCCAGTTCTCGGCGGTCCGCCGGTCGGCGTCGGCGGCTTGTGCGAGCGCGATGACGGGACTCTTGGAACGAAGCGCCTGGATGGCGTAGGCGAAGGCGACCATCACGTAGAACAGATCTGGTCGCCCCCGGCTGCCAGGCCGAGGGTCCTCCTCTACCATCCGTCTGATTTCACGTATTGCGGTGTGCAGGACGAAGTTGTGCCGCTGCTGATTCACCGTCTGGAGCTTCTTCCGGCCCTCGATCGCCTGCGCGAGTGGTATCGCGCGCAGCGTGCTCGTGGTGATCCCGCGCGCCAGTTCTGCCGGGTCGGCACCGGGAGCAGGCTTGATCGACAGTTCCATGGGGCCGCCCTGCGCCGCATCGTCGGCCCAAATGTAGGTGACCAGCCATGGGCCGACCTGTGCAGTGGCCTGGCTGCCGCCCGCCTGGGGGTCGTCGGTGTGTTCTGTCATGCGATCAACTTAGGGGCTAAGTGTTGTGTTTAGCAAGCCACCTATATAGGTGTATTGACAAACAGCACATTTATTGCGCAGGCTTGCGTGTGTCCGCCGCTCCGGGCAGGGAAGGGCTGCCAGGTCACGCCAGGCCAGGGCGGTCACGGGCATGCCTTTGACAACTGCACAGCGGACACGAGACACGAGCGATACCAGCTCGTGAGCGAAGCGCGCCCGCACATGGGAGAGGAGAGCGATTGGCCAGCGGTGGCAGTAACCGGCTGATGAGTGTGGAGGAGGTGGCCGCCTATCTGGGCGTGCCCAAGAGCACGGTCTACGACCGGTGGAAGGACTGGGGCCTGAAGGGCTACCGCGTGGGCCGCTACCTGAGGTTCAGGGAGCGGAATGTGGAGACCTGGCTAGAGCACCAGGCCGTGAATCGATGAGCGGACGACAGGAGACAGGTAATGACACGACGACGACCCTTTGAAGCAGAGCGACCCTTCGAAGCAGAGCAGAGAGGTGCCGTCGGGTTGGACCAGCCCGAAGTTCACGTAGCGGATGTAGCGCCTGTAGAGGACCTGCCAGAGAGGGAGGACCCGAGCCGCTTGCTGGCCACTGCGTTAGAGGCGGCGGAGGAGACATTGGCAAGGTTCATCGTGTGGCCCCATGAACACGCCTCAACAATCGTGACGTTGTGGATCGCGCACACCTACATCCCCAAGGCGGTCAACGCCTCCCCCCGATTGATAGTTAATTCGGCGCTGCCGGGGGCCGGTAAGTCGGTGGTGCTGCGGCTGGTGACCGAGATGTCCAAGGGCGGGCGGATGATCGCGGGGACTACCCCGTCAGCGTTGTTCCGGAGCTTGGACAAGGCCGCTGATGATCCGTTGACCTTGGGAATTGATGAAGTGGATCAGCTTTTCAAGAGTGACAACAGCTCTCTCGTAGCGCTGATCAATACAGGTTGGGAACAGGACGGCAAGACTCAGGTCTCAGTTCCGGGAGGCGACGGTGGAGACTGGGACGCCAGAGAGTTCCGGGTGTTCGCACCGTTGGTGCTGTGCGGCATCGACAACGGGACCATGGCCGGGGCGGTGGCGTCCCGGAGTATCGCGGTGACGATGATGCCGGCCACTGCCGAGGACGATGCGAGGGTCTTCCCTTATCGTCGTCGGGCCGACAAGACACGGGTTGAGGAGACCGCCGAGTTGTTCCGCGACTGGCGGTCGGCGATGGATGCCGATTGGGAGGCTGGCGTTCGTTCGCCGCTGCTCGACCTGATCGACCGGTTGCCCAGGGACTTGGAGCTGCTCGGTGGGCACCACGGCCGATCGACCCAGCGGTGGGAGGCGTTGGTGGCGTTGGCCGACTATGCGGGCGGGGATTGGCCTTCTCGCGTACGAGATGCCTACGCCTACGTGACAGGCGTCGAAGAGGCATTCGGCACGGAGGATCCGAGTCTCGAACTGCTCAAGGCCATGTTCTACGTGTTCGCCTATTACGACCGTGATCGGGTGACGTCCAAGGAGGTCATAGAGGCGATCACGGGACCGCAGACGGATGAGTGGCCCGGCTTGGACATCACGCCTTGGCGGGAGTGGGGCATCAGTGACCGGAAGCTGGCAGCCAAGCTGAAGCCTTACGGCATCGGCTCGAAGCAACTGCGTGTGCCGGTCTATGGCAGCCAGCAGGCGAGGAATCTCAAGGGCTATGAGCGAGGCGATTTCGTCGCGGCCTGGAAGCGCTATGCCCCCGACCTCTTCTCTGAAAGCGATACAGGGGCTACATCCGCTACGCCGGAAGAGGCCACGGGCGGCACGTACCGGATAGCGAATGATCCATTTGCGAAGGACCCTTTCGCATAACCCCGGCCGTCTCGGAGTGCCCCGGTCTGCTGTGGTCGGGGCACTCTCATTCCCCCTGTACTAAGCGCCTATGGGCGGATCGGGAGGCAACATCACGACCTCGACGACCAACACGAAGCGCGGCAGCCATGGTGCACCACACCGTCCCGGCCGGGCTCATCACAGCAGCCTGGACGGCGAACCCGAATACACAACGTCACCGCCTGGGGCCACTGTCCGGCTCGGCTGTCAGTACCCGCCATGTGGGCGGGCGTTCATCTATCCCAAGCGCCGGGGCCGCTACCCGGCCTACTGCTGTACCGAGCATGAGAGGGCGTACCGGGCCGCGTACATGAAGGCCCGTCAACGCTCTTATCAGCGGTGCTCCCGCTGCGGGAAAGTCAACGAACTCTCCTGGGGCGAGAAGCGGTATTGCTCTGCAGAGTGGTTCGGCGTGGCTGCTGCAATGGCTCGTGGCGGCGCTGAGAGCGACGCACGGGCCCGTGTAAAGGCGGCGATATCCCATGACCCAAGTCTGGCCTCAAGGCGGTCCAGAAAGCGTTCTGATGGCGACTGGGATTGGTGGGAGTTCGGCGACCGGAGTTGGCATCTTTTGCATGTCTGGGAGTTCAAAGAGAATTGCTACACCGTTGGCAAGCAGGAAACCTATCTCGGCGGCCATGGAGGGCCATATGAGGGCCTGACGTGCCTGGAAATTGTTCCTCCTGACCTCAGGCAACACCAGTGGTTCGCCGATCACCCGCAATGGTGGGCAGCGTCGGCACAGTAATTAAGAGTGAGAGGCGCTATCGATACGCCTTCACTCGCACCCTACTCACGGAAGGACTATTCGATGAGCTATGCCATAAACACAGAGGCCGACCTTGAAGTCTGGAGCTTTGATGATTTGGAGACTTTCCTCAAGGCCGATGCATACAACGCCGAGTTTCGTCCTGAGCTGGGCCACATCATCAACCCTGAGCTTGGCCTTGAGTTGATCTATCGGCCGGTCGGCTACATCGTCCACAGCTAACCTTGCAAGCATATTTTTCTAGAGAGGATTGACTTTGGCAATATTTCCCGCTGCGGGCAACACGCAGATCAGTTCGTTTATCCCGGAGGTCTGGGCGGCACTCCTCATGGCGCCCCTGCATGAAGAGCTGGTTTTGGGATCCGACCTCTGCACCAACCGTGACTATGAAGGGGACATCGCCGGCCCTGGCGATCAGGTGCACATCAACTCGCTGGTTCGTCCGGCCGTGGTGGGCTACACCCGGAACGCCGACGTGCTACCGGAGCTGCTGGACACCGATAGGCAGACACTCGCCATCGACCACGGCAAGGCGTTCGCGTTCATTCTCGATGATGTGGACGCCGTACAGCAGGCCCAGGCCGGGACCGACAAGCCCCACCCCATCTATGCCGCCACTCTGGAATCCATGCAGGCGCTGAAGGTTGCAGCAGATTCGTACGTGGGAACCAAAATGGTGGCCGGGGCTCTCGCAGACAACAAGAAGATCTTCAAGGCTACCGGCTCCAGTCCGGGCGATCCCTTCAACGCCCTGGTGGACTATGGCGTTGTGCTGGACAACGCGGATGTGCCGGTCAAGGGGCGTTTTGCCGTCGTGAGGCCGGAGGTGAAGGCGCTCATCCTTAAGCACGACAAGTTCATTGCGTCGAGCTACGGCAGTGCCGAGCCGATCCAGAATGGTGTCATTGGAAGCCTTGCCGGTTTCACCGTCGCGGTGACGCCGCACATGCCCACCGGCGTGAACATGATTGTTGGCTCCCCAATCGCCACCACCTATGGCGACCAGTTGAGCAAGCTCGAAGCCATCCGACACCCGACCAAGTTTGGTGATGTGGTGCGCGGCCTGCATGTGGCCGGCGCGAAGGTCATCCGACCGGAAGCCCTCATTATCGCATCGGAAAGCTAGCCGCTAACCGATAACCCCGCATCCTCCCCCAGGATGCGGGGTTTCTTATTTAGATCCTTCGCGGCTCCTGTGGTAATCAATTTTTCCATCCTCAGAAAAGGGGATGCGAGCAGCTTGTCGCTTTGTTCTGACGCTATTCATAAGAACCCAGACTCGTACCTGGTCGGAGGACGGTACCCCCTGGCGGGGTCCATAGACTCAACCAAAGTGCATTACCCCAGGGTGCGGGCGCCGAACTAACAAACACCGACTTTCCTGGGGTTTCGTAGTTTTGTGTTGACAGACAAAACTTGAATGGCTAGCTTTCTCGGCGCTGGCTCCGCTTCAACCGAGTTAACGAACAAACTCGGGACAGAGAAACCAGCTTCGGACACAGGACAGCCCTGAAGCGTCACAACCGCCAAGTCACGCGCTTCAGGGCCACCAAGGGAAGGCTATCAAGCCATGCAGAGCAACGCTCCTGTCATCTCCAACGAGGCGTTCCACGGGCTGTTCGGCCGCATCACTGATGCACTCGACCCCTACACCGAAGGGTCCAAGGTCGGTGTCATGGTCTCCCTCATGTCGGCCTACAGCGCCTACATCGGCTACGGGCCGACCGTGGAGACGGGCAAGGGTTCCTCCCCGCTGGCACTGTGGGGCGTCCTGGTCGGTCGTAGCGGGGTTGGCAGGAAGGGCACCGCTACAGGCATCGCCCGCCGTGTGATCGAGTCTGCGTTCGCCACCTTCGGGGAGGAGAGCGTGGTGGAAGGGCTTCCGGCCACCGGCCTGGGGTTCATCACGGAGCTGGCCGACCGTGCAGAGGGCACCCTGGCCAACCCGGTCTGGTTTATCGAGGAGGAGGGAGACGCGCTGCTGTCCAACGCGCGCCGGGATGCCAAGGTGGGCGTCTACCTCCGCAAGGCGTTCGACGCCCAGACCATCGCCCACAAGACCAAGGTGGATGACCTGCGCGTGAGGCGTCCGCACCTTGGCCTGATCATGCACGTACAGCCGCGCAACTGGGCAGCGGTGGCGGGCGGCAAGGACGCCACCGGAGGGACCTGGAACCGTCTCCTGCCCGTATGGGTGCAGCAGTCCAAGACCCTGCCCGTGTTCGAGTCCTCCGACGCCCACGAGGCCATCCGGCAGGCCGCGCGTGCGCTGCGACAGGCTGGCGACTACGCCCGTCAGGTGGATACGGTGACCGTGCCGGGGCACGTGGCCCGTGTGTTCGAGGCCAAGCACCGGCCGATCGTGGAAGCCATGATTTCGACTGAGGCCATGAGCCAGTACGCCGAACGGGCCATGGCCCTACATGATCCGTCTGGCCGGGCTGTTCGCCCTGTCAGAGCGGCGGGACGAGATCAGCGAGCGTGACTTTGACGCCGCCCTGGCGTTGGTCTGCTACTCCATCGAAACCATCGCCTACGTGCTGCCGGAAGCTGAGGCTTCGGAGGACGCCAGCTTGGCCGTGAAGGTGGAGAACTTCGTACGGGAGGCCGGGGACGCTGGCCGCACGGCCACCGAGATCTACCGGACACTCAACATCAAGGCGGCCGATCTCCGGGAGATCGTGGCCCAGCTCGACACGATCGAAGTCATCAAGGGGCACAGTGCCAAGGGCACCGGGGGCCGTCCGAGCATGCGCTACATCTACGTTGACTCTTCGCCCGTCGAAGAAACGAACGAACTCGACCTGGAGGTGGCCCCGGAGATCGTTGCGGAGGAGCCCTCCGAGCTTGCCGCCATCAGGGAGGATGCTGTTCCGATGGCCGAGACTCCCGCCTTCCTGCCCTTCCTGAGTGATGATGAGTGGGACGAGATCGACGCTGCCCAGAGCGTCACGCCGGAGCCTGAGATGGCTCCTGAGCCTGAGCTGGCAGAGCAGGCCATCGAGGAGCCCGCCGTTTCGGAGGACGCCGTGAGGGCGTTCCTGTCCTCTCCGGCCGGTGCCGAGATGCTTCAGGACATCCTCAAGTCGATGATGGCAGCTCAGGCCATCGCCAACGCTCCCGAGCCCGCTGCGACGGTCAAGGCCAAGACCCCTCGCAGGACCCGCGCCAAGGGCAACGCCGAGACGCTGTTCCCGGCGCCCGAGGCAGCTGCCTAATCCGTGCCTGACGTTCAGGCCCCCGCTTCGGCGGGGGCCGGTACGTGTACGTGCCCCTCGAAAGCCGCCGTACGTGAAATCAGTGACGTACCGGCTGCCCGGCCGGTGAGGAGCCCTGGCTGTCCCACCCGTGGAGAGGCACAAAGGACGGCCAGGACCCCGGACCCGGAGAGGAAGGATTCCAGGGCGTCTACACCCCGGCGAAGTCATCCTCCAGGCCTTCCGGCCGGGGCTGTGTCAGGCAGCCGCATCACCTTCCGTCACGGCCGGCTGCACGTCATGTAGTCGCACCAGCAGCTCCCGAGCGAGGGCGTGGTGCATGTCGTAGTCGTCGAACCTGACCACGGCGTTCCTCTCGAACGGCACCAGCGGCGGCAGGTAAGGAACAAACAGATCCGCGCGCACCCCGTACGGTGAGCAGTCGCCCACGGTGAAGACGGCCGCGTTGCGCCGCAGGTGCGAGCACTGCGAGATCGCCTCCGGGATGCAAGCCCGGCAGGTGGGCGGGGCGTTGGTGTAGCCGTCGCCGCCACACCCGTCGTTGGAGAGCAGCCACCATATCCGCCCCGTCTCCCGATCCACCGCCGACCGCGCGCACACCTGGCACAACCGCTTGTCCATGGCGCGCCACTGCCGCAGCGTGTTGACCGTCCTGAAATCGGGCCGCCCCGCGCGGTTCTGCCCCTGGCGCAGGCGAAGGACCCCGTGACGAACGTCGTCGCGATGCGGCACGACGTAGCTCAGCCGCAACCCGCCACAACGCGGTACCCACTTCAGCGGAGGACCCTGAGCCTCCCCTGTCCAGCCGATCACGTACGGGTAGCGGAAGCGGGTCGCGGTTGTCGTCGGGGCTGGGCCGCTCACGATGCCCTGCCACCGGGGATCACACGAGGAGCCTCACGAAGGCGGCCATGCTGATACGTCTTGTTCTGGGTGATCAGCCGTGCCACCCGGTGCGCCTTGCCCGCGGGAACCACTTCGATCCGATCCGGCAACGGCTGATTGTCAGGACCGACCTGTGCCAGTTCGACGGTGTATGCGCCGGAGCGGGGGCCGATGGCCACGGTGGCGACTCTCCACCCGCCGTCTGAGTAGATGACGAGTTGTGGGGGATGCCATCGTTTCTGCACGCCCGAGCCGTTCGTCTTCGCCTCGATCCAAACACGCCTGATCAACTGGGCGTTGACGCCATCGGCCTCCAGCAGGGCGAGAACGCGGTCCAGGGCGGCGCTCTGGGCTTCGGCTACCTCTTCGGACACGGGTTCCCCGAGCACGTCCTCAGCGGTTGCGGTTGTGTGCGTGAGGGTCATGCCTCGACGCTAGGAGCGATGGATCTCGGCATCCAAGGCGTTTGCCGCTCTTTGCCGCACTAACTCAGCCGCGCACGCGCCTCTTGGATGAGTGCCTTGGCCTTGGCTCCGTACACGGCTGACGCCGCGAGCTGCTCAAAAGCTCGCTCGTACAGCGCGACCTCGTGAGGTTGGCTCAGGGCCAGGCTGGCGGCAAGGGTCTCGATCTGGACCACGCGTCGATCCAGGATCCAGAAACCCGTCAAGGGCAGTGCCTTGTGGCGGGCTGTGGTGGGGATGACACCCAGCCTCACCGTGGGCAACTCCATGTCACGAAGGAGTTGATCGAGTTGGCCCGGGATCACGTCGGGGGGTACGACACCTGCGCTGAGGGCCACCTCGCAGATCACCGCATGGAAGCGATGCTTCTTCCGGAAGAGGATGTGCCGACGCTCCATCCGGGCTTGGACCCCTTGGGCCACGTCATTGGGTACGCGCAGTAACTCCACGACGCTGGTCATCACCGAGCCGGCGTACTCGGGAGTCTGGAAGAGCCCGGGTATGTAGAACGTCTCGAACATACGAAACAAACTCGTTTCGGCTTCCATCGTCAGCCGGTCACGCTGACGCTTGCGCGTTCCGACGCCGAGTTGTCTTCTCCATTCCACGTACATGGTCTCGATGGAGCGGAGCGTGGCCACCAAGTCGGCTAGCTGATCTTCTGTGTGGCAGTGCTGGCACCACACCCGTAGATCGTCCTCGGAGGCGTTGCGCTTGCCGTACTCGATGCGGGAGACCTTGGAGGAGTGCCAGCCCGCCAGGGCGGCCAGCTCGACGCCCGACAGTCCGGCATCCCTGCGGATGTCCCTCAGGCGCACGCCGAGTGCCTCGCGTGCCTTCTGCGCTGGCGTAGACACTGGAGCGGCTACGCGACGTACTGAGCGTAGGGGATAGCCCTCGCCCACACCTGGTCTCGCACCGTGCGGCATTGCTGCAGCAGGCCGGGATCAGAGACCAGGCCGAAGCCTCCTGAGGAGCCGTCCGGCATGAACAAGCTGAGGACCAAGGTGTCCTCGTCGAGCAGCCAGTAGTCCTCTTCGGGCAGATGGATGTCGGCGGCCTGGTGCCGGGGCAGATAGCGGATGTCCTCGCCTGCCTCGATGTTCTGGGGATCGATGGTCATGGCCCATTGGATGTAGTCGCTCAAGGGCTCGGTCACGATCCGGGCCCGCTGGATGACGGTGCCTCGGCGGGTGGACCTCCGGGCGAAGGACAACCAGGACTGGTGCCACTGGTAGTCGTCCGTTTCGCCCAGGAGCCACCTGCGGAACGGTCCCTCTTCGTCCTCGACGCCGTAGGAGTCCCTCATCTCCAGATGGAAGGCTCGCCGACGCCTGAGCCACAGCGCCCGGAAGTCGTCACGGGTTAGGCGCTGCGTCTCCATGGTCGAGCCACTCCTTGGGTAGGTGCCGCATCAGTTCCCTGGGAACCTCCAAGAACGTTTCGTGGTCGGGTACGTCCTTGAGGGTTTCGAGGGCTTCGAGGTCTGTGATCTTCCATCCTTGCACCACGATGGTGCCCCGGTCGGTGGCGTACAGGGTTGGGGACTGATCCCCGGTCGTCTCCTTGCCCAGGAACGTCAACTTCATGATCGCTACCTCCGCTGGAGCTTTGCCGTACTTTGCTCGACTCCGCGATCGTCGGCCCAGGTCGCAGCTACGTCAACCCCTCGCTTGGAGAAGCGTCTGTCACGGGGTCAGCACAACGTCAGTACCGGTGCTGACAACAACCATGATCAACCCGGAACAACAAGAAGCCCCAGACTCCCGGCATGTGCCGCGAGCTGGGGCTTTAACTCCTGTTTGACCAGGTCAGACCTGATCTGCTATGGAGCGCGGTGGACGATACTGGGATTGAACCAGTGACCTCTTCCGTGTCAGGGAAGCGCTCTCCCGCTGAGCTAATCGTCCTTGGAGGTGGAGACGGGATTTGAACCCGTGTGGACGGCTTTGCAGGCCGCTGCCTCGCCTCTCGGCCACTCCACCGAGTCGACCTCTCCGAGCGGAAGACGGGATTCGAACCCGCGACCCTCACCTTGGCAAGGTGATGCTCTACCACTGAGCCACTTCCGCGTTGCGTGCCTAACTCTAGCGGGTTTTTCGACCAGATGCTCACGCGTGCCTACTTGCGCAGTTGACGAGCGACGCTGCGTTCCGTCGCGGGCAGGCTGAGGAAGATCTCCAGAATCCTGGTGAGGCGGTGCACCTCGGTGCGGTGGAAGGCCGGGCCCTCGGCGCGGGCCAGCACCAGGGCGAGGGCCAGGGGCGGCAGCGGGGCGTGGATGACGTGCAGGCCGCCCTCCAGCGTGGCCGCCGCCGGCCTGGACGGCGTCTCGCCCGGCAGCACGAGGTTCCGCGGCGCGCGCCAGCTGGCGTAGAGCGGGGCGCCGTCGGCGAGCGTGGCCGCCCAGTCGGCGCTGAACAGCACCGGCAGCGAGTCGATGAGCGTGGTCAGCGCCCGGTCGCCCGCCGTGGTGATGTACTTGAGAATCTCCAGCTCCGGGTAGGTGCCGGGGGCTTCGCGGGTCGTCCAGACGCCGTCGACCCGCACGTCCGGCACGGATTCGAGCCCGTCGACCAGGCTCTGCCTGGGCGTGCCCTCGGGGCAGAAGACGGTGATGTCGTCGACGGCCATGCCCGCGCCCCGGTCGAGCACGGTCACCTGGGTGATGTCGGCGCCCGCCGTGCCGAGGACCTTGGTGACCTGGGCCAGGGAACCCGGCCTGTCGGGCAGCGCGATGCGCATACGAATCAGCATCTATCCCCTCCCCAGTAGATGCCAGGCCCAGCCTATCCGCGAATACCGGTCATGACCGGAGCTGCGCTACAACTGACGGAATGAAGATTGGGCCGATCGGGGTGTGGCCGCCGGTGGTGCTGGCGCCGATGGCGGGCATCACGAACGCGCCGTTCCGGGTGCTCTGCCGCGAGCAGGGCGCCGGGCTGTTCGTGTGCGAGATGATCACGACCAGGGCGCTGGTCGAGCGGAACCCGAAGACGCTGCGGATGATCAGGTTCGCGGAGTCCGAGACGCCGCGCAGCATCCAGCTGTACGGGGTCGACCCCGACATCGTGGGCCGGGCGGTCAAGATGATCGCCGAGGAGGATCTGGCCGATCACATCGACCTGAACTTCGGCTGCCCGGTGCCGAAGGTGACCAGGCGCGGGGGCGGGTCCGCGCTGCCGTACAAGCGGAATCTGCTGCGGCGGATCCTGCGGCAGGCGGTCGCGAACGCGGGCGCGCTGCCGGTGACGATGAAGATGCGCAAGGGCATCGACGACGATCACCTGACCTACCTCGACGCCGGCCGCATCGCGGTTGAGGAGGGGGTCGCGGCGATCGCGCTGCACGCGCGCACCGCCAAGCAGCACTACGGCGGGGTGGCCGACTGGCCGGCCATCGCCCGGCTGAAGGAGGCCGTGCCGGAGATCCCGGTGCTGGGCAACGGCGACATCTGGTGCGCCGACGACGCGCTGCGCATGGTGGCGAGCACCGGCTGCGACGGCGTGGTCGTCGGGCGCGGCTGCCTGGGCCGGCCGTGGTTGTTCCGCGACCTGGAGAACGCCTTCAACGGCAGCCAGGAGCGGGCCAGGCCCACGCTGGGCGAGGTGGCCGAGGTGATGTTCCGCCACGCCGAGGGGCTGACCGGCTGTTTCGACCAGGAGCGTTACGCGATCGCGGACTTCCGCAAGCACGTCGGGTGGTACCTGAAGGGCTTCACGGTGGGCGCGGAACTGCGGCGCGAGTTGGCCACCGCCGAATCCCTCGACGGGCTGCGGGCCGGGCTCGCCAAGCTCGACCACGACCAGCCGTGGCCGCCCAACACCGACACGCCGCGCGGCAAGTCGGGTGAGCGGGCCAAGGTGCTGCTGCCGGACGGGTGGCTGGACGACCCGTACGACGGCGTCGTGGACGAAGAGGGCGAGTCGGATATATCCGGCGGCTAGCCGGCCGCGGCGGCCCGCGGGCGAGCGCGGGCCTGAGGAGGCGGCCTGCAGGTCAGGAGGGTCAGGCGGGTCAATGCGGGCCGGCGGGGGTGGCAGGC
>NZ_JABCPZ010000195.1 GCF_013283785.1 Nonomuraea antri
ACCTCACACCTCACACTGGTCTCGTCCACCCGCACCGCCCCCGGCACGTCCGCCGCCAGTTCCGCCGCCGACGCGTTCTGGAAACCGCCCGTCAGCACCAGTCGCTCGGGGATCGGCACCGGCCGCAGCGAGCGCGCGTTCCGCACCGCCTCGGCCGCCGCCGCGGCGATCAGGGCCTGGGCGCGTCGCGGGTGCAGGCTGTCGGCGGCCGTGACGCCCTCGGCTCGCTTGACGACCGCGGTGACGACCCCGGGCAGCCGGCGTTCGGCCAGGGCGCAGATCTGGTCGTCGCCGGTCACCAATCCCACCGGCACCCCGTGTTCGGCCGCGAGCAGCGCGTTGACCTCGGCCTCCGAGACGTACTCGCCGTTCAGCTTGAGCCAGGCGAACAGCGAGGAGAAGCTGTGCGCGAGCACGCCGGGGCAGCCGCCCGGCGCGTGGTAGCCGACGAACAGCGCCACCCGGTGCCCCGGGCCGATGCCGTGCGCCATGCACTGCGCCTTCGGGCTGCCGGTGATCAGCCTGGCCCGTTCGTCCAGTGCGTCCTGCAGGAAGTTGTCCATGGTGCCGTGGCTGTCGTTCACGGTCACGCTCGTGGCGCCGGCGTCGAACGCTCCGGCGATGGCGGCGTTCGCCTCGGCGGTCATCAGCTCCTGAGCGCGCGGGTACCCGTGCCCGCCGCGGGCGATCTGGTCGATCGTGGCGATGCCGGCGATGCCCTCCATGTCGACGGAGATGTAGACGTCCATCCGATTCCTCTCACGCGGGGCTGGCCAGCATCTCCCGGGCCGCCGGCGGTGTCTTCGGAGCCCCGCACAAGGCGGGGGCGTGCGTTTTCGTATCCGCGCACGATCCGGCGCCGCGCGCGGCTGCCTACTGTGCACGAAACGTTCCAGGAGGTGACCAGGTGAACCCCGAAGACTTGGGCGCGCGGCTCGCCGAGCACGCGAGCGGGAACAACGTCCCCGGCGCGGTGCTCGCCGTCCGGCGCGGCGACGACATCACCGAGGCCGCGTACGGCGTGCTGGACAACGAGTTCGGCTACCCGGCGACCGTCGACTCCGTCTTCCAGACCGGCTCGATCACCAAGGTCTGGACCGCCACCCTGATCATGCAACTGGCCGACGAGGGCCTGCTCGACCTGGACCAGCCGGTGGCGCGCCACCTGCCCGGCTTCCGCGTCGCCGACGAGGCGGCCAGCGCCGCCGTGACCGTCCGCCAGCTGTTGTGCCACGTGGGCGGCTTCGACGGCGACATCTTCGACGACCACGGCCCCGGCGACGACGCCGTCGAACGCTACGTCGACGCCCTGGCCGGGCCGGCGCGCCAGCTCTTCCCGCCCGGCGCGCTGTGGTCGTACTGCAACAGCGGCTACGTGGTGCTCGGCCGGATCGTCGAGGTGCTGACCGGGCTGACCTGGGAGGAGGCGCTCAGGGAACGCATCGCGGTGCCGCTCGGCATGACGCACGCGCTCACCTCGCCCGCCGAGGCCATCAGGCATCGGGTCGCCATGGGCCATCTCACCGGACCGGACGGCGAGATCGTCAAGGCCCCGGTCTGGAGCATGCCGCGCTCCAACGCCCCGGCCGGGTCGACGCTGACGCTCACCGCCCGCGACCAGCTCAGGTTCGCCGCCCTGCACCTCGGCGGCGGCCTGGCCCCGGACGGCACCCGGGTGCTGTCGGAGCGGAGCGTGCTGGCGATGCGCGAGCCGCAGGCCGTCGTCCCCGGCGTCGAGCCGCTGCCCGGCCACTGGGGGCTCGGCTGGGAGCTGTGGGACTGGCCGGGCGGCCGGGTCATCGGCCACGACGGCGGCACGGTCGGTCAGGCGGCGCTGCTGCGCGTGGTGCCCGAGCGGGACGTCGCGATCGCGCTGCTCACCAACGGCGGCGACTTCCACGGCCTGCACGCGCTGGTCGCCGAGCTGCTGGACGAGCTGGCCGGCGTGCGCGTGCCGGAGCTGCCCGTCCCGCCCGCCCAGCCGCCGCGCGTCGACCCGCGCTACTTCACCGGACGCTACGAGTCCGCGACGTTCCGCTCCGAGATCGCCCAGGACGACGGCCGCCTGTCGGTCACGCTGCGGCCGATCGGCCCGGCCGCCGTGTTCCCCGAGGACGCCGAGCCGGACGTCACCTACGCGGTGCCGCTGGACGAGCGCACCCTCATCGGCCTCACCCGCGCCAACGGCCGACACCCCACCTACACCTTCGTCGGCGACGGCGACAGGGCGGGCTACCTGCACATGGGCCGCGCCATCCCGCGCGCCTGACACCCCGGCGCCACCCCCGGCACCACCCCGGCACGACCACGGGCCAGGCAGAGGAGAGCGATGAGATGACAACCACCCGGACGAAGACCGCCGCGTCCGTCCTCGCGGCGATCGGACTGGCGGCCACCGGCTGCGGCGGCGGGACGGCGGGCGGGAGCGGCGACGACACCGTGACCATCGCGATCTCCGCCGACCCCGGCTCGCTGAACCCGATGACCGCCGTGGTGACCAACGGGCTGAGCATGAACAGGTTCGCCTACGACTCGCTGGTGCACCAGGACGCGAGCGGGGCCACCGTGCCCGGCCTGGCCGAACGTTGGACGGCCACCACCACGTCGGCCGAGTTCACCCTCCGCAAGGGCGTGACCTGCCAGGACGGCTCGGAGCTGACCGCCTCGGACGTCGCGGCCGCCTACAACCACGTCGCCGACCCGGCCAACTCCTCGCCCCTGCTCGGCCTCGGGGTGCCGCCCACCGCCAAGGCCACGGCCGACGACGCCACCCGCACGGTCAAGGTCACCTCCACCCGGCCCGCGCCGTTCTTCGTGGAGATGTCGCGCCTGCTGCCCATCCCGTGCGAGAAGGGGCTGGCCGACCCGAAGGCGCTGGCCCGCACCAGCGACGGCACCGGGCCCTACCGGCTGACCGAGGCGGTGCCCGGCGACCACTACACCTACGTCAAACGCGACGGCTACGCCTGGGGCCCGGCCGGCGCGAGCGGGGCCGAGCTGCCGGGCAAGGTGGTGTTCAAGGTCGTCGCGAACGAGTCCACCGCCGTCAACCTGATGCTGTCGGGCGCCGTCCAGGCGGCCAAGGTCACCGGCCCGGACCGGCAGCGGCTGGAGTCGGCCAAGGCGGTGGCCCACGGCAGCACGCTCGTCCTCGGCGAGCTGCTGTTCAACGAGGCGTCCGGGCACCCCACCGCCGACCTCCCGGTGCGGCGCGCGCTGGTCGGCGCGCTGGACCTGACGCAGATCGGGCACGTGGCCAGCGGCGGCATCGGCAAGCCGGCCACCAACCTGGGCGAGATCCCGCCCACCCCGTGCACCGGCGACACCGTCGCGGGCAACGTGCCGCCGTACGACGCCGCGCGAGCCGCCGCCGCGCTCACCGAGGCCGGCTGGACGAAGAGCGGCGACGGCTGGACCAAGGACGGCAAGCCGCTGACCATCACCTTCGGCTACCCGGGCACCGAAGGGCAGCGGATCGTCTCGGCCGCCGAGCTCGCCGTCCAGCAGTGGACCGCGCTCGGCGTGAAGGTCACCACCAAGTCGATGGACCAGGCCACCGTGGTGACCACGCTGGCCTCCGGCGGCTGGGACGTGGCCTGGGCGCCGCTCAACGTGAACCTGCCCGACCAGCTCACCCCGTTCTTCGACGGTCCCGTCCCGCCCAAGGGCACCAACTTCGGCCACATCGACAACCCCGACTACCAGCGGCACGTCGCCAAGGCCGCCGCCCGGCCGGGCAAGGAGGGCTGCGCCGACTGGGACGCCGCCGACGCCGCGCTGATCAAGCGGCTGGACGTGGTCCCGTTCGTCACCGACCCGCGCACCATGTACGGCATCGGCGTGGACTTCCGCTACGACGGCGCGATCGTGCCCACCAGCCTGCGAAGGACCACCCGCTGATGGCCGCCGGGCCGGCGGCAGCGCCGGAGGAATCGCTGAAGGTACCAGGGAAGGGGCCGGTGGCACGGTGGGCCGCCGGACACGGACCGTGGGCCGGGTTCCTGGCCAGGCGGGCCGTCCGGCTGGCCGTCTCGCTGGGGGTGCTGGTCACCGCGTCCTTCGGGATGATCCACCTGGTCCCGGGCGACCCGGTCAGAGCGGCGCTCGGCCCGACCGCCGACCCGGCGCTGGTCGCCGCCCGGCAGCACGCGCTCGGCCTGGACCGGCCGCTGCCCGAACAGCTCTGGGCCTTCCTCACCGGCCTGGCGCGCGGCCGGCTGGGCGAATCGATCACCACCGAGATGCCGGTCGCGCAGATCATCGCCGACCGGCTCCCGGCCACCGTCGAGATCGCCGTGCCCGCCTTCCTGGCCATCATGCTGGTCGGGATCCCGCTCGGCATGGCGGCCGCCGTGCTCACCAGGGACGGCCGGCGGCGGCGCGGCGAGCTCGCCTTCACCTCGATCACCGGCCTGATCGGCGCGATACCCGAGTTCCTGCTGGCCGTCGGGCTGGTCGCGTTGTTCGCCGTGGCCGTCCCGGTGCTGCCGGTGGCCTCGCGCGGCGGGCCGTCGTCCTACGTGCTGCCCATCGTCGCGCTCGCCGCCGTCCCCGCCGTGGTGCTGGCCAGGATCGTGCGCGTCGAGACGCTGAAGGTGCTGGGCGAGGACTACCTGCGCACCGCCCGCGCCAAGCTCCTGCCCGCTCGGCTGCTGTATCTGCGGCACGCGCTGCCCAACCTGCTGACCTCCTCGCTGACCCTCGGCGGGCTGCTGTTCACCTCGCTCATCGCGGGGACGGTGCTGATCGAGAACGTGTTCGCCTGGCCGGGGCTGGGCACCACGATCGTCCAGGCCATCACGCAGAAGGACTACCCGCTCGTGCAGGGCGTGGTGCTGGTCTACGGGACGGCGGCGCTGCTCATCACGTTCGCGGTCGACGTGGCCGTGGCCGTCGCCGACCCCCGTTCCACGATCCGCGGGAGCTGACGTGTCATCAACGCCGTCCCCAACGCCGTCACTCACGCCGTCTT
The DNA here is from genome assembly GCF_013283785.1 of Nonomuraea antri. Lineage (GTDB taxonomy): Bacteria > Actinomycetota > Actinomycetes > Streptosporangiales > Streptosporangiaceae > Nonomuraea > Nonomuraea antri. The sequence goes on from NZ_JABCPZ010000195.1 coordinate 4,973, forward strand.
CCCCCGTGGCCTCGGGCTTCCCGCATCGGCTCGGGCGCGTCCTGCGCACCCCGCTCGGGGTGGCCGCGCTGTCCGCCGTCGGCGTGCTGGCGCTGGTCGCCGCGCTCGGCCCGCCGCTGTTCGCCGACGCCGCCGCGCGGGTGGACACCGCCGCCGCGGCCGGCGCGGGCGGCGCCGGGCACCTGTTCGGCACCGACAACCTGGGCAGGGACGTCGCCGCCCGGGTGGTCGTGGCCACCCGGCTGACCCTCGGGCTCACCCTGCTGGCCACCGCGATCGGCGTCACCGGCGGGCTGCTGCTCGGCCTGGCGCCCACCGTGCTCGGCCGGCGGGCCGGGCGGCTGGTCACCGCGGCCGTGGGCGTCCTGGTCGCCTTCCCCGGCCTGCTCTTCGTGCTCTTCCTGGCGACGATCTTCGGGGCCGGCACCGCAGGCGCGCTGCTGGCCGTGGGGCTGGCCATCGTCCCGCCCGCGGCCAGGCTGGTGCAGAACCTGGCCGCCGGCGTGGCCGGCTCCGACTACGTGGCCGCCGCGCGGATCCTCGGCGTCGGCAGGTTCCGGCTGGTCACGCGGCACGTGCTGCCGAACATCGCCGAACCCGCGGTGCTGTTCACCGCCCAGACCATGGCGAGCATCCTGGTGGCCTTCTCCGGCCTGTCGTTCCTCGGGCTCGGCGTCCAGTCGCCGTCCTACGACTGGGGCAGCCTGCTGAACGAGCAGCTCGACCGCATCTACGTCGACCCGGTGTCCGCGCTGGCGCCCGGGGCGGCCATCGTCTTCACCGGGCTCGCCTTCAGCCTGGCCGGGGAGGTGATCGCGCGAGCCGGGGGCCGCGACACGACGGCCGCGCCCGCGTCCGTCCCCCAGCCCGGGCCGGCCGCCGCCACGCCGCCGGATGGCGCGCTGCTGCACGTGGACGACCTGCGCGTCACCTTCCCCGGCGGCCAGACCCCGGTACGCGGGCTCACGCTGAGCATCGCCGCGGGCGAGGCCGTCGGCCTGGTCGGCGAGTCGGGTTCGGGCAAGAGCCTCAGCGCGCTGGCCGTGGCCGGGCTCGTCCCGCACCCGGGCCGGGTCTCGGCGGCGGCGCTCCGCTTCGACGGGCACGACGTGCTGCGCCGGCCGCGTACCGGCACCGCGCTGGCCATGGTGTTCCAGGACCCGATGGCCTCGCTGAACCCGGCGCTGCGCGTCGGCAGGCAGCTCGCCGAGGTCGCCGAGGTCCACCTGGGCGCGACCCGGTCGAAGGCGGCGGCCCGCGCGGTCGACCGGCTGGCCGCCGTGCGCATCGAGGACCCGGCCCGCAGGGCCCGGCAGCGGCCGCACGAGTACTCCGGCGGCATGCGGCAACGTGCCATGATCGGCATGGGCCTCATGGGCGAACCCAAACTGATCATCGCCGACGAGCCGACCACCGCGCTCGACGTGCTCGTCCAGCGGCAGATCCTCGACCTGCTCGGCCAGGTGCGCGCCGAGTCCGGCGCCGCGCTGCTGCTGGTCTCCCACGACCTGGCCGTCGTCGCCCAGGTCTGCGACCGGGTACTGGTCATGTACGCCGGACGGGTCGTCGAGGAACTGCCGGTGTCCGACCTGGCCGGCCGCGCCGCGCACCCGTACACCCGGGCGCTGGTCGGGGCCGTCCCGACCCTGGACACCGACAGGGAGGCCAGGCTGGCCACCATCCAGGGACGCCCGCCGGAACCCGCGGAACGACCGGACGGCTGCGCCTTCGCCCCGCGCTGCGACCGGGCCACCGCCCGCTGCCTCAGCGAGCGGCCCGACCTGACCGAGCGCGGGCCGCACGGCCGGGTCGCCTGCTGGCACCCCGTCACGGCGCAGGTCGCCGGATCCGTCGCGGGGGAGGCCCGATGAGCTCGCTGGAACTGCGCGGCGTCACCGTACGCTACGGCGGGCACACCGCCGTGCGCGAGGTGGACCTGGAGGTCCCGGACGGCAGCGTGACCGGGCTGGTCGGCGGCTCGGGCTGCGGCAAGTCCACGCTGGGCCGGGCCGCCGTCGCGCTCGCGCCGCTGGCCGCCGGCCGGATCCTGGTCGACGGCCGGCCGATCGCCGCCCGGCCCGGACGCGGCCCGGTCCAGCTCGTCTTCCAGGACCCGTACGCCTCGCTCGACCCCCGCATGAGCATCGGCGCGTCCGTCGCGCAGGCGCTGCCCCGCACCGGCAGGGCGGCCAGGGACGCCGAGGTGGCCCGCTACCTGGAACTCGTCGGGCTCGACCCGGCCCGGGCCGGCCTGACCCCGCAGGCGCTGTCCGGCGGCCAGCGGCAGCGGGTCGCGCTGGCCCGCGCGCTCGCCGCCCGGCCGGGGGTGCTCGTCGCCGACGAGATCACCTCCGCCCTGGACGTGTCCGTCCAGGGCGCCATCCTCAACCTGCTGCGCGACCTGCAACGCGAGCTCGGCTTCTCGATGGTGTTCATCTCGCACAACCTGGCCGTCGTGCGCTACCTGGCCGACCGGGTCGCCGTCATGGACGCCGGCCGCATCGTCGAGCGCGGATCGGCCGCCGAGGTGTTCGACCGCCCGGCCCACGACGTGACCAGGACCCTGCTGTCCTGCGTGCCCACCCTGGAGGAGACCGCGTGACCAGGCCACTGACGATCGACGACCTGTACCGGTTCGCCATCCCCGGCGACCCGGACCTGTCTCCCGGCGGCGAGCGCGTCGTCTACACCCTGACCACCCAGGACGCCGCGGACGACCGGCCCGTCACCAGCCTGTGGGAGGCCGGTCCCTCGTGCCCGCCCAGGCGGCTGACGCTCGGGCCCGCCGACGCCGTGCCGCGCTGGTCGCCCGACGGCGGCACGGTGGCCTTCCTCCGCCAGGGACGGCTGCACCTGCTGCCCGCCGCCGGCGGCGAACCGTACCCGGTCGGCGGCGAGGCGGCGGGCGAGCCGGTCTGGAGCCCGGACGGCACCCGCATCGCCTACGCCGCCACCGACCCCGCCCCTGGCGTGGGCGATGCCGCGCCCGTGGTCGTCGACCGGCTCGGCTTCAAGGCCGACGGCGCCGGGCTGACCGGCGGCACGCAGCTGTTCGTCACCGACCTGGCCACCGGCCACACCACTCGCCTGACCAGCGGCGACGTCCACGCCGGGCGGCCGGCCTGGTCGCCGGACGGCACCCGGCTGGCCTACACCGCCGCGACCGGCGCCGACGCCGACGTGACGGGAGCCCGCGCCGTCCACGTGGTCGACGCCACCCCCGGCGCGGCGGAACCACGGCGGATCGGCCCCGGCGACGGCCGGGCCGACACCGTCCACTGGTTCCCCGGTGGCGACGCGCTGCTCGTCACGGGCCGCGCCGACCTCCGCCCGGGCCACGCGACGCTGCTGCGCCAGCCGCTCGACGGGTCGCCGCCCGTCCCGCTCGCCCCCGGCTTCGACCGCAACGTGATGACCGGCGGCCCCGGCTACCCGGGCGCGCCGCCGTTGTTCCTGGACGACGACGGCCGGAGCATCCTGTTCTGCGCCCGCGACCGCGGCGTCACCCGCCTGTACCGGCTGGACGGCGACCGTGTCACCGAGCTGCCGCTGCCCGCCGGCACCGGCGTCGGCGGCTGCTCGGCCGCGCTCAAGACCGGCACGGCGGCGCTGGCCACCGCCGACGCCGCCACCTTCGCCGAGATCGCGCTGTTCGACCTGGTCACCGGCACGCTCGAACACCTCACCCGGCACACCGCCGCCGCGCTGCCCGGCGTCGCCTTCCACCCGGTGACCGAGCGGGAGTTCACCGTCTCCGACGGGATACGCGTGCACGGCTTCGTCACCAGGGACCCGCAGGCCCCGCCGGGCGGCCCGCTGCTGGTGGACGTGCACGGCGGCCCGCACAACGCCTGGTCGCCGCACGCCGACCCGGTCCACCTCTACCACCAGGAACTGGCCACCCGCGGCTGGACGATCCTGACGCTGAACATCCGCGGCAGCGACGGCTACGGCGAGGACTTCTACACCGCGGCCGTCGGCGGCTGGGGCGAGGCCGACGAGAAGGACGTGCTGGAACCCGTCGCCGAGCTGGTCGCCGAGGGCCTGGCCGACCCGCGCAGGATCGCGCTGACCGGCTACAGCTACGGCGGCTACCTCACCTGCTGGCTGTCGGCGCGCAGCGACGTGTTCGCCGCCGCGGTGCCCGGCGGCGTGGTCACCGACCTGCGCAGCCTGGCCGGCACGTCCGACGTGGGCCAGAGCCTGGCCGACGGCGAGGTCGGCGACGACGCCAGACGGGAGGCGCTGTCGCCGCTCACCCACGCCGCCGGGGTGCGCGCGCCCACGCTGATCCTGCACGGCGAGGCCGACGACCGCTGCCCGGTCGGCCAGGCCGAGCAGTGGTTCCACGCGCTGCGCGCCCGCGGCGTGCCCGTCCGGCTGGTGCGCTACCCGGGCGCCTCGCACCTGTTCGTCCTGACCGGCCGGCCCTCGCACCGCGCCGACTACAGCCGCCGGCTCGTCGACTGGGTCACCGGCCACACCTCACTCCCCGAGACAGGAGCCCACCATGACTGAATCCACCACGGCTGAGTCCACCACGGCTGAGTCCACCACGGGCCGCTGGCGGTCACGCCTCGCCGAGCTGGCCGCCGAGCACGGGGTGCCCGGCGCGAGCCTGGGCATCCTGCACCGCGGCGAGCTCACCGAGACGGCCACCGGCCTGGCCAACGTGGCCGCGCGCATCGAGGCGACCACGGACACCCTCTGGCAGATCGGCTCGATCACCAAGGTGTGGACGGCGACCGTGGCGATGGCCCTGGTCGACGAGGGCCTGCTCGACCTCGACGCGCCGATCGTCACCGCGCTGCCGGAGCTGCGCCTGGCCGACGACGCGCTGACCAAGGGCGTCACCCTGCGCCACCTGCTCTCCCACACCAGCGGCATCGACGGCGACGTCTTCGACGACACCGGACGCGGCGACGACTGCCTGGAGAAGTACGTCGCCCTGCTGGACGGCGTGGCGGCCATCCACCCGCTGGGCGCCACCATGTCGTACTGCAACTCGGGCTTCCCGCTGCTCGGCCTGATCCAGGAGCGGGTCACCGGCGTGCAGTGGGACGAGCTGATGCGGCGCCGGCTGTTCGAGCCGCTCGGGCTCACCCACACCGTCACCCTGCCGGAGGAGGCGCTGCGGTTCCGGGCCGCCGCCGGGCACCTGGGCGACCCGCCGCAGGTCGCCCCGCAGTGGGGGCTGCCCCGCTCGGTCGCCCCCGCCGGGCTGATCTGCTCCACCGTCGCGGACGTGCTCGCCTTCGCCAAGATGCACCTGGACGACGGCCTGGCCGCCGACGGCACCCGGATCCTCTCCGAGCGGAGCGCGGCGGCCATGCGCGCCCCGCAGGTGCGTTTGCCCGACCCGTACCTGCTGGGCGACGCCTGGGGCCTGGGCTGGGTGCTGTCGGGCTGGGCCGGCCGCCGCCTGTACGGCCACGACGGCAACACCATCGGCCAGTCCGCCTACCTGCGCATCCTGCCCGACGAGGAGCTCGCGGTCTGCCTGCTGACCAACGGCGGCGACGGGATGGGCCTCTACCGCGACCTGTTCAGCGAGATCTTCACCGAACTGGCCGGCGTCGCCGTCCCCGAGCCGATCGGGCCGGCCGGGCACCCGGTGGCGTACGACCCGGCCGAGCTGGTCGGCGTGTACCGGCGGGCCTCCACGCACACGGAGGTGGTGGACCGGGACGGCACGCTCGTCATGCGGATCCGCCCCGCCGACGCCTACGCCGACCTGGCCGGGCACGAGGAGGTCGAGTGCGAGCTGCACCCGGTGGAGCCCGGCCTGTTCGTCACCCACCGCGAGGGCATGAAGGACTGGATCCCGGTGGTCTTCTACACCCTGCCCGACGGCGCCCGCTACCTGCACCACGGCGGCCGGGCGACCCCGAAGGCGAGCTGACGTGCCTGCCCTCCCAGGTGACGCGGAACGCGTGGCGGCCGGGGCCGCCGCGCGGGCCGGGGTGAAGATCGCCGAGCTGCACGAGCTGGCCGAGATCCACGAGGCGTGCGCGCTGCTCGACCGCGTCTGGCGGCCGGGCCCTGGCAACCCGCTGATGACGCCCGAGCTGCTGCGCGTGCTCGGCCACGCCGGCGGCTACGCGGTCGGCGCCTACGCCGACGGCCGCCTGATCGGGGTGTCGCTCGGGCTGCTGGCGACCGCCGGGCTGCACTCCCACATCACCGCTGTGGCCGGCGCGGACCGGGGCCGCAACGTCGGCTACGCGCTGAAGCTGCACCAGCGGGCCTGGGCGCTGGAGCGCGGCATCACGGCCGTCACCTGGACGTTCGACCCGCTGGTCAGCCGCAACGCCTACGTCAACCTGGCCAAGCTGGGCGCGGCGCCCGCCGAGTACCTGGTCGACTTCTACGGCCCGATGCGCGACGGGGTGAACGCCGGCACCGCCAGCGACCGGCTGCTGGTGCGGTGGGAGCTGGCCGGGCCGTGGCCGCCGGCCGGGGAACGGCCGCCTGCCGGGGCCGTGGCCGCGCTGGAACAGGGCGCCGGCGGCCGTCCGGTGCGCGGGCGGCTCGACGGGGCGGTCGTGCTGGTGCGGGTGCCGTCCGACGTGGAGGTGCTGCGCCGCGCCGACCCGGCCGCCGCCGGGGAGTGGCGGTCGGCGGTGCGCGAGGTGCTCGGCGGGCTCATGGCCGAGGGACGGCGCGTCACCGGCTTCACCAGGGACGGCCGCTACGTCGTGCGCTGACCGGCGGCTATCCTGCAGAATCCGGGACGCACCGGACGTAACTGGACGATTCCGGCGCGAGAAAGGCACCACATGACCGCAAGCCGCCACCGCCGCACCGCCCAGGCCACGTCATGATCACCCCGCCCGCGTCCGTGCTCGGCCGCATACTCACCGACCTCGGCACCACGCTCGTCGAGGTGGTGGCGGGCGAGCCCGACCCGTCGCGGCCGGTCGGCGGCGTGCTCATCCACGACCCGCACGACCAGCCGGCCGGGATCCCCGACCCGGTCGTGCTGGGCGTCGGCGTGTACGGCGCGGAGCAGGTGGCGGCGCTGGTCGAGCGGGCCGCGGAGCTGGCGGCGGCCGCGGTGATCGTCAGGTCGCCGGTGGAGCTGGACGAGCGGGCGGCACGCGCGGTCGCCGACACCGGGGTGCCGGTGCTCGGCCTGACCCCCGGCGCGTCGTGGGCGCCGGTCGCCGCGATGCTGCGTTCGCTGCTGGCCGTCGAGGACGTCGGCGGCGATCTCGGCCCGGGCGCGGACGTCGGCGACCCGCTGGCCGGCGACCTGTTCGCGCTGGCCAACGCGACCGCCGCGCTGCTCGACGGCCCGGTCACCGTCGAGGACCGCAACGGCCGGGTGCTGGCCTTCTCCAGCCGCCAGGACGAGGGCGACGACGCCCGCATCGCCACCATCCTGGAACGCCAGGTGCCCGACGACAAGCTGCGCATCCTGGAGGAACGCGGCGCCTTCCACGACCTGTACAGCAGCGACCGCCCGGTCTACCTGGAGGGCGTCGTGGCCAAGCCCCGGGTGGCGATCGGCGTGCGGGCCGGCGGCGAGATCCTCGGCTCGATCTGGGTGGTCGTCGGCGAGCCGCTGACCGAGGACCGCGAACGCTCGCTCGCCGAGGCGGCCAAGGTGGCCGCGCTGCACCTGCTGCGCCGCAGGGCGGGGGAGGACGCCGGCGGCAGGCTGCGCGCCGACCTGCTGGCCACCACGCTCGAAGGCGGCCCGGCCGCGGCCGAGGCGGCGGCCAGGCTCGGGCTGTCGGCACACCCGGCGTGCGTGCTGGCGCTGGCGGTGCGCGGCGACGCCTCAGGCCCCGACCGGCTGGCCGTCGCGCACCGCGCCTGCCAGGCGCTCACCCTGCACCTGAGCGCCGTGCACCCGAGAGCGGCCACCGCCCAGCTCGACGATGTCGTCTACGCGATACTCCCGGCCGAGTCCGACGAGGCGGCGCTGCGCGTGGCCGAGACGTTCCTCGACCGCATCGGCGCCCGGGTGCCGGCCGCCATCGGCGTGGGACGGGTCGCGGCGCGCCCCGCCGAGCTGCGCAAGTCACGCGCCGACGCCGACCGGGCGCTGCGGGTACTGCACTCGGGCCGGGTCACGCGCCCGGCCGCCCGGCTGAGCGACGTCTGGGTCGCCGCGCTGCTCGTCGACGTGGCCGACCGCGTCGCCGCCGAGGACGACCCGCCGGCCGGCCCCGTCACCCGGCTGCGCGCCTACGACGCCGAGCACGGCACCGCGCTCACCCAGACGCTGGCCGCCTGGCTCGACACGTTCGGCGACGTGATCGCCGCCGCGGCCGCCGTGCACGTGCACCCGAACACCTTCCGCTACCGGCTGCGGCGGCTGGCCGAGGTGGGCGGCATCGACCTGACCGACCCCGAGGCCAGGTTCGAGGCGATGCTGCACCTGCGCCTGACCCCGCCGCAGCACTAGCGCGCCGGTTCGTCGGCGGCGACGAACCGGCGGCCGCAGGTTGTGCCCCGGAGACCAGGTGGGCGGCGCGGAACCCCCGGACGATGAGACCCGTGAAATCCCGGTCCCCCTTGGAGGCTCCATGAACATCACCGGCGTGGAACTGCGGCGCGTCCAGATGCCGCTGACCGCCCCCTTCCGCACCTCGTTCGGCGTCGCGCACCACCGCGACATCCTGCTCGTCCGGGTGGTCACGCCGGAGGCGGAGGGCTGGGGCGAGTGCGTGGCGATGGAGAGCCCGATGTACTCCGACGAGTACACCGACGGCGCCGCCGAGGTGCTGCGCCGCTTCCTGGTGCCGATGCTCGCGGCCGTCCCCGACCTGGACGCCAACCGGGTCGCGCCCGCGCTGTCCGGCGTCAAGGGGCACCGGATGGCCAAGGCCGCGCTGGAGACGGCGGTGCTCGACGCCGAGCTGCGGGCCGCGGGCACGTCGTTCGGCCGGCACCTGGGCGCGGTGCGCGACCGGGTGCGCTGCGGCGTCTCGATCGGCATCACCGACTCCGTCGGCCGGCTGCTGGAGGAGGTGGCGGGCTACCTCGACGAGGGGTACGTCCGGATCAAGCTGAAGATCCAGCCGGGCTGGGACGTCGAGCCGGTGGCCGCGGTCAGGGAACGCTTCGGCGACCGGGTGCCGCTGCAGGTCGACGCGAACGCCGCCTACACCCTCGCCGACGCGCAGGCGCTGGCCCGGCTCGACGCGTTCGGCCTGGAGCTGATCGAGCAGCCGCTCGCGGCCGGCGACCTGCACCAGCACGCCGTCCTGGCGCGGCGGCTGAGCACCCCGATCTGCCTGGACGAGTCGATCGAGTCGGCCGCCGACGCCGCGCACGCCCTGTCGATCGGCGCCTGCTCGATCGTCAACATCAAGCCAGGACGGGTGGGCGGCTACCTGGAGGCCCGCAGGATCCACGATCTGTGCCTGGCCAACGGCGTCGCGGTGTGGTGCGGCGGCATGCTGGAGACCGGCCTGGGCCGGGCGGCGAACGTGGCCCTGGCCGCGCTGCCCGGTTTCACCCTGCCGGGCGACACCTCGGCCTCGCGCCGCTACTACGCCGCCGACCTGACCGAGCCGTTCGAGCTGAGCGAGGGGACGCTCGCGGTGCCGCGCGGCCCTGGACTCGGCGTGGCCCCGCTGGCGGACCGGCTGGCCGAGGTCACGACGCACACCGAGTGGCTGCGTACGGAATCTACGATGTAAAGGCGCACGAAATATCGGTATCTCTACCGATAACGGTACCGATGTTTCCCGGGGTTACATTCGGCGCACCCACACACCACGGCGGACCCGCTCCGTTCACGGGTCGCCGGCATCTCTCCGACGTGCCGCTCGCGCCTGGACCGGGTCGCCGGCTTTCCGCGATGGACGGCCCGCCTTGGTCACCCCCCAGGCGGAGGTAACCCTCGCATGAGCCACTCACGATGGAGAGCAGCGGCCAAAGCGCTGACCACAGCGCTGATCACGGCGTCGAGCGCCGTGCTGGTCGCGGCGGCGCCGGCGATCCCGGCGTCCGCTCTCGCCCAGACACCGGCGGCGGTCACCGTGCCGGCCGCGCCCGCGCAGGCCACCGGCACGACCGGCCGGGGCGTGTCCCCGGCCGGCGAGGAGGTGGCCTCGGACGTCTCGCTCCGGTACGGCCGCTCCGGCAGCAGCTGGCGCACCGAGATCAGCCGGCCCGGCTCCCGCTACGTCAAGGTGCACTTCTCCTCGCTCGTCCTGCTGCCCGGTGACTACGTCACCGTGGCCGGCGCCGACGGGCGGGAGCGGCACACCTACTTCGGCGACCCCACCACCGGCCGCAACACCGGCGGCTCCGGACACACCACGCACGGGCGGGCGGGGTTCGCCGCGCTGTCCGTCGACGGCGACACCGCCGTGATCACGCTGCACGCGACCGGCGCCGGCCCGCGTGACGCCGCCCGGCTGGCCAGGCAGGGCTTCGGCGCGCGCGTCGACCGCTACTACCGCGGCTACACCGCCGACGAGGCCGCGGCCCTGGCGCCCCAGGCGTTCAGCGTGTGCGGCACCGACGCGCGGCGCGACGTGGTCTGCTACCGCGACAGCCACCCCACCGAGTACGCCCGCAGCCGCGCCGTCGCCCGCCAGCTCCTGGACGGCGTCGGCCACTGCACCGCCTGGCGGGTGGGCAACACCAACCGCATGCTGACCAACAACCACTGCATGGAGAGCGCCGCCGACCTGGCCGCCAGCGAGTTCCAGTTCGACTACGACTGCGCCACCTGCGGCGGCAACAACCCGGGAGCGGGCACCAAGGTCGGCGGCGGCCAGTTCCTGAAGACCAGCGGGCTCAACGCGCTCGACTACACCCTGTTCACCGTGAGCGACTTCGCCGCCGTGCAGCAGTTCGGCACCCTGTACCTGGACCCGCGCCCGCCGGTGGCCGGCGAGCGCATCTACATCCCCGGCCACGGTGACACGCGGCCCAAGCGGCTGTCGTTGTTCGAGGAGACGCAGGGCGGGGCCACCTGCAAGATCGACGTGGTGTCGTCCGGGGTCAACACCGGCTACCGGTGCGACACGTCGGGCGGCAACTCCGGGTCGCCGGTGCTGGCCGCCTCCAGCCACCGGGTGATCGCGCTGCACCACCTCGGCGGCTGCCCCAACTGGGGGACGCGGATCACCGAGGTGTACAACGAGATCTCCAGCATGATCGACAACACGCCGCCGACCGGCGGCGACGACTTCTCGGTGGGGGTCTCGCCGTCCGGCGGCACCGTCCCGGCCGGCGGCGGTTCGGCCACGGCCACCGTGTCGACCACCGTGACCGGCGGCAACGCCCAGCAGGTGAACTTCAGCGCCACCGGGTTGCCGGCGGGGGCGACGGCGTCGTTCGCGCCGCCGTCCACGCAGTCGGGCGGCTCGTCCACGCTGACGCTGACGACCACCGCGCAGACGCCCGCCGGCGCGCACCAGATCACCGTCGTCGCGGCCGGGAGCGCGGTGACGCGCAACACGGTGTTCACGCTGACGGTCGGCACGACGGGCGGCGGCTGCGCGGGGTTCGAGACCACCAAGACCGGCACGCTGGCGTCCGGGGCGAGCGGGTACCAGCCTGACGGCGGCTACTTCCAGACCACGGTGAGCGGCGCGCACCAGGCGTGCCTGGACGGCCCCGACGGCACCGACTACGACCTGTACCTGCAACGCTGGAACGGGTCGAGCTGGGCGACGGTGGCGCAGAGCGCCGGGTCCGGCCCCGACGAGCAGCTCAGCCACACCGGGGCGGCGGGCTACTACCGCTACCGGGTGCACGCCTACTCCGGCTCCGGCGGTTACACGCTGGGCTACAACGCGCCCTGATCGCGTGAACGCGTGACACCTCCGCCCGGGGGCGTCACGCCTCCTCCGCGAACACCAGCGCGTACTGGGGCGATTCCAGCCAGTCCGCGTCCAGATGGGCGCCGCTGTCCAGCTGGACGACGGCCATGGCGCCCGCGTGCGACAGCGGGGCGGCCGGCTCGGGCAGCAGCCGGAACACGTGGTCGAGCGCCGGTGGATCGGCGCCGGCCACCTGCCCGGGGTCGAGAGCGGCCATGAACAGCCGCAGCCGCCCGCCGTCGAACCCCTCGACCTCGCGTTCACGCAGCCCGGTGCCCGGGCCGCCGATCAGTTCGGCCACCTCCTCGAGGTCCATCGGCCCGTCCAGCGGTTGCACGACCGTCCAGGAGAGGGAGACATCGAGCCAGGGCGCGGCGGCGAGCAGGCGCTCGTAGTGCGCGACGACGAGCTGCCCGGCCGGCATGTCGTCTCCTCCTCCGGTCACGCCGGACGGTCGCCGACCGTCCAGCTCGGGCGGGCGTTGAGCGTGGCCGGCTCGAACCCGGCCAGCCGCTTGTAGTGCAGCGCGATCTCCTCGCGTTCGGCCAGCGGGATGACCTGCTCGATGTCGGTGAAACCGCCCGGGGCCCGCTCGTGCGCCAGCTTGAGGATCACCTCGGGGCCGTCCTCGCGGTTGGCCAGGACGACGCCGTTGGTCAGCGGCCGCCGCGTCTCCTCGTAGAAGTCCAGGCCGCGGCCGGTGGCCAGCGCGTACGCCAGCACCCGGGCGTCGATGACCGCCTGGGTGCCGCCGTTGGAGCCGGTGGGATACATCGGGTGGGCGGCGTCGCCCATGAGCGTGACCGTGCCGCGCGACCAGTGCGGCAGCGGGTCGCGGTCCACCAGCGGATACTCGTACGCCTTGTCCGCGCTCGCGATGAGCGCCGGGATGTCGAGCTCGTCGAAGTGGCAGTCGGCCACGTGGTCGATGAACTTGCCGACCTCCACCTGCCGGTTCCAGTCGCCGCGCGGGGTGGTCTCGGGCGCGCGGTGCTGGATGGCCCAGTTGATCAGCTGGGTGCCGTCGGGCTCGGGCGGCGCGATGGGGTAGATGACGAGCTTCTGCGTGCCGTCCCCGGCCATGATCATGGACTTGCCGGTCATGAACGGCTTGGCGTACGCGGTGCCGCGCCACAGCACGTACCCGCCCCACAGCGGCTCGCCCTCGTCGGGGAACAGCGCCGCCCTGACGTTCGAGCGGATGCCGTCGGCGCCGATGAGCAGGTCGGCGTCGTGGTCGAGGCCGGTGACGGGCGAGCCGGTGACCACCGCGTCGTCGCCGAGCCGTTCGCGTACCGCCTGCAGGAGCATGAGCTGCAGCCGGCCCCGGTGGATCGAGTACTGCGGCCAGGTGTAGCCGGCGTTCCTGCCGCGCGGCTCGGACCAGATGCGCTGCCCGCGCCGGTTGATGAAGGTCAGGTCCGCGGTCGGGATGCCGATGCCGGCCAGGCGCTCGCCCAGGCCGAGCTCGATCAGCTCGCGCACGGCGTGCGGCAGGATGTTGATGCCGACGCCCAGCGGCTGGATGTCGTCCACCGCCTCGTGCACCACCACGTCGGTGATCCCGGCCGCGTGCAGGCTCAGCGCGGCGGTCAGCCCGGCGATGCCGGCGCCGGCGATCAGCACGCGGGCCGGGCGCGCGGCCGTCACGAGGTGCCCGCGGGCAGGAGCAGCGGTGCGACGTCGAAGGCCGACTTGAGGTAGCCGAACTCGACCATGAGGTCGGCCACGCGCTGCAGGCGGGCCTTGTCGATGGTGGGGGAGTAGCCGCCCAGCTTCATCTGGTCGGCGGTGGCCTGGTCGATCTTCGTGTACTTGAGCATCGCGGCCTTGGCCTCGGCCGGGGTGGAGATGGCCAGGTCCACGGCCTTGCGCAGGCCGCGCTGGAAGGCGGCGACCGTCTTGGGGTTGGCGCGGGCGAACTCGTCGGTGGTGAGGTAGCCGGCCATGGGGAAGTCGAGCGTGTTCGCGGTGAACAGCTCCGACAGCGTGGCGGCGCCGCTCTGCCCGGCGGCGGTCTGCCAGAACGGCTCGGGCATGACGGCGGCGTCCACGATGCCGCCGTCCAGCGCGCCGGCCATCTGGGGGAAGGGCCGCTCGACGAACGTGATGTCGGAGGTGGTCAGCCCGGCCGTCTTGACCAGCGCGCTGACGGCCAGCGTGGCGACGTTGCCGCTGGTGTTGACGCCGACCTTCTTGCCCTTGAGGTCGGCCAGCGTCTTGATCGGCGAGTCCTTCTTGGTCATCAGCACGAAGTTGCCGTTCTTGGCGACGTACGCCTCGCCGACGACCTTGAGCTTGGCCGCGCCGGTCGAGGCGGCGAGCAGGGCCGAGACGTAGTTGCTGTGCAGGAGGTCGAGCTTGCCGCTGACCAGGTCGGGGATCGCGGCGGCGCCGCCCTGGATGAGCTCGTACTTGACCTTCAGCCCCTCGGCGGCGAAGTAGCCCTTGTCGATGGCGATCTGGATGGGGGCGACCTCGGGCAGCGGCAGCATGCCGATGGTGAGGTCGGCCTTCTCCACCCCGCCGGCGCCGGTGGCCGGCTGTGGGTCGCCGCCGTTGCCGCAGGCCGCGGTGAGTGCGACGACAAGGGTGAGCGCGAGTATGCGCATGCGTGGACGGCGTCCCGCTCCGGACATTAACGCTCCTGAGGAAGTGGCGTGGCGGACGTGTTCTTCGTGGGATTTATCACGGTTATTTCGCGCGATTTCAGCACTCGTCGTTCGAGTGCGAGAAACAGCTGATTGAGCAGGTAACCCAGGACGCCGAGCACGATGATGACGCCCCACATGCCCGGCAGGTCGAATGCGCGTTGCGCGGCCCGTAACTGAAAGCCGATGCCCTCGGTGCTGAAGAACTCGGCGATCACCATGAGGATCAGCGCCAGCGACAGACTCAGCCGCAGCCCGGCGAAGATCTTCGGCGCGGCCGACGGCAGGATGACCCGCAGCAGCCGCTGCCGTCTCGACAGCCGGAAGACCTGCGCGGTGTCCAGGTGCTGCTGGTCGACCGTGCGCGCGCCGTCGGCGGCGTTGATCAGCACCGGCCAGACGATGCCGCACGCGATCGTGGCGATCTGCATGCGCGCGCCGGTCGCGAACAGGGCCAGGAACATCGGCAGCAGGGCGGGCGGCGGCAGCGCCCGGCCGAACTGCAGGACCGGGTCGAGGAAGCGGAACAGCAGCGGCGAGCGGCCCAGCGCGATGCCGAGCAGCACCCCGATCACGCCGGCCAGCGCCCACCCGGCCAGCAGCCTGCTCAGGCTGTGCGGGACGTTGCCGAGCGCCGCGTCGTTGAGCCAGAGCCTGACGGGCGGGCCGCTGAACCACAACTCGCGCAGGCGCAGCGCGATCGTGGTGGGCGGCGGGAAGTACGGGTGCCGCAGCGACCGGGTGGCCAGCTCCCAGACGATCAGCACGACGGGGATCACCCAGAGCCGGCCCAGGGCGGCGAGCACGGCCCACACCGCCCTGATCCCCGTCCTGATCCCCGCCCTGATTATGGAACGCGGCCTTGGGCGGGTCATCGGTCCGCCTCCGTCAGCGCCGTGTGCCAGCGCAGCAGCCGGCGGCCGGCGAGGACCAGCAGCCCGTTGGTGAGCAGGCCGAGCGCGCCCGCCCAGAACGTCGCCGCGATCGTCAGCGTGAGCCCTTCCGGGCTGCTCTCGGCCAGGATGATGAACCTGCCGATGCCGCTGGTCCCGCCCGCGAGCAGTTCGGTGCTGACGGCCAGGATGAGGGCGATCGCCGCGGCCACCCTGATCCCGGTGACGATGAACGGCGCCGCGCTGGGCAGGCCGACCCGCCACAGGATCGCCGCCGGGCCGAAGCCGAAGCTGCGCAGCGTCTCCTTGGCCAGCGGATCGACCTCGCGCAGGCCGTACATGGTGTTGATGAGGATCGGCCACGCCGCCGCGTAGACGATCATCGCGACCTTCATCTCGAGCCGGTCGGTGAAGACGAAGGCGGCCAGCGGGATGAGCGCGACCGACGGGATGGGCCGCAGGAACTCGATCAGCGGCCGCAGCGCCCGCTCGACCGGCGGCAGGCTGCCCAGCAGCAGCCCGGCGGGCACGGCGAGCGCGGTCGCGGTGAGCAGACCGAGCGCCCAGCCGGCAGCGGTGGCCCCGACGTCGGCCAGGAAGTCCGGGTCGGTCGCCAGCTCGACGGCGGTCACCACGATCGTCGAGGCGAGCGGGAGCTGCAGCGTGGAGATCAGGCCGAGCCGGCCGGCCGCCTCGGCCAGGCAGAACAGGCCGATCACGCCCAGGACGCCGCAGATGACGGCGCTGTCCAAAGGCCGATGAACGATCCGCCGGAGGGCTTCGAGAAGCATGCGCTGAATGGGACGGAATATGTTTCGGCCGGCATTTCGGTCGGCGTTTCGGCTGGGCATCAGGCGCACGATGATGTCCAACCGCCGATCGTGCAGAACAGCATTCAGCTCTCCGTGGCGGACGTCCGGCCGGGTGGGGGCGAACCTCTGACAGAGTAACCGAAATGATCATCCAGGCAACTAGGATTTTCCGCCAAATGTGGCGCCATTGATGACATGTCGATAAACGGAGGCGCGAAACGCGCGATGGGGTCTATATGGGGCCGCGTGCGCGGGCCGTTCGAGCCGTGGCAGGACGCGCGGGGGCCGACCGCGCGTGGCGAGGTCGCGCGGGGGCCGGCCACGTGCGGCCGGTCAGGTGGGGGCCTGTCAGGTGGGGGCCTGTCGGGTGG
>NZ_JABCPZ010000196.1 GCF_013283785.1 Nonomuraea antri
GGCCCTGGCGGGCTGCCTGATGGCGGCCAGGGCGGTGGGTCCCGTCATGGTGTCCGGGCCCGATGCCTCGTGGCTGGTGTTGTCGCCGTTGAACCGGCGCGACCTGCTGACCCGCACCGGCCGTCGGCTGTTGCTGATCGCGGCGATCGTGGGGCTGGGGGTCGGGCTGGGACTGGTGGCCGCGCTGGGCGCGCCCGACCAGCTCGTGTGGCGGCTGCTCGGGGCGTTCGTGCTGGGGGTGTCCGCCACCGCGGGCGGGGTCGCGCTGGCGGTGCTGGCGCAGGCGTCGCAGTCGTGGCACATCTGGCTGACGGCCGCGCTGGTCGCGCTGCTGGTGCTGGCTGTGGTCGCGGTGAGCGGGCAGGCTCGTGGCGCGCTGGTCGCCGTCGCGCACGCGCCCCTGTCCGCGGTGGGCGCCGTAGCCGCCGGTGCCGCCGCGATCGCCGTCCTGCTGGTCCGGCGTGCGTGGACGGCCCTGGGCGAGATCCCCACCCGGGCCGTACTGGCGGCCTCCACCCGGGCCGGACACCTGTCGAACGCGGCCACCGGGCTCGACCCATCCGTGCTGACCTGGATCGCCGAGGACAACCACTGGCGGACCAGGACCCTGACCTCACGCCCCTGGCCAGGCTCGGCGGCCCAGCGGAGGTCCACGTCCCGACCGGGGTCGGCGCCTCACCCGAGGTCCGCGCCCCGGCCAAGGCCGGCGGCGGGGCTGGGGCCGACATCCCGGCTAGAATCCGCGACCCCACCAGAGACCGCGACCCGACCAGAGTCCGCAACCGGACAACGATCCGCGTCTCGATCTCGGGCGGCGTTCCGGCTGCGGGCGGTCTCTCGGTTGTGGGCGGCGTTCCGGCTGCGGGCGGTCTCTCGGTTGTGGGCGGTCTCTCGGCTGCCTGCGGCGCTGCGGGGCGGTTCGGCTTCCTGGTTGGGAGCGGCTTCGTGCCCGGCGCCGTTGGCCCTGGCCTGGCATGACTGGCGGCGGGTGGGACGGCGGCCTGGGCGGCTGGCTGTCATGTTCGCGCTGGCCGCGTTGCCCGCCGTGCTCGCGCTGGCGGGTGGTGGGCCGACGGTGCTGGGGGCGTCGGTGCTGGTCGGCGCGCTGGCGGTGGCGGTGTCGGGCACGTCGGGAGCGCGCAGGGACGCCGACAACCCGGCGCTGGCCCGGCTGCTCGGCGTAGGACCGCGCGCGGCACTCGCGGCCAGGGCGATCCTGCCCGGACTGCTGGGCGGCCTCTGGGCAGCGGCCGCCCTGACGGGCCTCACCCTGGCAGGCGGGCTCCCCGCTAGCCTCACGCCGGCTGCCGGGCTCTCTGCGGGCCTCAACCCCGCAGGTGCGCTCCCCACCGGTCTCACGCCGGTAGGCGGGCTCTCCGCAAGCCTCAATCCTGCAGGTGCGCTCCCCACCGGTCTCACGCCGGCTGGCAGGCTCTCCGCAGGACTCACACCGGCAGATGGGCTCCCCGCAGACGTCGCACCGGTTAGCGGACTCCCCGTAGACCTGACACCGGCAGGCGGGCTCCCCGTAGACCTGACACCGGCAGGCGGGCTTCCCGCAAGCCTCGCAGCGCCAGGCGGGCTTCCTGCGGGTCTTGCGTCCGCGGGTGGGCTTCCCGTTGACCTGGTCGTCGGGCCTGGTCTGGGAGGTTCGGTGGGCGTGTGGTGGGCGTTCGGGGTCTTGGCGGCCCCGGCGCTGGCGGCTGGGGCGTTGCGGATGGCCAGGCGGAGTCCGCTCGACCACTCGCTGCCGGTGATCGACACGCCCGGCGGCGCGATCCCCACGGGTCCGCTGCTCTGGGCGCTCACCGGTGTGGACGTCGCGCTGCTCGGCTGCCTGCCGACCGCGATGGCGGTGCTCGGTGTGGCGTCCGAGCTGGGCCCGTTGCTGGCCGCCCAGGCCGTGATGGGCGCGGCGACGCTGTTCGCCTACGTCCTGCGCGCTCGCACCGACAGCTCCCGCTGAGGGACCGGCGTGGGCGGGCCATGGGGGGCGGTCCATGACGGCCTGTGGAGGGCCGTAAGCGGCTGTGGGCGGGCTACGGACGGGCTGGAGGCGGGCGGGCTGTGGCCACGCCACGCAGCAACGACCGTGGACGCAGTTCGCGACCCGCCCTTCCCGGGCGCCGGGACTCCGGTGAATTGGGGGGAGAGGTACCCCTGGTGCCGCAAGTGTCCTCTGGTGGCACAAGTGCCTCTGCCGCCCTCTGGTGCTGTGGTGCCCCTGATACTGACCTGATGCGGGCGTGAGCGCCGCCCGAGCGTGCGGCTGGGCCCAGGGGTCCGGGGCGGTTGGGGTCGGCGTTCGGGAGGTGGAATGCATCAGCACCCGGGCGGGGTCAGGCGACGTACACGTCGTTCGGGACGCCCCCGTACCTGATCGTGCGGTCCTTGCGCAGGCCGGCCCGCTCCGCCACCCGCCAGGACGCCACGTTGTCCGCCCGGATCACCGCCACCACCGTCCCGCCCAGGTCCCGTCCCACCCGCAGCGCGGCCTGGGCGAGTTCGAGTGCGTACCCGTGCCCCCACTCGGACGGGCGGAACCGGTAGTACAGGTTGAGCACCTCCGCGTCCTCGATCATGGCGCGGCGGAGCCCGCCGATGCCGATGATGTCGGGCTCGCCGATGCGGCGCACCGCCCAGTAGCCGAGCCCGCGTTCGGCCCAGTCGGCGAGCCAGAGGTCGAGCATGGCGCGGCTGGACTCCAGGTCGGGGCTGGGTCCGGCGGGGTTGAAGACGTTCGTGCCCGGGTCGGAGTGCAGTTCGTGCACGGACGGCAGGTCGGCGAGCGTCACGCGTGACAGGTCCAGCCGGGCCGTGCGTACCGTCTCCACACCCTCAGGTTTCACTCCCTAAGGGTACAAATCAGGCATTACACCGCCCGGCGGCAGGGGCCTACTTCTTGGTCTTGTCGACGCTGGTGTCGGTGGACAGCGCGGCGACGAAGGCCTCCTGCGGCACTTCGACCCGGCCGACCATCTTCATCCGCTTCTTGCCTTCCTTCTGCTTCTCCAGCAGCTTGCGCTTACGCGAGATGTCGCCGCCGTAGCACTTGGCCAGGACGTCCTTGCGGATGGCGCGGATGTTCTCGCGGGCGATGACCCTGGCCCCGATCGCGGCCTGGATCGGCACCTCGAACTGCTGCCTGGGGATGAGCTCGCGCAGCTTCTTGGCCATGTCGACGCCGTACGCGTACGCCTTGTCCTTGTGCACGATGGCGCTGAACGCGTCGACCGCCTCGCCCTGCAGCAGGATGTCCACCTTGACCAGGTCGGCCTCCTGCTCGCCGGCCGGCTCGTAGTCGAGCGAGGCGTAGCCGCGGGTGCGGGACTTGAGCTGGTCGAAGAAGTCAAAGATGATCTCGCCGAGCGGCAGCGTGTAGCGGATCTCGACCCGGTCCTCCGACAGGTAGTCCATGCCGAGGAGCTGGCCGCGCCGGCCCTGGCAGATCTCCATGATCGCGCCGATGAACTCGGACGGGGCCAGGATCGTGGACTTGGTGACCGGCTCGAAGACCTGCGCGATCTTCCCGCCGGACGGGAACTCGGACGGGTTGGTGACCGTGACCTCGCTGCCGTCCTCCATGACCACGCGGTAGACCACGTTCGGCGCGGTGGAGATCAGCGACAGGCCGAACTCGCGCTCCAGCCGCTCACGGACGATCTCCATGTGCAGCAGCCCGAGAAAGCCGACGCGGAAGCCGAAGCCGAGCGCGGCCGAGGTCTCCGGCTCGTAGATCAGCGCGGCGTCGTTGAGCTGCAGCTTGTCGAGCGCCTCGCGCAGCTCGGGGTATTCGTCGCCGTCGATCGGATAGAGGCCAGAGAACACCATCGGCTTGGGGTGCTCGTATCCGGCCAGCATCTCGGTGGCGCCCTTGACCGCGGAGGTGACGGTGTCACCCACCCGGGACTGGCGCACGTCCTTCACGCCGGTGATGAGGTAGCCCACCTCGCCGACGCCGAGCCCGAGGTCGGCGACCTTCGGCTCGGGCGAGATGACGCCGATCTCCAGCGTCTCGTGCGTGGCGTTGGTGGACATCATGAGGATGCGCTCGCGCTTGCTCAGGTGCCCGTCGACGACGCGGACGTAGGTGACCACGCCCCGGTACGTGTCGTACACGGAGTCGAAGATCAGCGCCCGGGCGGCCGCGTCGGCGTCGCCCACCGGGGCCGGGATCGTCTGGACCACGTGGTCGAGCAGCTCGCGCACGCCCTCGCCGGTCTTGCCGGAGACGCGCAGCACGTCGGACGGCTCGCAGCCGATCAGGCCGGCCAGCTCCTCGGCGAACTTCTCCGGCTGCGCGGCCGGCAGGTCGATCTTGTTGAGCACCGGGATGATGTTCAGGTCGGCGTTCATGGCCAGGTAGAGGTTGGCCAGGGTCTGCGCCTCGATGCCCTGGGCGGCGTCGACCAGCAGGATCGCGCCCTCGCACGCCTGCAGCGATCTGGACACCTCGTAGGTGAAGTCGACGTGCCCGGGGGTGTCGATCATGTTGAGCACGTGACCGTCCCACGGCAGCCGCACGGCCTGCGACTTGATGGTGATGCCGCGCTCGCGCTCGATGTCCATCCTGTCGAGGTATTGGGCACGCATGGAGCGTTCGTCGACCACGCCGGTGATCTGCAGCATCCGGTCGGCAAGGGTCGACTTGCCATGGTCGATGTGCGCGATGATGCAGAAGTTGCGGATCAACGCGGGGTCGGTCTGGCCAGGCTGAGTGCGCACCGAAGTCCGTTTCGACAGGGTTGAGGTCAAGCAGTCTTTCATGGTGACATGCCCGGGTGATTGCCCGAACCGTCATCCGCCGCGGCCTGCGCCTGATCGCGCTGGCTTTGGCCATCGTGGTGGCGCTGGTCGGCCTGCTCGCCGCCGCGCTCCGCCTCCAGTTTACCGGTGCGCCGGAAGCCTGGGCGAAGAGCACCGGGAACGACGCCCTCTGGCTGGGTCACATGTGGGTCGACGGGCGCCGCGCGGAGCGCGACGTGGCGCAGCTCGCCGTACGGCTGCGCGCCACGGGCGTCAAGGACCTGTACGTCCATTCCGGCCCTTTCGGAAAGGACGGCACCTTAAATCCTGACAGATACCCCAACGCAGCAAATTTCGTGAAATGGGTGCGTAAGCACCTCCCCGGCGTCCGCGTCTCCGCCTGGCTCGGCCAGCGCGTCGACCGGATACTCGACCTCGACGACCCGAAATCACGCGAGAACGTCCTGGCCGGCGTCGCCGCGATCATGAAGCTCGGCTACGACGGCATCCACTACAACTTCGAGCCGCTCGGCGACGGCGACACCAGCTTCCTCGACCTGCTCGACAGGACCAGGCAGCACACGAAGCTGCTGTCCACCTCGACCCCGCAGATCGAGCCCTACCCGCTCATGCGCCTGGCCGCCCGCGGCGTCATGGGCCACGACAAGTACTGGTCGCAGGGCTACTTCAAGCAGGTCACCGACCGCGTCGACCAGGTCGCGATCATGACCTACGACTCCTACACCCCGCTGGAGTCCCTGTACGGCGGCCACGTGGCCAGGCAGGCCGAACTCGCCCTGGACCTGGTCCCCGACACCAAGCACCTGTTCATCGGCGCCCCCGCCTACCACGACCACGGCGTGGCCTGGGCCGACAACGCCGAGAGCGTCGCCGTCGCAGGTCAGGCGGCCAAGCTCGCGCTGACCGAGCACGGCGCCCGCGAGCGCTTCGGCCTGGCGCTCTACGTGGACTTCGCCGCCACGGAGGACGACTGGCGCGAGTACATGACGCACTGGATGAGCTGAACGCCCCCTACACTGGTAGGTGGATCCCTTTGCCCAGGCCGTTGATTTGAGCAGCCACCTGGGTTATTGGTAATCTGTTCAACTGCGTGTGGCGCGCCCTCTCACCGAGCCCGCGCGCCCCATCCATCACTGACTTTCACCGAGGCTTCTTCGTGGCGAACATCAAGTCCCAGATCAAGCGCAACAAGCAGAACGAAAAGGCTCGCCTGCGCAACAAGGCGGTCAAGTCCTCGCTCAAGACGGCCGTGCGCAAGTTCCGCGAGGCCGCCGAGTCGGGCGACGTCGAGCAGGCCGTGGCCGCGCAGCGCGTTGCCGCCCGTCAGCTCGACAAGGCCGTCAGCAAGGGCGTCATTCACAAGAACCAGGCCGCGAACCGCAAGTCCGCGATCGCCAAGCAGGCCGCCGCGCTGGCCGCCAAGTAAGCCAGGCCGCGCCGCACGAGCGCCGCACTCCCGTTTCGCGGGGTGCGGCGTTTTTCGTTGTTTCTTAGCGATTTCGTCACGAAACCGATATCACATGCGCATCGCCGCGGCATCTCGGGTCCGTCACCGTTGACAAGATCACCTTGCCCTCGCGTCCGCCGTTACTTCAAGGTTCACTAAACGGGCGAAGAGGGGGAGACATGCGGGGGCCGTTGGTCGTCAAACGCGCGTTCAGCGAGCCGCTCCTCCTGCTGGCCGCGTTCGGCTCGATCCTGCTGGCCACCTCCACGCTGGTCGCGCTCACCATGTACGCCTCCTCCATCGCCGAGGCCGGCGTACGCAGGACGATGGAGACCGCCTCCCAGCGCCAGATCGCGGCCACCATCGGCGCGCCCGTCACCCGCGAGACTTTCCCCAAGCTCGACCAGGCGGTACGCGGCGAGCTCGCCCGAGCCTACGCGCAGGCCCCGACGTCGATCACCACCGCCTTCCGCTCCGACTCCTACGTGATGCCCGGCCAGGAGCGGCACAAGAAGCCCGAACTGCTCCGCTTCGGCAGCTACGACGCGCTCGACCGGCACGCCAAGCTCATCTCCGGCAGCTGGCCGAAGGCCGACGCCGGCGCCGGAGGCGTGGTCGAGGCCGCGATCTCCATGTCGGCCGCCTCGGCCACCGGCTTCGCGGCCGGTCAGGAGATCACCACCGTGGGCCGGCTGGACGGCAAACCCGTCACGGTCCGCGTCTCCGGCGTCTTCCAGCTCAGCGACCCGTTCGGCGAACGCTGGGCCGGCGAGCAGCTGCTGAGCAGGGGCGTCGAGAGCGGCGAGTTCACCACGTACGGACCGCTGATGGTGGCGCGCACCACGTTCGTGGACCGGTTCGCCACCAACGTGAGCGCCACCTGGACCGCCGTCCCCGACCTGCGCACGCTGACCGTCGAGCGGCTGCGCCCGCTGGCCGGGTCCGTGGCCGAACTGGGCGAGCGGCTGAAGTCCGGCGGCTGCGCCTCGTGCACGATCAGCACCCGGCTGCCGGAGATGCTGGGCCAGCTCAACACCGCCTCGCTGGTCGCGCGGTCCACCATGCTCATCCCGGTGCTGCAACTGCTGCTGCTGGCCGCGTACGCGCTCATGCTCACCGCGCGGCTGCTGGCCGACCACCGGCGGATGGAGGTGGCGCTGCTGCGCTCGCGCGGCGCGGGCACCTGGCGCCTGGCCGGGCTGGCCGGCGGTGAGGCGCTGCTGGTCGCCGTGCCGTGCGCGATCATCGCGCCGTTCCTCGGCCCGCCGCTGCTCGCGCTGGTCAACCAGCTGCCGTGGATCAAGGCCTCGGGCGTGCGGCTGGCGCCGTCCGCCGACCTGGGCAGCTTCCTGGTCTCGATCGGCGTGGCCGTGGCGTCGGCGATCCTGCTCATGCTGCCCGCGCTGGCCGGGGCGCGGCGCACGTACATCGAGGAGCAGTCGGCGCGCGGCCGCGGCGGCGGGCGCGGGCTGATCGAGCGGGCGGGCGCCGACGTGGCGCTGCTGGTGATCGCCGGGCTGGCGATCTGGCAGCTCCAGCACTACGGCGCGCCGGTCACCGCGACCGCCACCGGCGAGCTCGGCATCGACCCGCTGATCATCTCCGGGCCCGCGCTGGCCCTGCTCACCGGCGGCATGCTCGGCCTGCGCCTGGTGCCGCGCATCTCCAAGCTCGCCGAGAAGATCACCTCCAGGCGGCCCACGCTGGCTCCCGCGCTCGGCGCCTGGCAGGTCAGCCGCCGCCCGCTGAAGTACGCGGGCCCGACGCTGCTGCTGACCATGGCCATCGCGATCGGCATCGTGTCGATGGCGACCACGTCCACCTGGCGCTCCTCCCAGCTCGACCAGGCCAGGCACCAGGCCGGGACGGACCTGCGGATCTCCGGCACGCCCGACGCGCCGGAGCTGGGCACGTTCGGCCGGGGCACCGCGTTCTCCGCGCTGCCCGGCATCACCGCCGCCTCGCCCGCCTATCGCGGCCAGGTCGAGTTCGCCGGCGACTCGGCCGTGCTGCTCGGGCTGCGGGCGGCCAAGCTGGAATCGCTCTTCCAGCTCAGGCCCGACCTGTCGTCCCAGCCGGTGAGCCGCATGGCCGCCGGGCTGCTCGCGGCCCAGGCGGGCAAGCTGGAGCTGCCGGGCAAGCCGGCCGGGCTGACCGTCCAGGCCAGCGCGAGCACCGCCGTGCCACTGCGGCTGATCGTCTCCGACGCGCTGGACGTCTGGCGCGAGCTGCCGCTCGGCGTGCTGAAACCCGGCGACAACCGGGTGGAGGTGGACCTGAAGGCGCTCGGCGGCCGATCCGGGAGCATCACCTACCCGCTGGCGCTGCGCGGCCTGATCGCCAACCCGCCCGAGGACGGCGAGGCCACCGTCTCCGTCACCGCGCTGAGCGCCGACGGCAAGCCGCTCGACACGCCCGCCGTGTCGCTCAAGACCGGCTTCTCCGACGCCGGGGTGGCCGTCTTCGGCCCCCGGCCCCAGCAGGCCCCGCTGCCCGTCGTGCTCACCGCCGACCTGGCCCGCGAGCTGAAGCTGACCGACGGCCAGACCGGCAAGGTCAGCATGGACCGCAGGATCGTCGAGATCCTGGTGGTGGCCGTGGTCGACCAGCTGCCCACCACCGCGCCCGCCCAGCCCGCCGTCCTGGCCGACTGGGGGACACTGCAGGCCCGCGGCCTGGCGGCCGGGCAACTGCCCAGGCCGGCCACGGAGTGGTGGCTGGCCGCCGACGGCGGAGACACCGGCCCCGCCCAGGCCGCGCTGCGCGCCAACCCCGCCTGGGACGTCACGGTCGTCGACCAGCGCGCGCTGGCGGCCCAGTTGCGTGACGACCCGCTGGCCAGCGGCCTGCAGGGGGCGCTGATGCTGGGGTTCGCGGCGGCGCTGGTGTTCGCCGCGCTCGGCTTCCTGGTCAACGCCACCGTGGCGGCCCGCGAGCGGATGGCCGAGTTCGCGATCCTGCGGGCGCTCGGGGTGAGCTTCCGTCAGGTGTTCGGGCTGCTGGCCATCGAGCAGACGTTCATCATCGGCCTGTCGCTGGTCGCCGGCACCGGGCTGGCGGTGGCGATCGGCGTGCTGGTCGTGCCGCACATCGTGCTGACCGGGCAGGCCGCGGCCGTCACACCGGGGGTGCTGCTGGACATCCCGTGGCCGGCCACGCTCACCATGCTGGTCGCGGTGGCCGCGGTGTTGTTCGCGATCGTCGCCGGGCTGGCCCGCAATCTGCGCAAACAGGGCCTCGGCGTGCTGCGCATCGGGGAGGACCAGTGAGGATCCCGCTGCTCGCCCGCGTGCACGCGGGCGCGATGGCCGTGCTGTTCGTGCTCGCGCTCAGCGCCGGCCTGCTCGTCGCGGGCCTGCCCAGGGCCATGCAGGGCTCGTTCGACCAGGCGCTGCGCCAGTCGCTGACCGACGCGAGCGCCGCGCAGGTCGACTTCGAGATCAACGTGCAGGCGCAGACCGCCGACGAGGACCTGCACGAGCGCGCCCAGTTCGAGACGCGCGACAAGCGCTGGCGCTCGCTGGTGCCGGAGACGCTGCGCCCGCTGGTGGTCCCGCCCGGCATGGGCAACAGCCACATGAGCGCCAGGACGATCCTGACCCCGGTCAACGGGACGGGCGGCAGCACCTACATCAACCTGGGCTGGCTGTCGGACGCCGAGCAGCGGGTGCGCTGGGTACAGGGCCGTCAGCCCGGCGACCCGCGCGCCATGGAGTTCCAGGGCGAGACGATCCCGCTGTTCGAGGTGGGCGTCGTGGACAGCGCGCTGACCGCGATGAACCTGGAGCTGGGCCAGGTGAAGATCCTCGGCGAGAACCGGTTCGTCGCCGTCAAGCTGGTCGGCGCGTTCCAGCCGGTGAACCCGGCCGACGAGTACTGGACCCACCACCCGAACCTCATCCGGGTCGAGACCCTGCAGCCGCCCGGCAAGCTCGACCTCGAACGGCACATCACCTCGCTGCTGCCGGACTCCGGGCTGCGCGTGCTCAGCGGCGAGGGACGCAACCTGTTCTACAGCTGGGTGCTGCCCGTCGACCCGGACGCCGCGAACGCCCAGCGGGTGAGCGAGCTGACCTCCGCCATCACCGCCTTCGGCCGCGAGGTCGTCGTGCAGTCGTCGCAGAACTCCAGCCAGTACCGGCTGGACACCGGCCTGCCCAAGCTGCTGTCGGACTTCACCGCCGCGCTGGCCACCGCGCAGACCGTGATGTACCTGGTGCTCGGCGGGCTGCTGCTGGTCGCCATCGGGGTGATCGTGCTGGCCGTGCAGCTGCTGATCGACCGGCTCGACCACACGCTGACCCTGGCCAGGGCCCGTGGCGCGGCGTTGCGGCAGGTGGCGGTCGCCGGCACCGGGCTGACCGCGCTCGCGGTGGTGCCCGCCGCGCTGGCCGGGTACGGGCTCTCGTACCTGGTGCCGGGGCCGGTGCTGCCGATGGTGCACCTCGCGCCGGCGGTGCTCGTCGTCGCGGCGCTGGCGTTCACCGCCGTCCGGCTGGCCATCACGCACCGCGCTCCGCTGCACGAGCGGCGCGACGACGTGGCCACCGCCCGGCCGTCGGCCAAGCGGATCACGGTCGAGCTGCTGGTGATCGTGCTGGCGCTGGCCGGGGCGTACCTGCTGCGCACGCGCGGGCTGACCACCCAGGTGGCGCGGGAGGGCCAGGACCCGTTCCTGCTGCTGGTGCCGATCGCGCTGACGCTGGCCGCGGCGCTGATCACGTTGCGCTGCTACCCGTACCCGCTGCGGCTGATCGTCAGGCTGGCCTCCCGCCGTCGCGGCGCGGTGCCGTTCCTGGGGCTGACCAGGGCGGCCAGGGCGCGCGCCGTGAGCGTGCTGCCGGTGCTGATCCTGCTGCCCGCGCTGGCCGTGTCGGTGTTCGCCTCGGTGATCTCCGGCGGCATCGCCGACACGCAGCGCCTGGCGTCCTGGCAGGGCGTGGGCGCGCCGATCAGGATCACCTCGAACGTCACCATCCCGGACGACGTCATCGCCAAGATCCGCGCCATGGACGGCGTGGACCTGGTCGTACCCGCCCAGACCGGACGCGTCCAGGTGGGCTTCGGCGCCGAGCGCGCGGAGGCCGTCGCGGTGGACCTGGGACAGTGGCGGCGGCTGCTGGACGGCGCCCCGATCACCCTGCCCGCCGAGCCGTCCGCCGGGGGCGCGCTGGTCTCGCGCGACCTGCGTGGCCGCGGCACGTTCGAGATCGGCTGGCAGGAACGCGTGAAGGTCACCACGAACGGGGTGATCGACGCGCTGCCCGGGTTCTTCACCGAGGGCCGGTTCATGGTGCTGCCGTTCGAGGTGAACAAGGCCCCGGCGGTGAACACGCTGCTGATCAAGGGTGACGTGCCGGTCGCCGCGCTGGCCGAGTTGGTGCCGTCGGCCGAGGTGGCCTCGCAGGCGCAGCGGCTGGCCGGCATCCAGGACGACCCGCTGACCGACACGATCCGCACCACGCTGCTCGTGGTGACGGCCGCGCTGGCGGCGTACGCGCTGGTCGCGGTGGTCGTGTCGCTGGTGATCGGCGCGGCCGACCGGGCCAGGGCGCTGTCGTTCCTGCGTACGCTGGGGTTGTCGGACCGCCAGGCACAGCGGCTGACCGTGCTGGAGGTGCTGCCGCTGATCCTCGTGACCGCGCTCGTCGGCCTCGCGCTCGGCCTCGGCCTGCCCGCAGCGCTCGGCCCGGGCGTCGACCTGTCCGCCTACGCCGGCGACGTGCCCGTCGGCGACTACTCCCCCGATTTGATCACTCCGGTCGTCCTCGCGGCCGGGGTCGCCGCCGTCGCCGTGCTCGGCGCGTACGCGCACACGGCCATCAGCCGCCGCCGCGCCCTCGGCGCCGTACTCCGAGTGGGTGAGCTCTCATGAACCCGACCCTGTCCGAACTGGAAGCCAAGGCCGGCGCGAAGAAGGCCGCGTTCGGCGGCGACACGCACATCGTCTGCGACAACCTGGTCCGCATCTACAAGACCGAAGGCGTCGAGGTCGTCGCGCTGCAGGGACTCGACCTGCTGATCGAGAAGGGCGAGCTGGTCGCCATCGTGGGCGCCTCGGGCTCGGGCAAGTCGACGCTGCTGAACGTGCTGTCCGGCCTGGACGTCCCGACCGCCGGGCTGGCCAGGGTGGCGGGCATGGACCTGCTGTCGATGACGCCGAAGGACCGGCTGCGCTACCGGCGCGAGGTGGTCGGGTTCATCTGGCAGCAGACCGCGCGGAACCTGCTGCCGTACCTGAACGCCAGGGAGAACGTCGAGCTGCCGATGAAGTTGTCGGGCAAGTCGCGCCGGGGCCGGGCGACGGACCTGCTGGAGCTGCTTGGCGTCGGCTACTGCGCCGACAGGAAGACGCCCGAGATGTCCGGCGGCGAGCAGCAGCGGGTGGCGATCGCGGTCGCGCTGGCCAACGCGCCGCAGCTCATCCTGGCCGACGAGCCGACGGGCGAGCTCGACAGCGAGACCTCTGAGCAGGTGTTCGACTCGCTGCGCAAGGCGAACAGGGAGCTGGGCGTGACCGTGGTCATCGTGACCCACGACCCGCTGGTCTCCGAGCAGGTCGACCGTACGGTGGGCATCCGCGACGGGCGTACCAGCAGCGAGACGCTGCGGCGCGAGAGCGCCGAGGGCCACCTGGTCGCCGAGGAGTACGCCGTGCTCGACCGCGTGGGCCGCCTGCAGTTGCCCCGCGACTTCATGAACGCCCTGGACATGGAGCGCCGGGTGCGACTCGAACTCGAATCCGACCACATCGGCGTATGGCCGGCCCGAGAGGAGCCCTCCAGTGAGCAATGAGCCTTTGGTGCTGGTCGAGGGCCTGCGCAAGGTGTACCGCAGCGGCCCCAAGGAGGTCGTGGCGCTGCGCGAGGTGTCGTTCGTGGCCTACCCGGGCGAGCTGATCGCCATCAGGGGCCGGTCGGGGTCGGGCAAGACGACGCTGCTCAACCAGATCGGCGGCCTGGACCGGCCGGACGCCGGCCGGGTGGTGGTGGCCGGTCAGGAGGTCACCTCGCTGTCCGAGGACGCGCTGCTGGAGCTGCGCAGGGACGTGGTGGGCTTCGTGTTCCAGTCGTTCGGGCTGATCCCGGTGTTGTCGGCGGCCGAGAACGTGGGGGTGCCGATGCGGCTCACCCGTACCGCCGTGGCCGCCCGCGAGGAGCGGGTGCGCATGCTGCTGGCGCTGGTGGGGCTGGAGCAGCACGCCAACCAGCGCCCGTACGAGCTGTCCGGCGGCCAGCGGCAGCGGGTGGCGATCGCGCGGTCGCTGGCCAACCGGCCCAGGCTGCTGGTCGCGGACGAGCCGACCGGCCAGCTCGACTCGCAGACCGGCCGGCAGATCATGGAGCTGATCCGGGCGCTGGTCCGCAGTGAAGGGGTGACCGCCCTGGTGGCGACGCACGACCCGAGCCTGATCACGCTGGCCGACCGGGTGCTGGAGATCAGCGACGGCGTGCTGCGCGAGGCCGTGCTGAGCTGAGCTCGTCCTCGGCGGGGGCTTGCGGGGCTCTGACCAGGGCGGCGAGGTTGGTGGCGACCACCAGCACGCCGCCGGCGACCATCAGCCAGGCCACCCCGGTCACCCCGGCCAGCGGCGCCGCCACGGCCAGCCCGAGCGGTCTCGACGCGAACGAGATCAGCCCGTCGAACGCCCGTACCCGGCCCAGCGCCCCTTCCGGGATCTCCTCGGACACGACTGTCTCCCACAGCGGGCTCAGCACGCCGAGCCCGAACATGGCCAGGAAGTAGGCGCCCGCGATCGCCGCCGCGGGCAGCGGCACGGCCAGCGCGAGCATCGGCAGCACGTACATGGCCGCGCTCACCTGCACCCCGACCAGCTTGCTGCGCAGCGGCAGCCGGGGCGCGACGAACACGCCGGCCACCATGCCGACGGTCCCGGCCTGCGCGATCAGCACCCAGTCCGCCTCGCCGCCCAGCGCGCGCACCGCGGTCAGCGGGGCGAGCGTGAGGAACAGCCCGGCCATGAAGTGCCACACGCCGTGGCCGAGCACGCTGGCCAGGAACCACGGCCTGGCCTTGACCTCGCGCCAGCCCTCGGCCAGGTCGGCGCCGAAGGTGCCCCGGCCGTCCGCGCGCCGCGGGCGCTCGGTGCGCACGCCGCCGAGGGTCAGTGCCGAGCAGACGAACAGCGCCGCGCTGAGCGCGGCGGCCCAGCCGGGCGCGGCCACCAGCGCGATCCACCCGGCCAGCGCGGGCGCGGCCATGCTGGACAGGCTGGTGGCCGCGCCGAGCCGCGCGTTCACCCGCAGCCGGTCGGCCGGAGGGACGACGCTGACCACCAGCCTGGGCGCGGCCGGCATCCCGAACGCGATGGCCACGCCGCCCACGGCGGCCAGCACGGCCAGGTCGAGTACCCGGTTCACGCCGAGCAGCAGTTCGACGGCGATGCCGGCCTGAGCCAGCGCCCGGGTGAGGTCGGCCAGCAACGTGACCCGTTCCGGCCGGAGCCGGTCGGCCAGCACACCGGCCACCGGCAGGAACACCAGCAGCGGGATCAGCTCGCTGGCCAGCACGATGCCGAGAGCCTGGCCCGATCCGGTGACGCGCAGCACGGCCAGGGTCAGCGTGGTCGGGATCAGTGCTGTGGCCAGCGCGGACAGGGAACGTCCGGCAAGGAGACGATTCGTCATGATATTTCACGATATTTCGCTGGCTAATGTTTCGTCAACTAATTAGTTGCTGCCGTACGATCTCCGCATGGAGGATTCGGTCGATCGACACCTGGCCCGCTGGCGCGGCAAGGCCCCCTTCGACGAGCGGGTGGAGGCGATCGTCACCCGGATGCAGACCCTGGTGAAACACCTGCGTCAGGCCAAGGAGGCGGCGATGGCGCAGGTGGGCCTGCAGGAGTTCGAGTTCCAGACGCTGCACCGGCTGCAGGCCCACGGCGGCAGCGCGACGCCGTCGGAGCTGGCGGCCGAGCTGCTGGTGTCGCCCGCCGGGATGACCGGCCGCCTCGACACGCTGGAGAAGGCCGAGCTGGTGCGCCGGGTGCGCAGCACCGACGACCGGCGGCGGGTCGACGTGGAACTCACGGCCAAGGGGCGCGACCTGTGGGTGGAGGCCATGGAGATCCAGGGTGAGGTGGAGGGCGGCATGGCCGCCGCGCTCGCTGCGGAGGAGCAGGAGACGCTGGACGGCCTGCTCAAACGCCTGCTGCTGAAGGTCGAGTCCAGCCGGTAGCCGGCCTGGCAGCTGGGCGTGCGGCCGGTCGAACGACCTGCGGCCCGGCTCGATGACCGAGCCGGGCCGGAATGCCACGGTTTCAGATGATCGGCCGCCGCCTGAGCCCGGTCAGGCCGACCGCCACGAGCGCGGCCGTGAGGCCGATCATGATCAGGACGGGGGTGACGGTGAAGTCCTCGCCCGACAACACCATCGGCAGGTTGGGGAAGGGGACGAGGAACTTGGCGATCCAGTAGTCGATGCCCAGGATCGGGCCGAGCACCTCGCCGAAGAGGTTGACGAACAGGTAGGCGCCCCAGCTGATGGCCGCGGCGGCCTTGGGCAGCAGCCCGAAGGCGGCCACGCCGACACCGGCCAGCACCCACACCGCGGGAACCTGGACCAGGGTGCCGCCCAGCACGCCCAGCGGGTCGCCGATGGCGAGGCCCATGGTCAGGCCGGCGACCGCGAGGATCGCGGCGCTGCCGGTCAGGGCCAGCACCAGGTGACCCGCCGCCCAGCGCAGCCTGCCGACCGGGTGGGCGAGCAGCAGCTCGGCGCGTCCCGACTGTTCCTCCGCGCGCAGGCGCAGCAGCGCGAGCAGCGGGTACAGGGCGGCGACGTAGCCGAGGCTGAGCGCGATCAGCCACAGGTAGGCGTCGCTCATGCTCGCCTCGGGCGAGGCGGTGTAGCGGCGGAAGAACTCCGCCACGGCCTCGCCCTGCCGTGAGACCTCGCCGATCGAGGCGGCCAGCGCGCCGAAGACCAGCCCGGCGACCGCGTAGCCGACGATCCAGCCGGTCAGCAGCCCCTTGTGCAGCCGCCAGGCCAGCCGCAGCGGGCTGCGCAGCCCGGTCGAGCCGGCCGGTCCAGGACGCTCGGGGATGAGCCCGTGGCCCAGGTCCCGCCTGGCCAGCAGCAGGTACGCCACCGCGATCGCGGCGCCCGCGCAGCCGAGGCTGAGCAGCAGCACCACCACGTTGTCGTCCCCGTACGGCCTGACCAGGTGCGACCAGCCCTGCGGGGACAGCCACTTGAGCGCGGCGACACCGCTGCCGTCGGCGGCGAAGCGCAGCGCGTAGCTGACGCCCAGGCCGAGCCCGGCGACGCCGACGGCGATGCGGGCGGTCTGGGTGAGCTGCGCGGCCACCGCGCCCAGCCCCGCGAACACCACGCCGACGGCGGCCACGGCCGCGCCGAAGGCGACGGAACCCGCGGCGGCGGCGCCCGCGCCGATCATCGCGACCGCGACGGACAGCCCGGCCAGCACGGACGAGCCGCAGGCGACCGCGAGCGCGGCGGTCAGCGGCGCGAACCTGCCGATGACACCGGCGCCGACCAGCTCCGCCCGGCCCGACTCCTCCTCCCCCCGCGTGTGCCTGACGACGGTGAGAATCATGATCAGCGCGAGGATGGTGTAGATGGCGTCGCCGTTCTTCCAGACCGCCATCCCGGCCAGTGTCGGGGCGGGCACCTCGCCGGCGAACGCGCTCAGCGCCTGGTTCGCGGCCATCTCGCGGGCGAAGGCGCCGATGTCGCCGATGCCGGCGGCGTACCGCTGGAGCTGCCCCGCCGCCAGCGCCACGAGCAGGAGGACCCAGAGCGGGACGATGAGCCGTTCGCGGCGTAACACCAGCTTGGTCAGGGTCCAGGTGCCGTTCATCGCTCCGCCTTCTCGCTCTCGTAGTGGCGCAGGAACAGGTCTTCCAGCGAGGGAGGCGTGCAGGTCAGGTCGCGTACGCCCACCCGGATCAGCTCCGCCAGGGCCGCGTCCAGCCGGGTGCGGTCCACCTCGAACTCGATCCTGGCGCCGTCCACCCGGACCGCGTGCAGGTCGGGCATCCTGGCCAGGCCGTTGGGCGGCGAGACGAGCTCGGCGCTGACCCGGCTGCGGGCCAGGCCGCGCAACTGGGTGAGCGGGCCGGCCTCCACCGTGCGGCCGCGCCTGATGATCGTGACGCGGTCGCACAGCGCCTCGACCTCCGACAGGATGTGGCTGGACAGCAGCACCGTCCGGCCGCGCCCGCGCTCCTCGGCCACGCACTGCTGGAAGATCGCCTCCATCAACGGGTCCAGGCCGGAGGTGGGCTCGTCCAGGATGAGCAGTTCCGCGTCCGACGCGAACGCCGCCACCAGCGCGACCTTCTGCCGGTTGCCCTTGGAGTACGTCTTGGCCTTCTTGCGCGGGTCCAGCTCGAACCGTTCGAGCAGTTCCACCCGCCTGGCCGGGTCCAGCCCGCCACGCAGCCGGCCGAGCAGGTCGATCACCTCGCCGCCGGTCAGGCCCGGCCACAGGCTCACGTCGCCCGGCACGTACGCCAGCCGCTTGTGCAGCTG
This sequence comes from Nonomuraea antri, assembly GCF_013283785.1. Taxonomy (GTDB): domain Bacteria; phylum Actinomycetota; class Actinomycetes; order Streptosporangiales; family Streptosporangiaceae; genus Nonomuraea; species Nonomuraea antri. Next base: position 17,735 of record NZ_JABCPZ010000196.1, read on the forward strand.
CGCCGCGTCACGCCACGGGTCGCCGCCGAGCAGCGTGACCCGGCCGGCGTCGGCGTGCAGGAGACCGAGCAGGGTTCTGATCGTGGTCGACTTGCCGGCGCCGTTCGGGCCGAGAAAGCCGTGCACCTCGCCGGGACGCGCGCTCAGGTCCAGCCCGTCCAGCGCCCGGGCGCGGCCGAAGGTCTTGACCAGTCCGGCCACTTCGATAACCGGTTCCATCGCTCACCACGCTCCTCGTTCTGCGTTTCGTCGCAGTTCAAACGGTAGGAGCGCGGTTTGTCGGAGGGTATCGGGCATGTTCCTTAATCGGATGCCCTATGCGTGTCTGATCGGCTAGTTGAGCGGGAGGCGGGCAAGTTCCGTCCTGGTCGAGACGCCCAGCTTGGGGAAGGCGCGGTAGAGGTGGTGTCCGACGGTCTTGGGGCTGAGGAACAGCCGCGCGGCGATCTCCTTGTTCGTCGCGCCGGTCGCGGCCAGCCGGACGACCTGCAGTTCCTGCGGGGTGAGCTGGGCGACGACGTCCGCCGGGGCGTCCCGCACGCTCTCAGGCGCCGCGCTCTCGCCCGCCGCGCGCAGCTCTGCCCGGGCGTGCCCGGCCCAGGCGGCCGCGCCCAGCCGCTCGAACCGCTCCAGCGCCTCACGCAGGTGCGCGCGGGCCTCCGTCTTGCGGCGTTCGCGGCGCAGCCACTCCCCGTAGAGCAGTTCGGTACGGGCCCGCTCGAACGGCCGCGCCTCGTCCTGCAGCTCCAGCGCCCGGACGTACAGCCCGCCGTCGTCGCTCAGCAGCGCACGGCAGCGCAGCACCAGCCCGTCCTCCCACGGCAGCCGGACGGCCGCCGCCCACTGCTCCAGCCTGGCCAGCGGCTCGGCCGCGCGCTCCGGCCGCCCGAGCCGCACCGCCGCCTCCACCTGGTCGGCGGCGAAGTGCACGGCGGGTCCCACGTGCAGGATCGGGCCGCGGGTGGCGGTCTCCAGCCGGTCGAGCACCGCCAGGTACCTGCCCCGGCCGAGGTCGAGCAGCGCCAGCGCCCACTCGCACCACGCCGCGACCAGCGCGTTCGCGTGCGCGGGGAACCGCCGCAGGTTGGGCTCGGCCAGGCTCCTGCACCGCTCCTCGTCCCCGGCGACGGCGGCCAGATACGCCAGCAGCGCCTCGGCGTGGGCCACCCGGCTGGGCTGGTCGACGTCCTCGGCGATGCGCAGCGCCTCGGCGGCGCAGGCGGCGGCGTCACGGTAGCGGGCCAGATTCGTCTCGGCCGTCGCCTGCGCGCACAACACCGACGGCAACCGGCCGACGGCGCCGCTCGACCGGACGTCGTCCGCCAGCCCGGCCATGATGTCGCGGGTGTCGTCGTAGTCGCCGGTCAGCAGCGCCTGCATGGCCACGTTCAGCCGCAGCCCCGGCGGGCCCGAGCGGCCCTGCGCGATGTGCTCGCGCAGCAGCGCCGCGCCCTCGGCCGCCTCGGTGACGTCGGCGGAGTACAGCTTCAGCGCGCCGCCGATGGATTCGACCAGCTTGTCGCGGAACGGATCGGGCGGCAGCTCGCGCAACATCCGGTACGTCCGCGTCACCCGTTCCGGGTCGCCCGCCGACCAGGACGCCCTGGCCGCGTCCGCCAGCATCGCCGCGGCCGCGTCCGGGTCGAGCGGCGCCACCTGCCGCGCCGCCGCGACCAGCACCTCGTGCACCGTACGCAGCGAGCCGTGCTCGTACTCCACCCGGCCGTGCACCGCGGCTATCCTGGCCCGCTCCCGCGCGTCCTCGGTCAGCCGCGCCGCCTGTCCGGCCAGGTGGCGGGCATGATCCGGACGTCCCGCGTCCACCGCGGTCTCCGCCGCCGTCGCCAGCCGCCGCGCCCTGGCCGCGTTCCCGGGAGTGAGCCTGGCCGCGCGTTCCAGCGCCGCAACGGCCGTCGCATGCCCCGACCGCCGCCTCGCCCGGACGGCCGCCGCCTCCAGGTCCGCGGCCACCTCCTCGTCAGGACCGGTGACCGCCGCCGCCCGATGCCACGCGGCCCGGTCGCCGTCACCGTCACTGGCCAGCGCGGACGCGAGCGCGGCATGCGCGGCCAGCCGGTCGGTGAACGCCGCGCCCCGGTAGGCGGCGGTACGGATCAGCGGATGCCGGAAGACGACCGACTGCCCCGACACCGCGACCAGCCCGTCACGCTCGGCCGCCGCCAGCGCGCCGGCCGGCACCCCGAGCTCCGCCATGGCGTGCAGCACGGACTCCAGCGCGCCGCTCTCCTCGGCCGCCGCCACCAGCAGCGCAGTCCGGGTCGGCGCGGGCAGTTCGTTGATGCGCCGGTGGTAGGCGTCCTGCAGCCGGTGCGGCAGCGGCAGCGGGCCCAGGTCGTCGGCCTCGGTCCTGGGCAGCTCCAGCAGGGCCAGCGGGTTGCCGTCCGCCTCGGTGAGCAGGCGGTCTCGTACGTGGCCTGGCAGACCCGGATCGTGCTCGGCCAGCAACTCGCGCGCGGCCACCTGGTCCAGCCGCTTCAGCGTCAGCTCGGGCACGCCCGGCAGGTCGAACCCCTCCCTGGCGGCGAACAGCACGAACACCCCCTCGGCCGCCAGCCGCCGCGCCGCGAACGCCAACGCCTCCGCGGACGGCCGGTCGAGCCATTGGGCGTCGTCCACCAGGCACAACACGGGACCGTCCGCGGCCAGCTCCGCCAGCAGCGACAACGCGGCCAGCCCGACCAGGAACTGATGCTCACCTCCCGGCGCGGCCAGCCCGAACGCGCCCCGCAACGCCTGCGCCTGCGGGGCAGGCAGGGCGGGCAGGCGGCGCATGGCCGGGGAGAGCAGCAGGTGCAGCGCGGCGAACGGCAGCTCGGCCTCGCTCTCCACACCCGTGCAACGCAACACCTGAAAGCCGGGCGCGGCGACGGCCGTGGCCGCCGCTGCCGCTGTCGCAGCCGAAGCCCCCGTCGCGGCCGAAGCCGCCGTCACCGCCGGGGCCGCCGCTGCCATCGAGGCCGCTGCCATGGAGGCTGCCGGGGCCACCCCGGCCGCCGCAGCCACCGCCGCCCAGGCGAGCAGCGCCGACTTGCCACCGCCCGGCTCCCCGAGCACGACCAGCGCACCACCCCGCCCAGCCGCGGCCTCGCCGAGCAACCGGCTCAGATGCGCTTGTTCCTGCTCGCGCCCATGCAACATCACACACTCCATCAACGACCACCCCATGATCGCCCTCAACCGCACCAGAAGCCAGAACGCCCACCCATCCACGACCAGCACCGCAACAGACAACACCCCAACCCGAACCAAGAGCCGCCCCAAGACCCGACCAGCAACCCAGACGATAGACAGCCCAAGCAGCCGACGAGCGATCGAAACAGGCCGGTGAACAGTCCGAGGACAGGCGGGTGGGCGATCCACGAAGCAGCCGACGGACGCCAAACCCCGGGAACCCGAGAATCGGGGCCGCAGCCCGAGAGCCCGCAGCCCGGGAACCTGGAACGCGAAGGCCCGCGGCCCCGGAGGTTGGGAACCTGGGAGCCCGAAGGCCCGGAGCCCCGAAGCCCGAGAACCCGGCACCCGAAGGCCCTGCGCCCAAAGACCCGGTGCCCCGGGAACCCAGAAACCCCGACCCCGGAAACCAG
>NZ_JABCPZ010000197.1 GCF_013283785.1 Nonomuraea antri
GCCACCGCCTACTCCAACCCCGCCACCGCCGCCCTGGCCGTGGACTGCGACCCGGCGACCGCCTGGCAGTCGTCCACCGCCAAGCCGAACTGGCTGTACGTCGACCTCGGCGCCCCGCAGCGGATCACCCGCATCGTCGTCAGATGGGGCGGCGGCCACGGCACGAGCTACAAGTTCCGCAGCTCCGGCAACGGAAGCAGCTGGTCCACCTTCCAGGCCGGAACCGGCCTCGACGGCGGCACGGACGAGGTCGCGGTCGACGTGACCACCCGCTACCTGCAGATCTACCTGAGCCAGTACGCGGGCGACGCCGGCTTCACGATCAACGAGCTGGAACTGTACTGACCCCCCGCCTGCCGGGGTGCGATCACGCACCCCGGCAGCGCCCGGGTCAGGCGGCCCCGGCGATCTCCAGGCCGGTGGCGATGATCGCCGCCAGCTCCGCCTCGTGCTCGGGCGACGGATCGACCAGCGGCGGCCGCACCGGCCCCGCCGCCAGCCCGCGCAGCCGCACCCCGGCCTTCACCAGCGACACCGCGTACCCGGGCACCCGGTCGCGCAGCTCCACCAGCGGCAGGTAGAACCCGGTCAGCAGGCGCTCGGTCAGCGCCTCGTCCTCGCTGGTCACCGCCTTGTAGAAGGCCAGCGCGATCTCCGGGGCGAACGCGAACACCGCGCTCGAATACAGGGTCACGCCGAGCCCGCGGTAGGCGGGCACGGTCAGCTCGGCCGTGGGCAGCCCGTTGAAGAACTGGAACTCCCGGTCCGTGGCCCGGCGCACGGTCAGGATGATGCGCTGCAGGAGGTCGAAGTCGCCGAGCCCGTCCTTGAAGCCGATCACCTCGGGCACGCCGGCCAGCTCGGCCACCGCCTCGGGGGAGAACCTGGCGTTGCCGCGCTGGTAGATGATCACCGGCAGGCCGCCGGCCTCGGCCACCTCGCGCACGTATCGGACGAGCCCGGCCGGCGGCCCGCCGACCAGGTACGGCGGCAGCAGCAGGAGCCCGTCGGCCCCGCCCGCCGCGGCCGCGCGGGCGAAGGCCCTGGCGGACGGCAGCGCGCCGCCCGCGCCGGCGAAGACCGGGACGCGGCCGTCCGCCGCCGCCACCGAGGTGGCCACGACCCTGCTGTAGTCGCCGAGGTCGAGTGCGTTGAACTCACCCGTGCCGCAAGCGGTGAACACTCCTCCCGCCCCGGCCGCGACCCCCTCGGCGACGTGCCGGGCCAGCACGGGTTCGGCGACGTCGCCGTCCGGGCCGAAGGGGGTCACGGGAAAGAAGAGAACACCATCTAGCCGCATCGACGGTCCTTTCTAGCGGATGCCCTCCCTGCGCAGAGTGGCAGCCAGCTTGCGGGTGTGATTGATCACCGCTTCGGTGACCGGCTCGACCTCGGCGGGCGATAGCCCGGCCGGCATCGAGACGCTGATCGCGTCCGTGGCCGGGATGCGGTAGTCGACCGCCACGGCCACGCACGCCACGCCGGGCGTGCCCTGCTCGCGTTCGTAGGCCCAGCCCCGGGTGCGGACCTGGTCGAGCTCGCCGGTCAGCTTCGTCAGGTCGGTGATCGTGTGCTCGGTGAGCGCGATCAGCTCCCTGGGCAGCAGCGCCTCGACCTCGTCGTCGGTGAGCTGCGCGAGCAGCACCTGGCCGAGCGCGGTGACGTGCGCGGGCAGGCGCCGGCCCACGCGCGGGATCACGTGGTGCGCGTCGCGCGACTCCCGGGTGGCCAGGTACAGGACGTGCGCCTCGTCCCTGCGGGCGAAGTGCACGGTCTGCCCGATCTCCGCCCGCAGGTCCTCCAGCGTCTCCTGCGCGAACGGCAGCGCCGGGTCCTTGTCCAGGTACGCGGTGCCGGTCAGCAGCGCGTGCGGCCCGATGCCGAAGGCCGAGCCGTCGGTCTCCACCCACTTCAGCTCGACCAGCGTGCGCATCAGCGCGTGCAGGCTGCTGCGCGGGAACCCGGTGCGCTGCTGGAGCTCCGACAGCGTGAGGCTGTCGTGGGAGGAGGCCAGGGTTTCGAGGATGCGTACCGTCCGCTCGGCGGACTTGACCAGCTGGGGCTCCATGCTCATCCCATCTCGACGGCGGCTGCGGAGTGTCAGGATATTGGATACCGTCCAGATACATGGACACCTAGCCCTTGATCGCGCCGCTGGTCAGCCCGCGCATGAACTGCCGCTGGAAGGCCAGGAACGCGATGATCGAGGGCAGCAGCGCCAGCAGCGACGACGCCAGCAGCACGCCGATCCCGACCTCCTCGTCCGAGCGGAGCGAGCGCAGCGCGATGGGCAGCGTCCACATGCTCGACTCGGGCGCGACGATGAGCGGCAGCAGGTACTGGTCCCAGATCATCGTGAAACCGAACACGCCTATTACGCCGAGCGCCGGCCGGCACAGCGGCAGGATGATCGTGGCGAAGATCCGCAACTCGCCCGCGCCGTCGATGCGGGCGGCCTCCTCCAGTTCGACCGGCACCTCTTTCATGAACTCGGTCATCACCAGAATGGAGAAGCCCCAGGCGCCAACCGGGAGAATCATGCCGGCGTACGTGCCGATGAGATTGGCGCCGATGAGCGGCATGTCGGCGAGCACCAGGGAGAGGGGAATCGCGATGATCTCCTCCGGCAACATCATCGTGGCCAGCATGATGAGCAACACGAACGTCATCCCGCGGAATTTCTTGCGCGCCAGCGCGTAGGCGGCGAACACGCTCACCAGCATCTGCAGCAACAATCCGAATCCCACCACCACGAACGAGTTGAACAGGTAGCGGTAGACGTTCTTGTCGGTGGCCTGCAGGAAATTGTCGAAGGTGAATTCGTCGGGCCAGAGCGAGAAGGCGGTGGGGTCGAGCGTCTTGTTGAAGGCGCTGACCAGCAGCCCGACGAGCGGCCCGGTGAAGACCACCACCGTGAGCCCGTAGACCACGAACTTCGCCGCGGTGGCCAGCGGTCCCTTACGCGACTCCAGCCCCAACGCGCTGTCGAACCTCACCGGGCCTGCCTCCTCCGCAGCGCCTGCACCACCAGGGTCAGCGTCAGCGTGGCCAGGAACAGCAGGATCCCGCCCGCCGAGGCCACGCCCAGGTCGTTCTTCTGGAACCCGAGCTTGTAGATCAGGGTCATCAGCACCTCCGACGAGCCGTTCGGCCCGCCGTTGGTCAGCACGTACACCTCGACGAACACCCGGATCCCGCGAATGGCCGCCAGCGTGAACAGGATCCAGAACACCGGCCGCAGCGCGGGCAGCGTGATGTGGCGCAGCCGCGACCGGACCGAGGCCCCGTCCACGGCCGCCGCCTCGTACAGCGTGCGGTCCACGCCGACGAGCCCGGCCACGAAGATCATCATGTCGTACGGCGTGCCCCGCCAGACGCTCATCAGCATGATCGACCAGAGCGAGGAGTCCTCGTCGGCCAGCCACGGCTGCGGGTCGACGCCCACCCAGCCGATGATCACGTTCAGCATCCCGGTGTCGCCCGGGTGGAACATGATCCGCCACACCTCGGCCACCGCCGCCATCGTGGTGACGACCGGCAGGAAGGCCGCCGTCCTGACGAACCACAGGTAGCGGGCCTGCCCCTCGACCAGCAGCGCCAGGCCCAGGCCGAGCACCAGCGAGCCGATCGTGGTGCCCAGCGCCAGGACCGCGCTGTGCCACACGGCGGCGGCGAACTCGTCGTCGGTGAGCAGCGTGCGGTAGTTGTCCAGGCCGCGCCACTCGTCGCCCAGGTACGTCTGGACCTTGAAGAAGCTCTTCCACAGGCCCATCGCCATCGGGATGAACTTGAAGTACAGGAAGAGCAGCAGGGCCGGCGCCAGGAACAGCCAGGCGATCAGCGTCCCCCGCCGCCGCGCCGGCTTGGCGGGGGAGCCGGGGGACGCCGTCACGCTCCGCGCCCGCGTGAGTGTCGGAGTCATGATGCCTTTTGGCTCTGCAGTTCCTGGGTGAGCTCGGTGTTCAGGCCGTCCATCGCGGTCTTGACGTCGGCCGAGCAGTCGGCCCACACCGTGTTGATGGCGTCGGCCGAGGTCTGCCTGATGGGCGCCCAGTTCGGCACCGGCGGGGCGTAGACGGCGTCGGCGTAGGCGTCCTGGAAGACCTTCCAGCGCGGGTCCTGCCGCTCGCTCGCCAGGTCCACGCCCGTGTTGACGGGCAGGCGGACGATCGCACCCGGCGCGTCCTTGTTCATGCCGATGCGCTGGCCCTCGGGGGAGATGGCGTACTCGGCGAACTTCTTCTGGCCGTCCTGGTTCTCAGAACCGGCCATCAGGTAGACGTTCTCGCCCTCGCCCAGCGTGCCCGGGCCGCCGGAGGGGCCCTTGGGCACCGCGACGACCTCGAGCTTGTCGGTGCCGATGCTCTTGACGAACCTGGCCAGCACGTACGGGCCGACCAGGTAGATGCCGCCCTGGCCCTTCTCGAACACCTCGTGGGTGACGGTGGTGTCGTTGCTGACCGCGCCCGGGTTGACCGTCTTGGCCGTGCAGAACTGCTCCTGCAGGAACGTGACGGCCTCCACGGTCTTGGGGTCGTTCGTCATCGGCGCGAACTTGCCGGGCCCGGCGGACCTGAGGAAGTCGCCGCCGTTGGCGTAGATGAGCGAGGAGGCGTACCAGGAGGCGTAGCCGCGCTTGGTGCCGCCGGGGACGACGAAGCCCGAGGTGTCCTGCTGCCCGTTGCCGTCGGGGTCCTTCTCGGTGAACGCCTTGGCCAGCGCGGCCAGCTCGGCCCAGGTCGTGGGCGGCTGGAGGCCCACCTTCTCGCGCCAGTCCTTGCGCACGATGAGCGCGAACGCCTGGGCGGAGAAGGGCGCGGCGTAGAACTTGCCGTCGCTGCCGGTGGCCGCCTTCCACGACAGCTCCGACAGTTTGTCGCCGCCCGCCAGCGCGGCCTTGTCCACCTCGCGCAGCCAGCCCTGGCTCTGCATGTTGCCCAGCTGGGCGGTGTCGTTGATGACGATGTCGGGAAGCTGTTTCTGCGCGGCCTGCTGCTGCAGCTTGGTCTCGAAGTCGTCGAACAGCGCGACGACTTTCGCCTGAATCCCCGTGGCCTTCTGGAACGCCTCGGCGAGTTTCTTCGCCGTCTTCGCGGAGTCGGAATCGGGCTGCTGCCTGATCCAGATCTCCAGCGCATTGTCTGACCCTGATCCCCCGGAACCGCAGCCTGTCAGCGTTACGGCCAGGGTCGTCGCCAGCGCGACCCCGAGTAAACGACGTGACATCAGACCGCCTCCCGTTCACATACGTGGACACATGTCGCGGATTTGGACTATGTTCCTGTGAACGTAACGAGTCTCACATGTCACGGGCAATATTCAAGTATGTGAATTTGGAACAGAGTCGTGTACATGATTGAGGCATGCGTATTCTCATGACCGGCGCCGCCGGAAAAGTCGGCACGTTGCTGCGTCCCCGACTCGCCCGGGAAGGCCGTACGCTGCGGATTTCCGATATCGCGCCCCTCGAGGCCGGGCCGGGCGAGGAGACCGCCGTCGCGGACCTCACCGACCCCGCCGCCATGGCCGCGGCCATGAAGGGCGTCGACGCCGTGCTCCACCTCGGCGGCCAGAGCCGCGAGCACCCGTGGGCCGACATCGTCGAGGCCAACATCAACGGCACCCAGGTGCTGCTGGAGGCGGCCAGGAACGAGGGCGTCCGGCACGTGGCGCTGATGGGCAGCCACCACGCGGCCGGCTTCCACACCCGCCCGCGCACCGGCGCTGACCTGCCCGACTACGCCTTCCCCCGCCCCGACACCTTCTACGGCGTCAGCAAGGTCGTCATGGAGGCGCTGGGCAGCCTCTACCACGACAGGTTCGGCATGGACGTGACCGTGATCAGGCTCGGCACCTGCAACGAGGGCTCGGCCGACGTCCGCGGCCTGGCCACCTGGATCTCCGCCGACGACCTGGCCCGCCTGGTCGAGTGCGCGCTGACCGCGACCGGCTTCCACGTGGTCTGGGGCGTGTCGGACAACGCCCGCCGCTGGTGGTCGCTGAAGGCGGCCGAGTCGATCGGCTACACCTCGCGCGACGACTCCGAGCCGCAGGCCGCCGCCCTCATCGCCGAGCAGGGCGAGCCCGACCTGTCCGACCCGGTGCACGACCGCGCGGGCGGCGTCTTCACCATGCGGGAGCTAGGGGGCAAATGGTGAGGCTAGGTTAGGGACCCACCGGCAGAGGCGGAGGGTGACGATGACGGCGACGATCAGGGACGTGGCCCGCGCCTGCGGCGTGCACGTGTCCACCGTGTCCCGCACGTTCTCCGCGCCGCACCTGGTGAACGCGGCCACCAGGAGCAAGGTGCTGGCCGCCGCCGACGCCCTGGGCTACCGGCCCAACCGCGCCGCCCAGGCGCTCACCACCGGGCGCACGTTCAACCTCGGCCTGATCGTGGCCGACATCGCCAACCCGTTCTTCCCGCCGCTCATCAAGGCCGCCCAGGCGCAGGCCAGGCAGCGCGACTACCACGTGTTCGTGGCCGACACCGACGAGGACCCCAGGGCCGAGGAAGAGCTGGTCAGAACCCTGGCCAAGCAGGTGGACGGCATCCTGCTGTGCAGCCCGCGCCTGTCGAACCGGGCCATCGAGCGCCTGGCCGAGGACACGCCGTTCGTGGTGGTGAACCGGCGGATCAAGGGCATGCCGGCCGTGCTCATGGACGTCGGCCAGGGCGCCGCGCAGGCGCTCGACCACCTGATCGGGCTCGGCCACCGCAAGGTGGCATTGGTCTCGGGGCCGAGCGGCTCGTGGACCAGCGACGAGATGCGCCGGGCCGCCGCCGAGACCCCCGGACTCGACCTGGTGCTCCTCGGCCCCAACCAGCCCACGGAGGAAGGCGGGCTGGCCGTCGCCGGCGACGTGGCCGCGTCCGGGGTGACCGGCGTGCTGGCCTACAACGACCTGGTCGCGCTCGGCCTCATCGAGGGGCTGGCCGGGCTCGGCGTCACCGTGCCCGGCGAGGTGAGCGTGATCGGGTTCGACGACATCCTGCCGGGCAGGCTCAACCGGCCCAAGCTGACCACCGTCACCATGCCGGCCGCGGCCGCCGGGCGGCTGGCCGTCGACCTGCTGCTGCAGGGCGAGGGCGCGCTGGTGACGCTGGAGACCGCGCTGATCGTCCGCGAGTCGACGGCCGCCCCCCGGCAGGCGTGAGGTCTCAGGCGCTCACACCGGGCCGATGCCCGTGTGCCTGGTGGCCGTGGCCTTGAGCACCAGCAGCGCGACGTCGTCCTGCGACGGCTGGGCGGCGAACGAGTCGACCGCCTGGCGCACCCGCTCGGCCACCGCGTGCGCGCTCAGCCCCGTGCACCCCGACAGCAGCCTGGCCAGGCCGTCGTCGTCGTCGAGCAGCCGGTCGCCGTCGCGCCGCTCGGTCACCCCGTCCGTCACGCACAGCAGCACCTCCTCGGGCGCCAGCTCGAACGTCTCCACGTAGAAGCGCGCGCCCCCCTCGATGCCGAGCAGCAGCTGCGGCGTGGCCATCGGGTCGACCAGGCCGTTCTTGCGCAGCAGCAGGGGCGGCGGGTGACCGGCCGAGGCGATCGTGCACAGCGCGCCGCCCTGCGGCAGCGGCGTCAGCTCGCCGCACAGCAGGCTGAGGAACCTGCCCTCCTCGCCCTCGTCCAGCAGCGCCTGGTTGAGCCGGTCGAAGATGTCGGCCACCGTGTAGTGCTCCTTGGCCAGCAGCCGCACCGCGTGGCGGGCCAGCCCGGTCACCGCGGCCGCCTCCGGGCCGCTGCCGCACACGTCGCCGAGCGCGAAACACCAGTGGTCGGCCACCGTGAACAGGTCGTAGAAGTCGCCGCCGACGTCCGCGCCCTCCTCGGCCGGCTCGTAGACGACAGCGGACTCCAGCCCCGGCATCGGCGCCACCCGCACCGGCAGCAGGCTGCGCTGCAGCACCCGCGACGTGGTGGCCTGACGGGCGTAGAGCATGGCCGTGTGCAGGTTCAGCGCGACCAGGCGGCACAGGTCGGCCAGCAGGTCGGCCAGCTCCAGCGGCAACGTCGGCTCGCCCCGCCCGATCACCAGCGCGCCGTGCGAGCGGCCCTGCGTCAGCAGCGGGAACGCCAGCACGGTCTCGGGGCCGACCGGCCAGCTCACGTCCGACAGCGCGGAACGCGGGATCGCCGGCAGCGACTTGCGCAGCGCGCCGTTGTTGCGTTCCTCGCTGTGCCACACGTGCGCGAGCCTGGTCATCCCGGCCAGATCGGTCAGGTAGACGGCCGCCCAGGTGGCGATCTTGGGGACCACGAGCTGGGCGGTCAGCGCCGCGATCAGCTCCTCGTCGTGCACCCCGGCCAGCAGCTCGCCCGCCTCGGCCAGGAACGACAGCCGCCCGCGATGCGCCCGCTCCTGCTCGGCCAGCCGCTCACGCTGGACAGGGCCGGCCACCTGGTCGGCGATGTGCTGCAGGCTGACCGTCAGCTCCTGGTCGAAGCGGCCCGGCTGGGCGGCCGTCACCACCAGGTAGCCCGTCACCTCCCCGGCCACCAGCAGCGGCGCGCACGCCAGCGACCTGGCCCGCAGCTGCTGGGCCAGCTCGACGTCCGCGCCCAGCAGGTCGTCGATCAGCGCCGGCGCCTGCCGCTCCGGGCCGAACACCCCGGCCGCCACCACCCCGACCAGCCCCGCCGTGCCGCCCGCGCCCGCCGCCACGCCGAACCTGTTGCCGCCCTCCGCCGACAGCAGCACGTACGCCGCGTCGCCGCCGCTGGACATCTGGACGATCTGCGCGATCGTGTCGAGCAACTCGGTGAACGGCCGGTCCCGGTCGAGCAGGTCCTTGATCCGGCGGCCCGCCTCGCGGCGCATCGGCGTGGGCGGCGAGGCCAGCACGTACCGGTGGTCGCTGCCCACCACCAGCCAGATCGACCTGCGATCCGTGGCCCGGCCCCGGGTGCGCAGGTGGGAGACGTAGACCGGGACCAGGCCGCCGTCGATGTGCCGCATCCTGGTCTCGCCCCGCCAGCGGCCCAGGCCGAGCGTGTCGGTCAGCGACAGCCCGTACGTGCCGTGCCCGCGCCAGGCCACCAGCTCCTTCAACGGCATGCCCACCGCCTGGCCGGCCCGCCAGCCGAGCAGCTGCTCCGCCTCGCCGTTCCACGAGACCACGTACCCGTCGTCGTCGCAGACCACCACCGCCAGGTGCAGGGTCTCGGCCGGCGCGGCGACGGCCGCGGGCGCGGGACCCGGCGGCGCGATCGAGCCGTCGGCGCACTCGGACAGCTCCATCCGCACCCACACCCGCTTGGCGCTCCTGGTGTAGGTCACCCCCCAGGCGTCGGCCAGCATGCCCGCGAGCGCCAGCCCGCGGCCCGAGGTGGCCAGCGACTCGGCCGGGGGAGGCTCGGACGGCAGCGCCCGCCCCGGGTGGTGGTCGTCGACCTCGATCTCCAGTTTGGCCGGATGGTCGTCGGTGTCCAGCCGGCACGTCAGCTCGATGCCGGTGCCTGCGTGCACCACGGCGTTGGTGACGAGTTCGCTGGTCAGCAGCACGGCGTCCTCGGCGAGATGGCTGAGGCGCCATTCGCCGAGCACCTGGCGGACGAATCGCCGTGCGTGGGCTGGGGCATGGGGAGTGCCGTCGAATGCCGTACTCGACACCCTGGTCGTGTCCACTCTGCGTCCTAGAACATCACTCGATGTGGCAGTTCGGTCACTCTCAGAGTGGCAGACTGAGGGCCGTTGATGCCTGGACTTGTGAAGAAGGCCGCCATGGTCGCCCAGATGAATCCCCCGATGACGCCGGGAACTCTTCACGCGGCGGACCTCCGTCCGCTGCTCGCCGCGCTGCAGGGGCTGCGCGACGGGAACTTCCGCGACCGGCTGGAAGTGCCCGGCGATCCGTTCGTCGCCGAGCTGGTCATCACCTTCAACCAGGTCGTCGACCGCAACGAGCACCTGGTCGGGGAGCTGAGCCGGGTGCGCGGCGAGGTCGCCAGGCGCGGCAGGCTCGACGAGCGGCTGTCGCCCAGCCCGGGCACAGGGAGCTGGGCGGCCGGCGTCGCGGCGGCCAACGCGGTGATCGACGCGCTGGTCATCCCGGCGGCCAAGGCCACCAGGGTGCTCAACGCGGTCGCAGACGGCGACCTGTCGCAGCGGGTCGACCTGCAGGAGGACAACCGGCCGCTGCGCGGCGGGCTGCGGCTCATGGGCAAGGCGGTCAACCGGATGGTCGACCAGCTCGCGCTGTTCTCCGGCGAGGTGACCAGGGTGGCGCGCGAGGTGGGCACCGAGGGCAGGCTGGGCGGCCGGGCCAAGGTGCAGGGCATGTCGGGCAGCTGGCGCGATGTGACCCAGGCGGTCAACGCCATGGCCGGGCGGCTGACGGCCCAGGTGCGCGACATCGCGGTCGTCACCACGGCCGTGGCCAGAGGCGACCTGACCAGGCAGGTCACCGTCGAGGCCACCGGCGAGCTGCTGGAGCTGAAGCTGACCGTCAACACCATGGTCGACCAGCTCTCGGCGTTCGCCAGCGAGGTGACCAGGGTGGCCCGCGAGGTCGGCACCGAGGGGCAGCTCGGCGGCCGGGCCGAGGTGAAGGGCGTGCTCGGCACCTGGAAGGACCTCACGGACAACGTCAACTTCATGGCCTCGAACCTGACCAGCCAGGTACGCAGCATCGCCATGATCACCACGGCCATCGCCAACGGCGACCTGTCCAAGAAGATCACCGTGGACGCGCGGGGCGAGATCCTGCAGCTCAAGGAGACCATCAACGCCACCGTCGACAAGCTGTCCGCCTTCGCCGACGAGGTGACCAGGGTGGCCCGCGAGGTCGGCACCGAGGGCAGGCTGGGCGGTCAGGCCCGGGTGCGCGGGGTGAGCGGGGTCTGGAAGGACCTCACGGACAACGTGAACTTCATGGCCTCCAACCTGACCAGCCAGGTCAGGAACATCGCCCAGGTCGCGACGGCGGTGGCCAACGGCGACCTGTCCAAGAAGATCGACGTCGACGCCCGGGGCGAGATCCTGGAGCTCAAGACCACGATCAACACCATGGTCGACACGCTGTCGTCGTTCTCGTCCGAGGTCACGCGGGTGGCCAGGGAGGTCGGATCGGAAGGCAGGCTGGGCGGCCAGGCCGAGGTCGAGGGCGTCTACGGCACCTGGGAACGGCTCACCAAGAACGTCAACGAGCTGGCCGGCAACCTCACCACCCAGGTGCGCGCCATCGCCGAGGTGGCCAGCGCGGTCGCCCAGGGCGACATGAGCCGTTCGATCAGCGTCGAGGCCAAGGGCGAGGTCGCCGAGCTGAAGAACAACGTCAACCTCATGGTGGCCAACCTGCGCGAGACCACCCGGGCGAAAGACTGGCTGGAGAGCAACCTGGCCCGCATCGCCGGGCTCATGCAGGGCCACCGCGACCTGGTCGAGGTCGCCGACCTCATCCTGCGCGAGCTGACGCCGCTGGTCAGCGCCCAGTACGGGGCGTTCTTCCTGGCCGACCCCGACTCGCGCGACGGCGCGCCGGCCTTCATCGCCGGCTACGGCGCCGCCCACGACGTGCTCCCCGACCCGGCCGCCACCGGCCCGGGCCTGATCAGGCAGGCCGCGCTGGAACGCAAGCGGATCCTGCTCGACGACGTGCCGCCCGGCTACATCAAGGTGCGCACCGGCCTGGGCGAGGCCGCGCCGCTCAGCGTGGTCGTGCTGCCGATCGTGTTCGAGAACACCGTGCTCGGGGTGATCGAGCTGGCCTCGTTCAGCCGGTTCAGCGACGTGCACCTGGCCTTCTTCGACCAGTTCGTGGTCACCATCGGCGTGGCGATCAACACGATCATCGCCAACGCGCGCACCGAGTCGCTGCTGTCGGAGTCGCAGCGGCTGGCCCAGCAGCTGCAGGGCCGCTCCGACGAGCTGCAGCGCCAGCAGGCCGAGCTGCGCAGGTCGAACGCGGCCCTGGAGGAGAAGGCGCACCTGCTGGCCACCTCCTCGCGCTACAAGTCCGAATTCCTCGCCAACATGTCGCACGAGCTGCGCACGCCGCTCAACAGCCTGCTGATCCTGGCCAGGCTGCTGGCCGACAACCCCGAGGGCAACCTGTCGGTGCAGGAGGTGGAGTTCGCCACCACCATCCACAACGCGGGCAGCGACCTGCTGCAGCTCATCAACGACATCCTCGACCTGTCCAAGATCGAGGCCGGCCGGATGGACGTGCGTCCCGAGCGGCTGCCGCTCAGCAAGCTGCTCGACTACGTCGACGCCACGTTCCGCCCGCTCACCGTGGACCGGCGGCTGACGTTCGAGATCGACGTCAGGGCGGGGGCGCCGCGCGAGCTCTACCACGACGAGCGGCGGCTGCAGCAGATCCTGCGCAACCTGCTGTCGAACGCGGTCAAGTTCACCTCGTCGGGCGAGGTCAGGCTGGAGGTGTCGGCCGCCGGCCACGACCGCCCGGTGCTGAAGGACGTCGCCGAACTCGTGGTGGCCTTCGCGGTCAGCGACACCGGCATCGGCATCGCCGAGGACAAGCTGCCCGTCATCTTCGGCGCCTTCCAGCAGGCCGACGGCACCACCAGCAGGAAATACGGCGGCACCGGGCTCGGCCTGTCGATCAGCAGCGAGATCGCCCGGCTGCTCGGCGGCGAGATCCAGGCCAGCAGCCGGCCCGGCGTCGGCAGCACGTTCACGCTGTACGTGCCGGCCCGCTGCCTGACCTCCACGGTCACCGGCGAGCCGGGCGAGCTCGAAGAGACCGGCTGGCGTCCCGAGCCGCCGCGCAAGCTGGTCGAGCGCGTCCCCCCGCCGCACGCCGACTGGCACGCCCCCGACAGCGGCGAGGACCTGTGGCAGTCGGTGGCCACGCTCGCCGAACCTGGCGACAGGGCCGCCTTCGACGGCCGCCGGGTGCTGATCGTGGACGACGACATCCGCAACGTCTACGCGCTGACCCACGTCCTCGGCCGGCTCGGCATGGAGGTCGTCTACGCCGAGAACGGCCGGGAGGGCATCGAGGCGCTCGAACGCGAGGAGAAGATCGCGCTGGTCCTGATGGACGTGATGATGCCGGAGATGGACGGCTACGAGACGCTGGCCGCCGTCCGTCAGATGCCCAGGTTCGCCGACCTGCCCATCATCGCGCTGACGGCCAAGGCCATGCCGGGCGACCGGGAGAAGACGATCGCCTGCGGCGCGTCCGACTACGTACCCAAGCCCGTGGACCTCGATCATCTGCTGGACGTGATGCGCGGATGGCTCGCTGGGGAGAGGGAGGGCGGCGCATGAACCGTCAGGTCAAGATCCTGCTGGTGGACGACAACGAGGAGAGCCTGATCGCGCTGGAGGCCGTGCTGCGGCCGTTGCAGCAGCGGCTGTTCAAGGCCAGGTCGGGGCAGGAGGCGATGAAGCTCATGCTCAGGCACGACTTCGCGGTCGTGCTGCTCGACGTCCTGATGCCCGGCATGGACGGGTTCGAGACCGCCGCGCACATCAAGCGGCTCGACCAGACCCGCGACGTGCCGATCATCTTCCTGACCGGCACCGAGCCGGGCTCCGGCGCGGCCTTCCGCGGCTACGCGGTGGGCGCGGTCGACTATCTGACCAAGCCGTTCGACCCGTGGGTGCTCAGGTCGAAGGTGGCGGTGTTCCTGGAACTGTTCCGCAAGAGCGCGGTGCTGATGGAGCAGACCGAGCTGCTGGGCAGGCTGGTGCAGAGCGACGAGGTGCTGACGGACTTCGCGCAGCGGCTCGGCGCGGTCGAGGCGCGGCTGGTCGACCTGGGCGGTTCCTGCTCCGACGACGAGGGGTTGCGCGATGCGATCAAGGATCTGGCCGACCGGGTGTCGGCGATGCAGGCGGCGTTCGACGCGGTCGCCACGAGCGCGCGGCCCGGCCTGAGCTAAGTTTCCGACATTTCGGACACTCGGCGAGCCGACGCGCGTTGGCGGGTGTCTCCGTCGTACCTTTGGCATCATGGCCACCCGTACGCCGAAAAGCGCATCGAAGGGGCCGGCGAAGCGGTCGACCTCGGCACGCTCGACCCCCGCGAAGAGGGGGGCCGCGTCCGCGGGGCGCCCGAGGGCGAAGGGCACCGCGTCGAGCCGCAAGCCTTCGGTAGCGCATCAGGACCCGATCAGCTGGGTCTTCACGATGATCGGCAAGCTGATCGTCGGGCTGTGGATGCTGCTCGCCAACGGCATCGGCAGCACCGCACGCGCGCTGGGCAAGAACGCCCGCGAGCTCGACCCCGCGCACCGGCGCGACGGCATGGGCCTGACCGTGCTCGCGGGCGCGATCGTGGTCGCCGCGATGACCTGGCGCAACGCCGACGGCGCGGTCTCCGGCGTGGTCAACGCGGCGGTGCGCGGCGTGTTCGGCTCGCTGGCCTGGGCGCTGCCGCTGTTGCTCGGCCTGCTGGCCTGGCGCTACCTGCGCCACCCCGACCAGAACGCCGACACCGGGCGGATGGTGATCGGCTGGGCCGCGCTGCTGGTCGGCGTGCTCGGGGTCATCCACGTCGCCAACGGCACGCCGTACCCGGCGCCGGACGACGCGGCCAACGGCATGGACAACGTGTCGCAGGCGGGCGGCATCGTCGGGTTCATCGTGTCGGCGCCGCTGATGAGCATCCTGCCGCCGTGGATCACGATCCCGCTGCTGCTGATCCTGTCGGGGTTCGGCGTCCTGGTGATCACCGCCACGCCGGTGCACCGCATCCCCGAGCGGCTGGGCGAGCTCAAGCACCTGCTGTTCGAACGGCACGCGGAGAACGACCAGGCGACGGCCCCGCCGAAGAAGCGGGTCCGGGCCAAGAAGGCGGAGGGCGAGGCGGCCGGGGAGTCGGTCAAGCCGTACGACACGCCGGTCATCTCGGAGAAGGACCGGCTGGCCGACCACTCGCCGGAGATCGTGCCCGGGCTCACCGACGAGGAGGCCACGCCGGCCGTGGCCGCCGAGGCCAAGCCGGAGCCGCCGCATCCCACGCCCGCGCCGCGCAAGGTCGAGCAGCTCGTGCTGTCGCCGCAGGCCGGCCCGTACAGCCTGCCCGACCTGCAGCACCTCAAGCCGGGCACCGCGCCCAAGCCGCAGACCAAGGCCAACACGACCGTGGTGAACGCGCTGACCAGCGTGCTGGAGCAGTTCGCCATCGACGCGCAGGTGATCGGTTTCACCCGGGGCCCGACGGTGACCAGGTACGAGATCGAGCTGGGCCCGGCGGTGAAGGTGGAGAAGGTCACCGCGCTCACCAAGAACATCGCCTACGCCGTCAAGTCGGCCGACGTCCGGATTTTGTCGCCCATTCCTGGCAAGTCGGCTATCGGGGTGGAAATCCCGAACGCCGACAAGGACCTGGTGGCGCTCGGCGACGTGCTGCGGGCCCAGGTGGCGCAGGCCGACCACCACCCGATGATCGTCGGCCTGGGCAAGGACGTCGAGGGCCGCACCATCGTGGCGAACCTCGCCAAGATGCCCCACCTGCTCATCGCGGGCGCCACCGGCGCCGGTAAGTCCGTCTGCGTGAACGGCCTGATCACCTCGATCCTCATGCGGGCCACGCCCGACGAGGTGCGCATGGTGCTGGTCGACCCCAAGCGGGTGGAACTCTCGGTCTACGAGGGCATCCCCCACCTCATCACGCCGATCATCACCAACCCGAAGAAGGCCGCCGAGGCCCTCGAATGGGTGGTCGGCGAGATGGACCGCCGCTACGACGACCTGGCCGCCTCCGGGTTCAGGCACGTGGACGAGTTCAACCGGGCCGTGCGGGCCGGCAAGCTCCAGCCGCCGCCCGGCAGCGAGCGGGTCTACCAGCCCTACCCGTACCTGCTGGTGATCGTGGACGAGCTGGCCGACCTGATGATGGTCGCCCCGCGCGACGTCGAAGACTCCATCGTGCGCATCACGCAGCTCGCCCGCGCGGCCGGCATCCACCTGGTGATCGCCACCCAGCGGCCCTCCGTGGACGTCGTCACCGGCCTGATCAAGGCCAACGTGCCGTCCAGGCTGGCGTTCGCGGTGTCGTCGGTGACCGACTCGCGGGTCATCCTCGACCAGCCGGGCGCCGACAAGCTGGTCGGCCAGGGTGACGCGCTGTTCCTGCCGATGGGGGCGTCCAAGCCGATCCGCATCCAGAACGCGTTCGTCTCGGAGAAGGAGATCGCCGAGGTCGTCACCCACTGCAAGACGCAGATGCAGGTCGAATACCGCGACGACGTGGCCGCCGCGCCCGTCAAGCGGGAGATCGACGAGGACATCGGCGACGACCTCGACCTGCTCATCCAGGCCGCCGAGCTGATCGTGACCACCCAGTTCGGCTCCACCTCGATGCTGCAGCGCAAGCTCAGGGTCGGCTTCGCCAAGGCCGGGCGCCTGATGGACCTGCTCGAAAGCCGCAGCGTGGTCGGCCCCAGCGAGGGCTCCAAGGCCCGCGAGGTGCTGGTGAAGCCCGACGACCTGCCGGGTTTGCTGGCCGACCTGCGTGGCGAATGACCCCAATGCGTGCTTCCGCGCCGGTAACTGATTGAATGTGTACCACTACGCATTGTCGTGGTGGGGAGGCGATCGCCGTGGAGGAGCAGAGCATCGGAGCCGCGCTGGCAGCGGCCAGGCAGTCGGCGGGTTTGACGGTTGCGCAGGTCAGCGAGGCGACTCGCATCCGCGTGCCGATCATCCAGGCGATGGAGCAGGATGATTTCGGCCAATGCGGTGGCGGGTTCTACGCCAGGGGGCATCTCAAGGCCGTGGCCAAGGCCGTGGGGCTCGACCCCGAGGCCACCGTCCACCTGTTCGACCAGCAACACGGCGGCGCGCCGCAACCGGTGCGCGCCGCCTCGGTGTTCCAGGCCGACAGACAACTCAACCTGCGTGAGCGCCACGGGCCCAACTGGACGATGGCGCTCGGCGTGGCGCTGGCCATCGTGGTGGTGTTCGGCGTGATCAGAGTCGTGGGCGGCGCGGGGGACCGGCTGCCCGCCGCCGAGGTGAACCCGGCCTCGGGCGTGCCCACGCCCAGCCCGGCGGCCACCGTCACGGCGAGCCCGGCCAGGGCCGCCCAGAGCACCAGGAACATGGTCGTGGTCAGGGTCCAGGCCAAGCGTTCCTCGTTCGTCACCGTCCGTGACGCCGAGGGCCGCAAGCTGTTCTCCGGGACACTCAAGGCGGGCAAGATCTCAACGTGGCGGTCGCCACAACGGATGAATGTCTTGCTCGGCGACGCGGGCGCCGTGTTCCTGCAGGTCAACGGCAAGGACATGGGAAAGGTGGGCCGTCGCGGCGAAATAGTGCGCCGCACGTTCGGGGTGCCCACGCCGCCACCTAGGTAGGCCGTGCATCGGGTGGTGGCCAACTCCCGATACCGTAGTGTTCACCATGTCATCCCGCCGAACCGCATCGCTGATCACTCTGGGCTGCGCGCGCAACGAGGTCGACTCGGAAGAGCTGGCCGCGCGACTCGAAGCTGCCGGCTGGCAGCTGGGCGACGACGACCCAGACGTCGTCGTCGTCAACACGTGTGGCTTCATTGACTCGGCCAAGAAAGACTCCATCGACACGCTGCTGGCCGCCGCCGACTCCGGCGCGAAGGTGGTCGCCGCGGGCTGCATGGCCGAGCGCTACGGCAACGAGCTGGCCGAGGCTCTGCCGGAGGCCAGCGCGGTCATCTCCTTCGACGACTACGCCGAGATCGGCGGCAGGCTCGACGACGTGCTGGCCGGCAAGCCGCTCAAGCCGCACACGCCGCGCGACCGCCGCACCCTGCTGCCCATCTCGCCGGTCGAGCGCGGCACGCACCAGGCGCACATCCCGGGCCACGGCGACCTGCCCGACGGGCTCGCGCCCGCCAGCGGGCCGCGCGTGCTGCGCAAGCGGCTCGACGAGAGCCCGGTGGCCTCGCTCAAGCTGGCCTCGGGCTGCGACCGGCGCTGCACGTTCTGCGCCATCCCGGCCTTCCGCGGCGCGTACGTCTCGCGCAACCCCGACGAACTGCTGGCCGAGGCCGACTGGCTGGCCCACCGCGGCGTGCGCGAGCTCGTCCTGGTGAGCGAGAACTCCACCTCCTACGGCAAGGACCTGGGCGACCTGCGGGCGTTGGAGAAGCTGCTGCCCCAGCTCGCCGCCGTCGAGGGCATCGACCGGGTGCGGGTCAGCTACTTGCAGCCGGCCGAGCTGCGTCCGGGCCTGATCGAGGTGATCACCGGCACCGCGGGCGTGGCCGACTACTTCGACCTGTCCTTCCAGCACGCCAGCGGCGGCGTGCTGCGCCGCATGCGGCGCTTCGGCGACCCCGAGCGGTTCCTCGGGCTGCTGGAGACGGTCCGGCAGCGCGCGCCCGAGGCGGGCGTGCGCTCCAACTTCATCGTCGGCTTCCCCGGCGAGACCGAGGAGGAGTTCGGCGAGCTGGTCGGCTTCCTGGAGCGGGCCAGGCTCGACGTCATCGGCGTCTTCGGCTACTCCGACGAGGACGGCACCGAGGCCGCCACGCTGCCGGGCAAGCTCGACCAGGAGGTCATCGACGAGCGCGTGCGCGTGCTCACCGAGCTGGCCGAGGAACTGAGCGCGCAGCGCGCGGAGGAGCGCATCGGCACCGAGGTCGACGTGCTGATCGACGACGACCTGGGCGACGGCGGCTACGAGGGCCGCGCCGCCCACCAGGGTCCCGAGGTCGACGGCTCCGTCACCGTCCAGGGCATCGGTCTGGTCAGGGGGCAGATCGTGCGGGCAGTCGTGGTCGACGCCGAGGGCGTCGACCTGATCGCGCGCATCAAGGCCGGTCCATGACTGTGTTTCCCGACAGCCTCCTGCGCTCCGCTCCTCGGTCGCTGGCGCTCCCTGCGATGCTCACTCCGGAGGCCGTCTCGTGACCAAGGACGAGCGCCGCGTGGTCAGTCCGTGGAACATCGCCAACGTCCTCACGGTCCTGAGGTTGGCGCTCGTCCCTTTCTTCGTCGTCTGCCTCTTCCTGCCGGGCACGGGCTGGCGGCTGACCGCGCTCGCGGTGTTCGGGGTGGCTTCGCTCACCGACCACCTCGACGGTGAGCTGGCCAGGCGCTACGGCCTCATCACCGACTTCGGGAAGATCGCCGACCCGATCGCCGACAAGGCGCTCATCGGGGCGGCGCTGGTGTGCCTGTCGATCCTGGACGAGCTGCCGTGGTGGGTCACGATCGTGATCCTGGGCCGTGAGCTGGGCATCACGCTGCTCAGGTTCATGTTGCTGCGGCACGCGGTCATCCCGGCCAGCTACGGCGGCAAGGTCAAGACCGTGCTGCAGATCGCGGCCATCGTGCTGTATCTGCTGCCCTGGGTGCCCGACTGGCTGCGCTGGGTGACGATGCTGGCGGCGCTCCTGGTCACCGTCGGCACCGGGGTCGATTATGTGGTCAGAGCGATCAGATTGCGGCAAGTGGCCAGGCAGGCCCGCGGGGAGTGATCTCGATGGACGTGGCCGGAGTTCTCGACCTGCTGGTGCGCAACTCGGCCACGGTGGCCGTGGCCGAGTCGCTGACCGGGGGGCTCATCGGGGCCGCGTTCACGTCCGTGTCGGGCTCGTCCAGGGCGTTCAGGGGCGGGGTGATCTCGTACGCCACTGAGCTGAAACACGCGCTGCTGGGGGTGCCTGACGAGCTGCTGCGCCGGGAGGGCGCGGTGCATCCGGAGGTGGCCGCGGCCATGGCCGGCGGGGTGGCGCGGCTGTGCGGGGCCACGTACGGGCTGGCGGTGACCGGGGTGGCCGGGCCGGAACCCCAGGACGGCAAGCCCGTGGGCACCGTGCACGTGGCCGTCGCTGACCAGACCGGGGGAATTTGGGTCAGGGAATTGCGGCTTAAGGGATCGCGCGAACGTATCAGGGTAGAGACGGTGGACGAGGCCGTAGATCTCCTCGCAGGTGTGCTGAAGGCGAACATGGGGGAACATTCCGGGTGATTACCGTGTTACGTCCCGAGCGAACATGCGAAGCACGGTCTGACGCGGTGTCGGTGGATACGGGTACGGTGGAGCTGTGAGTGAGGTCCGTGAGCCAACTGCAAGCAGCGAGCGCCCGGCAGGCGGGCCGAATGGGACACGCCCGAATGAGTCCTACAGTGATCCACGAGCGTCAGGCCAGGGGCGGCGGCGCCCCATGATGACGGCGAGGAGTATGTACGAAGCCAAGAAGACCAATGTGCGGCACGATCCGATCGCGCGGGGCGTGGTGAAGTCCTCCACGCCGGGGAGGGAGCGACAGATGATTTTGCTGCGTCAGCTGCTCGGAGACGTGCTGAGGCGGTTGCGGGTGCGGCAGGGACGCACGCTACGAGAGGTCTCCACGCTGGCGCGTGTTTCGCTCGGCTACCTGTCCGAGGTGGAACGCGGCCAGAAGGAAGCCTCGTCCGAGCTGCTCGCGTCCATTTGCGGCGCGCTCGGAGTGCCGCTTTCGCAGGTGCTGCGTGAGGTGTCCGACCAGTTCGCGCTGGCCGAACTCCAGGCCGCGCCGGTGCTCGCCGACGTGCCCGAGCACGAGCGACTGCCCCTTGCCGAGACGGTTCCCGGGTCGATCTCCGACTCCGTGTTCCCCGAAGTCAAGGACATGGTGGCTGCCTAAGGCTGGCAGCCGCCACACCACAGGATCAGCCGTTCCTGTGGCTGCGCCCCCATCTCCCCTCGGCTGATGCGGGTGCCGCATCGGCGACAGGGTCTTCCAGCCCTGCCATAGACCCAGGTCTGGCTCGCCGGGCGGCGATCACCTGTGGTCACCGTGCCCGCATTCGTCTTGTTGGCGTCCAGCAGTCGCTGCGCCAGCCCCACCAGCCCCTCCAGATCCTCGATCTCGCCGACCCTCCGCCACGGGTTCACGCCCCGCAGGAACAGGGTCTCGGCGCGGTAGATGGTGCCGATGCCCGCGAGGTTGCGCTGATCGAGCAGCGCCTCCCCGATCGTGCGCTCAGGCGCCTGCCGCAGCCTCCGCACGGCCTCCCGGACGTCCCAGTCCGCGCCCAGCAGATCCGGGCCCAGATGACCGACCAGGCGCGGCTCGTCCGACGTCCTGACCAGATCCACCATGCCCAGCTTCACGCCCACGGCCTGCCACTGCTCGTTGGCCAGGACCAGACGCACCTGGTCGCCCGGGGCCGTTCTGCGACCGGCCGGCATGATCTGCCAGCTTCCGTCCATGCGCAGGTGCGTGTGCACGGTCAGGCCGCCTTCCACGCGGGTGAGCAGGTGCTTGCCGCGTGAGACCGTGGTGAGCACGCGGCGGCCGGAGAGGTCGGCGGTGGCGTGGCGGGGGACACGGAAGTCGGACCTGGTGAGGACGCGGCCGTCGAGCGCGCCGCGGAGCCGCAGGGCGGTGCGGTAGACGGCGTCTCCCTCTGGCATGACTCCAGTTTAGGAAGGG
>NZ_JABCPZ010000198.1 GCF_013283785.1 Nonomuraea antri
GGGGAGCACTCCGGCCAGGACGAGCGCGTCCCGCAGCACCCGGGGCGCGCCGATCCACGGGGACGGCTCGGCGGCGGCGTCGAACGGCCGCGCGAACGGGCACAGCCGGTGCAGCTCACCGGCCAGCGCCGCCGACGGCGTGGGCAGCGGCACGTCGAGCGACCGCCCGGCCGCCACCCACTGGTCGCGGTAGAACGGCACCCGCGCGAAGGCCAGCGCGGCCACCCGCCGATACGCCCGCTCCCACCGCCCGGCCGAGAACCCGGCGAGCGCCGCCGCCGAGAACTCAGCGCGCATCGACGTGAGCGTCGACGTGCCCGCCGGCATGCGCATCGGCCTGCCCGTCGACGTGAGCGTCGATGCGCCCTTCGGCATGCGCATCGACGTGCCCGTTGTCGTGCGCATCAACCTGCCCATCGGCCTGCGCGTCGCCGTGCGGGTCGACTCTGACGCGGATCAGCCGCTCGGCCTCAGCCAGCGCCCGCCCGACCTCCTCCGCCGACCCGCCCGTGGCCAGCACGTACCCCAGCTTGGCCCGGCACTCCGTGTACGGCGCCACCGGCTGCCCGGGCGCGGTCGTGACCAGCACGTCCGCCACGCCGGGCGAACCCAGCGCGGCCGGTACCCCGTCCAGTCCGGCCAGTGTGCCGGTCGCTGGCGAGCGCAGCATGCGCACGCCGACGTGCCGTGGCCCGCGTGGCGCGAGCGCGGGCCGTTCGCCGACGGCCAGCCGTACGGCCGCCGCCACCGTGTCCACGCCGTACATCAGGCCCAGCGCCTCGCCCATGCCGTTGCCGCCGATGCGCGTGCCCATCTCGACCAGCGTCACCGTGCCGCCGTCGACGAACAGGTCCAGGTTGACCGGCCCGTCGCGGTAGCCCACCTCGGCGCAGAGCAGTTCGAGCTGCCGGGTGACCTCCTTGGTCAGCTCCTCGGCGCGCGGGCCCATGTCGTGGCCGACCGCCACGACGTGCGGCGCGGTCACCACCCGGTCGCTCAGCCCGAGCAGCGCGACGGAGCCGTCCTGGACGAACGCCTCGCCGCACAGGTCCTGGCCGGTGAGCAGCTCCTCCACGATCACGGTCGCGGTCGGTGAGGCCGCGGCCGCCGATGCGACCGCCGGGGGCAGCTCGTCCGGCCCGGCGCAGACGGTGATGCCGCGCGAGCTGCCCGAGTCGACCGGCTTGACGATCACCGGGAACGTCAGCCGCCCGGCCGCGTCCAGCACCTCACCGGCCTCACCGGCCGCGCCCGCCTCGCCGCTGACGTGGGCGGGCCCGCCCAGGCCCAGGTTCTCGCAGACCTCGCGGAAGTACGCCTTGTCCGTCGACACGCGCAGCGCGCCGGAGCTGAGCCCGGACGGCAGCCCGAGCCGTCCGGCCAGCTCGACCAGCGACGGCAGGTTGATGTCGGTGCCCGGCGCGATCACCCCGGCCAGGTCGTCGCGGCCGCTCAGCGCCGCCGCGACCGCCGCCACGTCGCGCGTGCTGACGTGCAGGAACTCGTCCGCCTCCGGGACTGCGGGCGCGTCGGCCCGCAGGTCGACGCAGATCGTGCCCAGGCCGAGCCGCCGGGCGGCGCGGAACGTGCTGATCGTGCCGTCCGAGCCGCCCAGGACGACCAGACGTCTCACGCCGGTTCCGCCGCGGCGGCACCCTGAGCGGCGGGGACGTCCCAGTGCACGCCCCTGGTCTCGATGAACCAGTCGATGGTCTTGGCCATGCCCTCTTCGAGCGACACCAGCGACGCGGGGTCCATGCCCACCGACCGCAGCGTCTCGGTGTCGGCCGTCACCGCCGTGTCAGGCGTCTCGCCCGGCCGCATCGGCAGGTCGGCGATGGGCACCCGGGGGTAGCCGCGGGTCGCGCACAGCTCGATGACGAGCTCGGCGACCTCGCGGATGGTGGCCGAGGTGGCCGGGCCGACCTCGACGCAGTGGTCGAGCACGACGCCGCCGGCCGCCGTCTCCAGGGCCGAGACCAGCGCCTTGGCCACGTCGCCGACCCAGACCATGTCGGAGACCTGGGTGCCGCCGCCGTACAGCTCGACGGGCATGCCGGACAGCGCCCGGCACACCACGGCGGGGGTGATCTTCCTGACCTTGCCCGGCGCGAACGGCGGCGCGGCCTGCTGACGCGGCCCGTAGGCGTTGACCACGCGGACGTTGTTCACCCGGGTGCCGCGATGGGCGTTGAACATGCGCACGAAACGCTCGACCGCGGTCTTGGAGATGGAGTAGCTGTTGTCCATCCAGTGGTTGCCGACGCAGATGTAGACGCCGGGCAGGTCGTACTGGGCGACGGCCTCGAGGAAGTTGAGCCCGCCCATGAGGTTGGTCTCGGCGGCCGGACGCGGGTTGGTGATGGTCTCCTGCGTGCCGAGTACCGCCGCCAGGTGGATGATCGCGTCGCTGTGCGCGGCCAGTTCGGTCATGACGGTCGCGTCCCTGATGTCGCCGCGCATGACCTCCCAGGGGAGATCGGGCTCTGGACGGGTCCGGTGGTCGAGCACGAGTGGCGTGTGACCGCGTGTCGCGAGCTCTTCGCAAACGTAGCGGCCGATGAAGCCGTTTCCGCCGGTTATCCCAACTTTCATGCCATCCCCTTGGGGTGAGTAGGATGATCAGGACGCGTCCGTCAGTGGTGGTGAACGCGCGCCCCGGGAATCACGTAGACATGATCCACGTCTCTCCTGACGATGTGATCAGTCGTGTCCATCTTGTGATCATTTTCGCTTCCTGGGGACCACCGAGTGCAGCCTGAAGTGTTAGATCCCTGCAGTGATCCCGAGCCGGCCGGCTGGGAGGAGTTCCGCCTGGCCGAGGGACTGAGCGCGATCTGGGCTTACGACGTCATCGCCGCCTCGTCGCTGGGGTCGTGGGCGCGCCCGCTGCTGGCCGTCTTCCGCGACGGCGGCCGGGTGGTGGGCGTGGCCGGCGCGGTCTACGTCGGCCTGCGGTCGGCGCGCACGGCGCGTCCCGCGCGCCCGCGCCGCGAGCCGATCGTGCTCGACGTCCGGCTGCCCGGTCACTCCAACGGGCCGACCTGGCACTTCAGCGACGAGGTGGCGCCGGAGACGCGGCGGCGGCTGATGCGCGAGTTCGAGCGAGCCGCCCGCCGCCAGCTCGGCTGGGGCCTGGCCGGGGTGCTCTACCGCATGGTGACCGAGCCCCGCCTGCCCGAGATCGCCCGGCGCGGCGCGATCAGCAGGGGCTCGCCGGGCACCGCGGTCATGCCGCTGCGGTGGGCGTCCGTGGACGGCTGGCTGGCCTCGCTCGGCAAGGGCCGCAGGACGTCGCTGCGCGGCCAGAGCAGGAAGATCGCCGCCGCCCCCGACCTGGAGGTGCGCGAGGGACGCGCCCGGCACGACCTCGACCCGGAGGAGCTGGCCGAGCTCAACCGCCGCCACGGCGAACGGCTGGCCGCCCGCCTCGATCCCCGCGCGCCGCTGCCCGCCGCCTACTTCGCCGCCCTGATCCGCCGCCAGGACGTCAGCGTCGTCTCCTACCACGAAGGCGCCAGACTGCTGGCCTTCGCCCTGGTGTACGAGCACCCGGACGCCCCCGCCTACGGCCCGTGGGCGGCGCTGCGCCCGGACGAGGGCGGGCGCAAGGACCTGTACTTCGACAGCTACGTCCGCGTCGTGCGCCGGGCCGTCGAGCACGGCGGCAAACGCCTGTTCGCCGGGCGGGGCCAGGCGGAGGTCAAGCGGACGCTGGGCTTCGAGCCCGTCCCGATGCACGTCGTCGCCGTGCCCAGGTGGTCGATGGGATGAGCCTCACGCTGCAGACCCTGGACCCGCGCCACGACCCCGAGCCCGGCGACTGGGAGGAGCTGCGCCTGGCCGCCGGCAGGCTGGTGACCTGGCGCTACGACCTGCTGCGCGCCTACGCCTGGGCCGCGCAGGCGCCCGTCCTGCTCACCGTCCTGCGCCGCGACGGCGTCGCGGTCGGCGCCGTCTCCGCCTCGCTGCGCGGCGTGCGCCCGCGCCGCGGCCGCTACGCCGGCTACCGCGACCGCGCGGGCCTGCTGGACGTGCACGCCCCGGCCAACCGTTCGCAGAAGGGCTGGTGGTTCACCGGCGGCGTGCGCGAGCCCGAGCGGCGCGACCTGCTGCGCGGCTACCTGCGCGGAGTACGCGCCGAGCTGGGCCGCGGCTGGACGTCGGCCGTGTGGCGCGAGGTGTCGCCCGGCGAGCCCGCGCTGCTGCCCGGCCGGGTCAAGCTGCGCCTGCCCACCGCGCCGCTGGCCAGGATCGCCACCCCGTGGCCCGACCTCGGCCCGTGGTACGCGCTGCTCGACCGGGCGCGCAGGGACTCGCTGCGGCGGCGCGCCAAGACGCTCGCCGCCGACCTGGACATCGCCACCGGGCCCGCCCGCGACCTGGTGACGGGCGCCGAGGTGGCCGCGCTGCGCGCCGAGAACGACCTCAAGCACCGCGGCAGGCTCTTCCCGCTCGCCCCGCTGCCGGTGCCCTACCTGGACGCGCTGGTCGGCGGCGACGAGGTGGTGGCGGTGGCCTACCGCGAACGCGGCGGGCGGCTGCTCGGCCTGTCCCTGGTGCTCGATCACCCGTCCTGGCCCGTCGCGCTGAGCTGGGGTTCGGTCCCGATCGAGGACGGGGGCCGCAAGCACCTGTACTTCGACGTGTACGTCCGCCTGATCGAGTGGGCGATCGGGGCCGGCCGGGCCGGGCTCGTCCTCGGCAAGGGGCAGGCGGAGATCAAGACCGGCCTGGGCGCCGAGCTGGTCCCCTCCGACGCCCTCGCCGTCCCGTTCTGAGCCCGTCCCGTTCTGAGCCCGTCCCTTTCTGAGCCCGTCCCTTTCTGAGCCCGTCCCCTTCCGAACCCCGTCACCGAATCGTCCCGGACCTCGAGGAGGTCGCCCGTGAGCTGCGTGCAGTGCGGCCACCCGCATCCCACGCTGATCAGAAGACCGCTGCGCCCGGCCCGCTACTCGTGCCGGTCCTGCGGCGCGCTCTACCGTCCCGGCCCCACGCCGGACGGCGACGAGCCCGCGGGGGCGGATCCGCTGTCGGCGTACCTGACCGAGCCCATGCTCCGCTGGGTACGCGCCCAGCCGGCCATCGGGCCGGACGCGCCCGACCGGGAGACGATCTCCCGCTGGTACAAGGAGTTCGACGCCTTCGTCGCCAAGGCCAAGTCGTCGGCCGCGGCCAGGGCCGCGTTCGAGCAGGTCGTCCGGCTCCCGCCGGAACGGCTGCCGGCCAAGCCGCCCGCGTTCGCCAAGGTGTGCGCGGTCCTGCACGCCACCTGCTACGACGCGGAGCTGGCCGCGGCCAGGCTGCCCGGCGCCGACCGCGCCTACGTCGCGGAACGGGTGGCGGGCGTGCGGCGCTGGCTGGCCGGGCCGGGGCGTGACACCACCTGGCCGGCCGCGCCCGCCGTGCCCGGGCCCGGCGCCGAGGCGGTGCGCGAGCTGCTGAGCCTGTGGCCGGACTTCCCGCCCGAGCGGGTCGCGACGCTGTTCGTGGCGCTGTTCGGGGTGGCGGACGGGCCGTCGCTGCCGGGCGTGCGCGAACGCTTCGGCGACGACGGCATCCGCGAGGCGCTGCTCGCCCACCTCGCCACCGGCGAACGCCCGCTCCGCCAGGCCGTCACCCGCGCCCTGGAGGAGACATGACCCCGGACACGACTCCCGACGCGGTACCCGAGGCGGCCCACGCGGCGACTCCCGACGCAGCCCCGGCGGCGGCCCCCGACGCGGCTTTCGCCGCGGCTCATCGGATCGGCCCGCGCCGCCTGCTCACCCTGCTCGGCGGCCGGGCCACCTTCCGGCTGCTGCTGTACGGCTCGGCCGCCGTCCTGGTCACCGCCTGGAGCGAGGCCGACTTCGACGCCTACGCCGCCGCCGTGGGCGCGGTCGGCTGGCTGAGCATGCTCGTGCAGTCCGGCCCGGAGAAGGCCGCGCTCACGCTCATCCCGCGCGCCCGCCGCACCCGCGAACAGCTCGCCGGGCTGCTGCGCGCGGTCGTGGCCTACCTGCCGCCCGCGGTCGGCGCGGTGGCGGTGACCGCGCTCGTCCTGGCCCCGGACGCGGCCGTCACCCTCTACCTGCTGGCCATCGCCTACTACGTCGCGCTCGGCTGCGGCATGCTGGGCGCGGCCGTGCACCGGGCCCTGGGCCGCTACAGCCGCGACACCCTGCACTTCACGCTGCTCGGGCTGGCCCTGATCGGCATGGCCGGGCTGGCCATGGCCGCCCACGTGCGCCCGGCCGGCTACCTGGCGGGCCTGCTCGCCGTGGTCGTCGTGCTGAACCTGGCCCTGCTTCGCGGCCTGCCCGCCGGCGCCGGGCGGGGCTCGCACGGCGGGTCGCTGCGCCGGATCCTGGCCGGCACGGTCGTGCTCATGGGCGCGGCCGACGTGATGGCCAACGCGACCGTCGGCACCCTGTTCGCCGAGCTGTCGCTCACCTCGTACGCGGGCCAGAGCGGCGACCTGTACCTGATGATCCTCGGCTGGGGCTTCGCCGCGTCCGTGATCTACACCGTGCAGCGGATCTACCAGCCCAGGCTGGTGCTCAAGCTGGCCGCGGGCGACGCCGCGGCCCTGCGCGCGCTCGTGCGGCGGGTGGCCGGGCTGTCGGTGTGGGCGGGCGCGGGCTGGCTGGTGCTGGCCGGCGCGGCGCTGGCCGGGGGCGCGGCGGGCACCCGTTCCCTGGTCGTGCTGGGCGCGCTGCTGGCCTCGCTGCTGCCCGTCAACACGGTGGCCGGCTTCGGGATGTTCGTGCTGGAGAACACCGGCGAGCCCGGGCTGCGCACCAGCGCGCGGGCCGCCGTGCTGTCGTGGGCGGTGGTGTCGGCGCTGGGCGCGGCGCTGATCCCGCTGGCCGGCGCGGCCGGTGCGGTGTACGCGCTGGGCGCGCAGGGGCTGGTGCTCGGAGTGGTGCTGAGGAGGCGGGTGTGAAGACCGGGCTGAGCGTGCTGGTGCCCTGTTTCAACGAGGGCGCGCAGGTGGAGGTGGCCCACGCCGCGCTCGCCGACGCGCTCAAGGGCATCGACGAGCTGGAGATCCTGTTCGTCGACGACGGCAGCGGCGACGACTCGCTGGCCAGGATCCGCCGCCTGGCCGCCGTCGACGAGCGGGTGCGCTACCTGTCCTTCACCCGCAACTTCGGCATCGACGCGGTCATGGCGGCCGGCTTCCGCTACGCCGGGCAGCCGTGGGTGGTGCAGTGCGACGCGGACCTGCAGGTGCCGCCCGAGGAGATCTGGTCGCTGCTGGCCAAGGCGGGCGAGGGCTACGACGTGGTGTTCGGCGAGCGGCGCGGCCGGCGCGACCCGCTGGTGCGCCGGGCGGGTTCGGCGGGGCTGCACTGGGCGGCCAGGCGGGTGTTCGGCATCGACCTGCCCAGGGGCGCCTCCACGTTCCGTCTGGTGCGCACCGAGGTGGCGCGGACGATCACCGAGCTGCGGCTGCCGTGGTTCATCCCGGCGGTGCCGCTGGTCGGCGCGGCGTACGCGGTCACGCCCGTCTCGCACCGGCCGCGCACGGCCGGCCGGTCCAAGCTGCGCCTGGCCCGGCTGGCCGGGCACGCGTTCGAGCTGTTCTTCGGCTTCTCCACGCGGCCGCTCACGCTCGTGTACGCCATGGGCGCGCTCGGCGCGTTCGCGGCGGCCGTGCTCGCGGTGCTCGGCCTGCTCGGCGCGGCGCCCGTCTCCGTGGTCGCGGCGGCGCAACTGCTGCTCGCCGGGCTCACGCTGGCGGCGTCGGCGCTGGTCGGACGCTACCTGCACCGGCTGCTGAGCGGCGCGGGCCGGGCCCGGCGCTACTACGTCCGCGAGGCCAACGTGCCGCTGCGCCCCGAGGACACGCTCACCGGCGGCGCGCCGTCCCCGCCGCCACCAGGAGTTAACGACAGATGAACACACAGTGACGGCCCGGTTTCTGGCAGGCTTGGATGCCATGACCTTCGGGGTACGCGAGTTCGAACTGACCTTGATGCACCGCATGCGCGATCTCAACGCCGCCCGCGTGGAGGACGCGCTCGAGGACCTGGGCGCGACCAGGGCCGAACTGCGTGCCGCGCACGCCCACTGGACGAAACTGGCCCACTCCGCGCGGGCGCCGAAAGGGCTGGCCGCGCTGCGGATGGCGCTCGGCCCGCCCGCCCATCAGGGCGTCAAGCCGGTCGGCAGCCTGAACTGCCAGGTGGCGCGGTGGCGGTTGCCGTCCTGGCCGGAGCTGGAGTTCGAGGCGCTGACCGGACCGGAGGGCGAGCTGTGGAACCTGTGGTTCGTGCGCCCCGGCCGGCAGGCCGCGCTGACCCTGCCCGACCTGGTGCCGTGGCAGTGCGTGGTCGCCGACGTCGGCACCAGCTTCCCCGGCTCCGAGCACGGCGAGGGCCTGGCCCCGAACCACTGGGTGGTCGACTTCGCGCACGAGGGGGTGCGCTACCGGGCCAGGTTCGTCTACGGGCTGTTCCAGCGGCTCGACCGGGAGCCGTAGTGAGTTCAGTTTGTCAACCCACTACTCTGGTCGCATGAACAGGTTCGGTGAGATGCACTGCTCCATCGCCAGGGCCGTCGGCGTGCTGGCCGAGCCGTGGACACCGCTGATCCTGCGCGATCTGTTCCTCGGCGTGCGCAGGTTCGACGACCTCGCCGAGGACCTGGGCATCTCCAGGAACCTGCTGACCCGGCGGCTGGAGCATCTGGTCGCCTCCGGGGTGGTGGGGCGGCGGCCGTACCAGGAGCGGCCGGTCCGCCACGAGTACGTGCTCACCGAGTCGGGGCGCGAGGTCGTACCGGCGCTGATGATGCTGATGGCCTGGGGCGACCGGTGGTCCACGCCGCCCGGCGGCCCGCCCGCGCTGCTGGTGCACAGCTGCGGCGAGCGGTTCACGCCGGTGCCGACCTGCCCGCACTGCGGGGGCGAGGCGAACGCCGAGACGGTCACGGTCGTCGGCGGCCCCGGGGCGGCGCAGGGCCCGGGCACCATGGTCCTGGCCGCCCCCGGCCCGTCCGGGCAGGGCGGGGGCCGGGCTAGCGGCCCAGGCCCTGAGCGTGGATGATCTGGTCCTCCAGCCGCCAGGCGGCCGGCCGCGCCGACTCCTCGTGCCACGGGTAGCCGCGGGAGATCCACGACGTCCTGGCCCGCATCACGGCCTTGGGCGTGGCGTCCTGGTAGCCGAACTCGGTGCCGCAGCAGGCGCAGATCTCCCAGGTCGGGGTCTTCCCGTCCGCGCCCCAGGGCGGGCTCGCCTGCTCGAGCCCGCAGACGCGGCAGTGCAGGTTGCGCTCATCGGTCATGGAAACGGTCCGATCGAACGGGTGGGCTCCACACGGACGAAGGGGGTCAGATCCCGCTGGGGACCTCGTTGCCCGCGGCGCGGATGGCCCGGGGCAGGTTCGTCAGCGCCAGCAGCACGAAGCCGATGACGAAGAAGATGATCAGCGAGACGATGGCGATGCGGTAGCTGTTGGTCAGCGTCACGGCCAGCGTGATCGTCAGGTTGCCGATGAAGGCCGAGCCCTTGTCGCTGATCTGCAGCAGGCTGAAGTACTCCGCCTCCCGGCCCTTCGGGATCACCTGCGAGAACAGCGAGCGCGACAACGCCTGCGTGCCGCCCAGCACGATGGCGATGGCCAGCGCCATGAGGTAGAACTGCACGGCCGCGCCCTCCTGCACGAACAGTGCCACGATCACGATCGCCGTCCACACCACGAGGCTGGCCAGCACGGTCCGCTTGGTGCCGAAACTGCGCGCCAGCCGGCCCAGCAGCAGCGCGCCGAAGAACGCCACGAACTGCACCATCAGGATCGCCACGATCGTCACGCTGGTGTCGAGCTTCAGCGCCTGCGCGGCGAACGGCGCGCTGTGCCCGATGACGGTCTGGATGCCGTCGTTGTAGACCAGGTACGCCACCAGCAGCAGCAACGTCAGCGGGTAGCGGCGCAGCTCGGCCAGGGTGCGGCCGAGCTGGCGGAAGCTGCCGGTCATCGAGCCGAGCGCGGTGGTCTCGTGCGCGGGCACCGGCCGGTTGCGCAGCCGCAGCAGCGGCACGATCGTGAAGATCGCCCACCACAGCCCGGCCGAGATCAGGCTGATGCGTACCGAGGTGCCGGTGTCCAGGCCCAGCGCCTCGTGGTTGAGGTAGAGCGCCAGGTTCAGCGCCAGCAGCAGGCCGCCGCCCAGGTAGCCGATGGCCCAGCCGCGCGAGGAGACCGCGTCGCGCTCCTCGGCGGTGGCGATCTGCGGCAGGAACGAGTCGTAGACCACCACCGAGCAGCCGTAGGCCAGGTTGGCCAGCACGAACAGCACCAGGCCCAGCAGGTAGCGCTGGCCGTCGAGGAAGTACAGGCCGAGCGTGGCCAGCGCGCCGACGTAGGCGAACGCGCCCAGCAGTTCGCGCTTGCGCCCGGTGTGGTCGGCCAGCGCGCCCGCGATCGGCAGGAACACGATCTGCAGGAGCACCGCGACCGTGGTGGCCAGGCCCCAGATGGCGGCTGGGCGGATGTCCAGGCCCAGCACGTCCACGAACCCGAGCTGCGGGGTGATCAGCGAGTCGAAGTCGCGGGCGCAGTCGGCGGCCGGCATCGTCGGGAAGTCCTTGGCGCAGGCCGCGCTGGTCGCCACCGAGATCAGGTACGGGCCGAGGAAGACCGTGATGACGGTGGTGTAGAAGGCGGAGTTGGCCCAGTCGTAGAGGTACCAGCCGCGCTGCTCGCGCCGGCGGGCTGGGGGAGAGTCGTCGCGGGCCGCGGGGGGTGCGGGTACGGGCATCGTGATCTCAGTCGCTCCTATGCAGGACTCCGCCGCCGCCCGGCCGCTGCCTGGGGTCCGCGGCGTTCTGGCAGCGCCGCGCGGGCCGGTGACGTCGTCGGTCGTGATTGACGAAGCTCCCATTCTCCCGAAACGGTCGCCGGGCGGGAGAAAGGGAATCGGTCCATAACCCAAAGGGTCGTGGAACTATCCAAACCGTACAGGGCAACGGCGCGCCCTGTCCGCAATCGGGTGTTCTCGCCCGGCGGCGGCCGGTGGGTCAGGCCGCCAGCCCGTGCGGGTGCCACAGGCCGCGGCCGTCCAGCACGTCGCGCAGCCCGGTCACGTTGTCGGTCATGATGCCGTCGACGCCCAGGTCGAGCAGGCGTTCCATGCGGACGGTGTCGTTGATCGTCCACACGTGCACCTGCATGCCGATGGCGTGCGCGGTGCGTACCAGGGCGCGGGTGGTGACGCGCAGGCCGCGGAAGCCCACCGGCACCTGCGCGCACGGGATGCCCGCGCGCGACAGGCGGGCCAGCAGGCGGCCGTAGCCGGAGGTGGTGGCGGCGGCGCGCAGCGCGGCCACCCCGCGCGGGCCGAGCGCCGAGCAGACGTCCCTGCCCAGCGCCGCCTTGGCCAGCACGAGCCGCTCGTCGGAGAACGAGGTCAGGCAGATGCGGTCGTAGGCGTCGGTCCGCCTGATCGCCTCGGCCAGCGGCCCGATGGCGGCCGCCTCCTTGACGTCGATGTTGAACCGGGCCTGCGGCCAGGTGCCGAGCAGGTCCTCCAGCAGCGGGATCTCGTGCCTGCCGCCGATGCGGGCCCGCCTGACCGCGCTGTAGGGCAGCTCGGAGATGCGGCCGCGCTGGTCGGTGACCCGGTCGAGGGTGTGGTCGTGGAAGGCGAGCAGCACGCCGTCGGCGGTGGCGTGCGCGTCGGTCTCCAGGTAGACGTAGCCCAGCCGCACGGCGCGTTCGAAGGCCGCGAAGGTGTTCTCCGCGCCTTCAGCCGCGCCGCCGCGGTGGGCGAAGGCCAGCGGGCCCGGATGATCGAGAAACGCGTATCGACGGCTGAGCACGTTCCGAAGTATGCCTTCTGTCAGAGACCGGTGTGGTTACGAATCGGGGAGTTCCTGCCATTCCTGGCGGCGGGCCTCGGCCAGCGCGATGGCCGCGGCCACCGACACGTTGAACGAGCCCACCCGCCCGACCTGCGGGATGTAGCAGACGCCGTCGACGGCGTCGAGCAGCGCGGGCGAGCAGCCGTGGTCTTCGCTGCCGACCACCAGGCACACGTCGCGGCCCAGGTCGGCGCGGTGCAGCGGCACGGCCTCCGCGGTCAGCTCGATCGCCAGCACCGCGTAGCCGTCGTCCTTGGCGGCCTTGACCGCCTCGGTGGCCGGCACCGCCTCGTGCCAGGTGACCAGCCGCTCGGTGCCGAGCGCGGTCTTGCCCGCCTTGGGGTTGGTGGGCGGGGTGGCGTTGCCGGCCAGCCAGATCTGGTCGACGCCGAACGCGGCCGCGCTGCGGAAGATCGAGCCGATGTTGAACGGGCCGGTGACCGACTCGACGATCAGCGAGAGCCGGTTGGCGGTGTTCCTGCGCCAGGTGCGGTTGAGCCGTTTGACGTCGGTGGGGCGCAGTTGCCTTCTCATCGGGTCACCTTCAGTACGCGGTAGGCGGCCCTGGAGGCCTCACGGGAGGCCTGCCAGCCCTGCTCGCCGAGCCAGCGCTGCAGGGAGTCGGAGCCGAGGTGTTTCTGGACGACCAGGTAGGCCACGCCGTCGGGGGTGAGGCGTGACAGCCACCTGGTGAGCATGTCGTGCAAGGCCTGCTTGCCGATGCGGATCGCAGGGTTGGACCAGATCGCGCGGAACCTCACGTCGTCCGGCACTTCGTCGACATGAGCCGATCTTACTTTGTAAAGGCGGGCGGCCTCGGCGTTGCGCGCCGTGAGCTCCAGGCTGCGCCTGTTCACGTCGACGGCCCACACCGTCGCCTCGGGCGCCCGTTTCGCCATGGTCAGTGCGATCGGCCCGTAGCCGCAGCCCAGGTCGAGCAGGTCGCCGCCCTGCGGCGGCGGCGGGACGGTCTCCAGCAGGATCCTGGTGCCGACGTCGACCCGCTCGGGGGAGAACACGCCGCTGTCGGTCTCCAGCCGCAGGTGCAGGTCGGGCAGCACCAGGTCGACGGAGCCCGGTCTGCTCGCCGTCGAGGGCTGCTCGGAGAAATAGTGGGCCACGTGGGAAAACGTTACGGGATCCGGGAACCGTACAGGACCGCGGCACCGGCCACCAGCAGCCCGGCGACGATCGCGGCCACGATGAACCACTGCGTGATCTCCTGGTTGACCAGCTTGAACCCGAGCGAGGTGCCGATCTGCTCGTAGACCTCGCGCAGCTCGCTGCCCGACTCGGCGGCGTAGGCGCGGCCGCTGGTGCCGTCCGAGAGCGATTGCAGGGTCTGCTTGTTGACCGGGACGTTCACCGGGCGGCCGTCGATGTTGACGGTGCCCTCCTGGGTGCCGTAGGCGATGGTCGAGACCGGCACGCGGGCCTGCTGGGCGGCCTCGATGGCCTCGTTGACCGAGCGTCCCGAGGTGTTGTCGCCGTCGGACAGCAGCACGATCGCGGACGGCGGCGGGTCGGTTGCGGCCTGTTGGTCGAAGGAGCGCACCGCGTCGAGCGAGTTGAAGACCGCCTCGCCGATGGCGGTGCCCGGGCGGGTGGTCAGGTTGCCGATGGCGGTGACGACGGCCTGGTGGTCGGTGGTGGGGGAGACGACCACGTTGGCCGAGCGGGCGAACGACACCACGCCCACGTTGAAGCGGTCGGGCAGTTCCCTGGCGAACGCCTGGGCGGCGGCCTTGGCGGCGCTGATGCGGTTGGGCTGGACGTCGTCGGCGTCCATGGACAGCGACACGTCCAGGGCGATCATGATGGTGGCCCGGTCGCGCGGCACCCGGACCTGGTCGGCGGGTTTGGCCGCGCCGATGACCAGCAGCGACATCATGACCAGGAACAGCGCGGGGGCGACGTGGCGGCGCCAGCCGGGCCCGGCCGGGGCGACCAGGTCGAGCAGGGCCAGGTTGGTGAAGCGGACGGTGTAGCGGCGCCGGGCGAACTGCGCCGCCACGTACCCGGCCACGACCAGCGCGACCAGCGCGAACAGCCAGAGCCAGCCGGGTGCCAGGAACGTCACGCGGCCTCCTCGCCCGGTTCGCCCGTCATGCGTGTCTCCGGTGCGCCAGGTGGCTCATGCGGCGCTGGCGCAGCACGAACTGGGCGACGTCGAAGACCCAGTCGCGGTCGGTGCGCAGCACCAGGTGGGCGATCCCGGCGCGGCGCAGCGCCAGTCGGGTGCATTCGCGCTGCAGCTCGGCGGCTTCTGCGTACGCTTGCCGGACTTTGGAGGAAAGGTGCACTTCGCGTACGTTCCCGGTCTCGGGGTCGGTGAACGCGACGCGGCCGACGTCCGGCAGTTCCAGCTCGCGCGGGTCGATCACCTCGACGGCGAGCACCTGGTGGCGGGCGGCCAGGCGGCGGATCGGGCGTTCCCAGGGCCGCTCCACGTCCGGGTCGAGCTCCGGGCGGGCGTCCAGGAAGTCCGACACGACCACCCGCATGCCGCGGCGGCGGCGCGAGGCGGACAGCACCTCGATGCCCTCGGCCAGATCCGGCGCGTCGGGGACGATCCGGCCGCGCGGGGCGTCCATGAGCGAGTTGAGCAGCCCGTACAGCGCCGGGCGTCCGGTGCGGGCGGGCATGCGGTGCACGTACTCGTCGTGCAGCACCAGCGCGCCGAACCTGTCGCCCAGCCGGCTCGACAGGAACCCGATCGCGCCGACCGCGGCCACCACCAGGTCGCGCTTGTCGGTCTCGGCGGTGCCGAAGTCCATGCTCGGCGACAGGTCGGCCAGCGCCCAGGTCTCCAGCTCGCGGTCCGCGATCAGGTCGCGCACGTGCGGGATCGTGGTGCGCGCGGTGACCGCCCAGTCCATGCGGCGCACGTCGTCCTCGCCCGGCACGTAGACGCGGCTGTCGCCGGCCTCGCTGCCGGTGCCGGGCAGCAGGCCCTGGTGCGCGCCGTGCAGCAGGCCGTCCAGCCGCCGGGTGACGGTCAGCTCCAGCCGCCGCAGCGCCTGCTCGGCGGTGCTCGTCATCGGTTCTGGTTCCAGACCACCAGCGGCGGCGGTACGGCGTGCAGGATCTGCTTGACGACCTGCTCGGGGTCGACGTTGTCGGCCAGGGCGTCGAAGGTGAGCATCAGCCGGTGCGCCATCACGTCCACCGCGACGTCGCGCACGTCGTCGGGCAGCAGGTAGTCGCGGCCGCGCAGCAGCGCCAGCGCCCGCCCGGCGGAGACCAGGCCGAGCGTGGCGCGCGGGCTCACCCCGATCTCGATCGTGTCGGCCAGATCGGGCAGGCCGTACTCGGCGGGCGAGCGGGTGGACATGACCAGCCGCACCACGTAGTCGGCGACGAGCTGGTGCACCGAGACCTGCTCGGCGGCCTGCTGCAGCGACAGCAGCTTGGCCGGGTCGAGCATCCGGTCGGGCACCGGCGGGGTGACGCTCATGCGGTGCAGGATCTCCAGCTCCTCGTGCGCGGTCGGGTGCGGCACCCGCACCCGGAACAGGAACCGGTCGCGCTGCACCTCGGGCAGCGGGTAGACGCCCTCGGACTCGATGGGGTTCTGGGTGGCCAGCACGATGAACGGCTTGGGCAGCGGATGGGTGACCCCGGCCAGCGTCACCTGCCGCTCGGCCATGACCTCCAGCAGCGCCGACTGCACCTTGGCCGGCGCGCGGTTGATCTCGTCGGCGAGCAGGAAGTTGACGAACACCGGGCCGAGCTCGACGTCGAACTTCTCGTTGGACGGGTGGAAGACGCGGGTGCCCACGATGTCGGACGGCACCAGGTCGGGGGTGAACTGGATCCGGGCGAACGTGCCGCCCACGACGGTGGCCAGGGTGGCCGCGGCGAGGGTCTTGGCGACGCCTGGAACCCCTTCGAGCAGGCAGTGACCTCGGGCCAGCAAGGCCACGATCAGCCGCTCGACCATGTGGTCCTGCCCGACGATGACACGCCGGACCTCGTCGAGACTCTGACGCAGCAGTGCCGCGTCGTTTCCGCCAGGCAACTCTTCGGCGACGCTCATGACGCCATTCCACCAAACGTGCCGCAAACGTGCACGACGCCACGTCTGTGCTTACATGGCAAATGTGGCAAGTCCGCTGCAGTACGGTGACCCGCCCCGGTTGGGGCCGTTCGTGGTGCAGGCCCGGCTGCACTCGGCGCCCGCCGGGTTCGTGTACCTGGGCCAGGCGCCTGACGGGCGTGCGGTGTCGCTGGCCGTCCTGACGCGGGGCGCGGCGCTGGACGCGGCGGCCCGCGAACGGTTCGTGCGGGCGATCAGGGAGGCCGGCGGGGAGCGGACCGGGGTGCGCGGCTGGCTGGGCCGCGCCGCGGCCAGGACCAGGACCTCGGCCGCCGCTGGGGCCTCGGGGTCCGCCGGGTCGTCGGTGATCGACGGCATGCCCGAGGTGCTGGCCGCGGACACCGGGCCGGCGCCGTGGGTGGCGGTGCCGTACGTGCCCGGGCGTCCTGGGGCCGAGCGGTTCCTGGAGCCGGTGATGGTGGGCGGGACCCTGATCGGGCAGGCGCACGGGCCGGACTTCGTGCCGTACTGGCTGACCGACCGGGCGCCCGCGCTGCCCGGGCCTGCCGGGCGGAGGCGGCCGCTGACCGAGACGCGCAGGCGGGTGCTGGCCGCCGCGACGGCGCTGGCGCTGCTGTTGCTGCTGGTGACGGTGATCCTGCTGTTGCTGCTGGTGAACCGGCAGGATTCGGAGCCGCTGCCCAGGCAGTTGCCGCCGACCGTGTTCGTGCCCACGCCGCCGCCGACCCCGCAGACGCCGGAGCCGCGCCCTTCGGAGTCGGACACGCCGTCGCCGAGCAGGAGCGGGCCTGGCACGCCCGGCCAGTCACCGGGGGACGAGTCGGGCGAGGGCTCGCCGCTGTAGCCGTTGGTCGGGAAGGGGCTCCCGGCGGTCACCGGTTTTGGTGAGACGCGGGCCGTCGGCGGAAACCGACTTGAGCCTGACGCGACGTGAGGCTTTAGCGTCGGCGACATGGAGTTCAACGTTCACGACACACTCACCGCCATGGCGCACCTGCTGGAGCAGCCCCTGGAGCGACGCCCCGACCTGGCGCGCGAGATGCTGACCCCGATGCGCGCGGCCATCCCGATGCCGGGCGACATCGTCGACATCCACCACCAGGCCGGCGGTTTCCGCGTCGACGCCGAGGACCCGCGTTACCTGCCCGCCGTGCGGCGGATGATCGAGGCCGACGTGCTCGGCCAGATCGAGCGCGAGCTGCGCCGCGCCTCCGACCACCTCGAGGACGCCAAGCAGCCCGACCTGCTGCGCGTCATGTTCGTGCTCGGCAACCCCGAGGACGAGGCGCTGATGGTCCGGGCCGGCGGCTACTACGGCATGGGCGGCGCCGGCGACTGGCTGTACGTGGTGGCCTGGCCGACGGAGGAGGTGATCGGCAGGATCGCGCACTGCGCGGTGCACGAGTTCCACCACAACGCGCGGTACCGGAACGTGGAGTGGAACCCGGTCACCGTGACCGTGGGCGAGCACGTGATCTCCGAGGGGCTGGCCGAGGCGTTCGTCCGCGAGCTGTCGGGCCCGCAGGCGATGGGCCCGTGGTCGGCGATGGTCACCGGCGACGCCTTCGACCTGGCCCACGAGCGGATCATGGCCGACTTCGACCTGGCCGGGATACAGCACACGTCGGCGTACGTGCTGGGCGACGGCGCGATGAAGGCGTTCGGCCAGGAGCCGCGCGGCATTCCCGACATGGCCGGGTACGCGGTGGGGCTGCACCTGGTGGACGAGTTTCTGGCGGCGACCG
Organism: Nonomuraea antri; assembly: GCF_013283785.1. Classification (GTDB taxonomy): domain Bacteria; phylum Actinomycetota; class Actinomycetes; order Streptosporangiales; family Streptosporangiaceae; genus Nonomuraea; species Nonomuraea antri. The sequence continues at coordinate 17,655 of NZ_JABCPZ010000198.1, forward strand.
GGATGAGCGTCGCCGAGGCCACGCTGCTGCCGGTCGCGGACATCGTCCGCCGCTGACCCGGCTCTCGGCGGGCCCGTCGTCAGCGGGGGGAGACGAAGCCCGATTCGTAGGCGGCGATCACGGCCTGGGTGCGGTCGCGCGCGCCCAGCTTGGCCAGCACGTTGCCGACGTGCGTCTTGACGGTCTCGTGGCTGACGACCAGCTCGGCCGCGATCTCCCCGTTGGACAGGCCGCGCGTCATCAGCCGCAGCACGTCGCCCTCGCGCCCGGTCAGCCGCTCGATGCCGGGCACCTGCGCCGTCGGCCGGCGTCCCGCCAGCGTGCGGATCGCCGCCGGGAACAGCAGCGACTCCCCGGCGGCCACCAGCCTGATCGCCTGCACCAGGTCGTCCGGCCTGGTCCGCTTGAGCAGGAACCCGGCGGCCCCGGCCCGCAGCGCGTCGTAGACGTAGTCGTCGTTCTCGAACGTGGTCACCACCAGCACCTTGGGCGGGTCGTCCAGGGTCATGAGCCGGGTGGTGGCCTGGATGCCGTCGACGTCGGGCATGCGGACGTCCATCAGCACCACGTCGGGCCGCTCGCGGCGCACCACGGGCAGCACCGCCGCGCCGTCGGCGGCCTCGCCGACCACGCTCAGCCCCGGCTCGGAGTCGATGATGATGCGCAGGCCGGCGCGGATGAGGTCCTCGTCGTCGGCGATCACGACCTTGAGCGTCATGGGGTAGACCGTAGCGGCAGGCGCACGCTCACCCGCCAGCCGCCCTCCGCCGGCCCGGCCTCCAGCTCGCCCCTGAGCAGGCGGACGCGTTCGCGCATGCCGGTCACGCCCCTGCCGCCGCCCGGCGCGGCGGTGCGGCCGGTCCCGTTCGTGATCTCCAGCCTGAGGTCCCGGCCATGGACGGCGGCCTCCAGCAGCACCGGGCCGTGGCCGTGTTTGATGGCGTTGGTCAGCGCCTCCTGGACGATCCGGTAGGCCTCCCTCGACACCACGGCGGGCACACCGGTCAGATCGCCTACCTCCTGGAGTACCCGGGCGCCCGAGGCGGCCACCAGGGCGTCGAGATCGGCCAGCGTCGCCTGCGGCGCCCGTTTCCTACCCGCCCCGTCGCCGGGACCGCCGGCCCGCCCGGGGCCCTCGGCCCGCCAGGTGTCATGCCCGGACCCGTGGTCGCGCCGGGGGTCGCGTTCGGGGTCGCGTTCAGGGGCGTTTTGGGCGTCGCGTCGGGAGTCGCGCTTGGGGTCGCGTTGACAGTCGCGCTCGGAGTCGCCTTCGCGCAGGACCCCGAGGACGTGGTCGAGGTCCTCCAGCGCGGCCCTGGCGGACTGCTCGATCGCGGCCAGCGCCGTCCTGGCCGTGACGGGGTCGCGGTCGAGCACCCGTCCGGCGCGGCCGCCTGCAGGGTGACGACGCTGAGCGCGTGGCCGACCGAGTCGTGCAGCTCGCGGGCCAGGCGGTTGCGTTCGGCCAGCGTACGGGCGTGTTCCTCGGCGGCGGCCAGCCGCTCGGCCGGGGTCGGGCCGAGCAGCGCCGGCGCGAGCCTGGCCAGCAGCGCGCCCGCGCCGGCCACCGACGCGATCAGGAGCCCCAGCACCGCCACGCCGGACGCCGCCCACGCCAGCCCCTCCCAGCCGGGCGACACCTCGTACCGGAAGACCTGACGCGGTGCGGAGCCGAACGGCAGCACCAGCGTGAACACCGAGTACGGCACCACCGCCAGCGTGAACCCGCTGGTCAGGCCGCCGATCCCGAGGTGCAGCGTGAACCAGGCGGACGTGCGGCGGCGTTCCTGCCAGGAACGGCGCGCGTGCCTGGGCGGGGTGTCGACGTTCACGCCGAGCAGCCCCTGGGCCGCGTTGACCTCCAGCCCGCGCACCGGCAGGAACAGCCCGGTCAACGCCACCACCGGCAGCACCGCCGCGAACACCCCGGCCTGCGCGGGCAGGAACAGGTCGGTGGTGGCCTGCTCGCGGGCCAGGCCCAGGGTCAGCACCCCCGCCATCATGTACGGCATCAGCAGCGCCCCGCCGAGGATCAGGCAGGCCCAGCGCCGTGGCAGGGATCGGTTCCATCTCACATCGGCGATTCTATGTCGATGGTAATTCGCTCTCGGTGGAATGCGCCTTTGGAGAAATGCGCCGCCAGCGAAAAGATTCCATTGTTCGGCGCGGCCGGGTCTAGCGTCTCCGGCAGGGGAAATGGTTTCGACGGAAAGGCGACCGCCATGACGGAGACGGCGCACGCGCAGTGGCCAGACCAGCTCAGCCGGCGCCTGCTGAAGGAACGCATCCTCGTGCTCGGCCAGGAGGTCGACGACGACATTTGCAACCGGCTGTGCGGCGAACTGCTTTTACTGGCGGCCGAAGACCCCGAGCGCGACATAACGCTTTACGTCAATTCTCCGGGCGGCTCGGTGTCGGCAGGGCTGGCGCTGTACGACATGATGCAGTTCGTCCCGTGCGACGTGGCGACGGTCGCCATGGGCGTCGCCGCCTCCATGGGCCAGGTGCTGCTGTCGGCCGGCGCGCGGGGCAAGCGCTACGCCCTGCCCAACGCCCGCGTCGTCATGCACCAGCCGCTGGGCGGCATCGGCGGCTCGGCCAGCGACATCCAGATCCAGGCCGACAACCTGATGTACACCAAGCGGCGGATGGCCGAGATCACCGCCCACCACACCGGCCAGCCGCTCGAGCGCATCCAGGCCGACTCCGACCGCGACCGCTGGTTCACCGCCCAGGAGGCGCTGGAGTACGGATTCGTCGACCACATCGCAGAAGGGATGAACTGACCATGAGCGGTCGTTACGTGCTGCCGTCCTTCACCGAGCGCACCTCGTACGGCATCAAGGAGATGAACCCGTACAACAAGCTGTTCGAAGACCGGGTCATCTTCCTTGGCACCCCGATCGACGACACCACCGCCAACGACGTGATGGCGCAGTTGCTCACGCTGGAGTCGCTCGACCCCGACCAGGACATCAGCCTCTACATCAACTCGCCGGGCGGCTCCTTCACCGCGATGACCGCCATCTACGACACGATGCAGTTCGTCCGCCCGGACATCCACACGGTCTGCATCGGCGAGGCGTCGTCGGCCGCCGCCGTCCTGCTGGCCGCGGGCACCGCCGGCAAGCGCGCCGCACTGCCCCACTCGCGCGTCCTGCTCCACCAGCCGGCCACCGAGGGCGGCCGCGGTCAGTCGAGCGACCTGCAGATCCACGCCAGGGAGATCCTGCGCATGCGCGACCAGCAGGAGGCCATCCTGACCCGGCACACCGGCCGCACCCAGCTCGACATCAGGAAGGACATCGAGCGCGACCGCATCTTCACGGCGGAACAGGCTCGTGCATACGGGCTCATCGACGACATCTACGCCACCAGAAAACGCACCCTCACCCCAGCCCACTGACGGGCCACTAATCCGGTGGCCGCCGGCCGGTGGGCGTCGGTCGGTGGGCGCCGGCCGGTCCACTGATGCGTCGGCGCCGGATTCGACCCCCTGAGCCACGTCCCCCTGAGCCCAGCCTTTGACGGGGCTCGCCACCGGGGTCCCTAACGCGGCCCGACGGGGCCTCGGCCCAAGAACCCTCGGCCCGAACCTCGGCTTTGGGGGACTCGGCACCCGGACCCCGGACCACCTGCCCCGGCTTGTGGACCCCGGACC
>NZ_JABCPZ010000199.1 GCF_013283785.1 Nonomuraea antri
CCCCCGGGCCGGCGGGGGACGGCGGGGGAGTGACGGCGATGGAGGTGGACCTGGGAGTGCCCGAGTCCGTCGAGGCGTTCTGCCGGGCCGCCGGGCACGTCGACATCCTGGTGCACAACGCCGGCGTCTCCGTGGTCGAGCCGTTCGTGGACGGCGACCCGGCGGCCTGGGACCTCATGTGGCGGGTCAACCTGCGCGGCCCCATGCTCATGACGAAGCTGCTGCTCCCCGCCATGATGGCCGGCGGCTGGGGCCGGCTGGTGTTCATCTCCTCCGACGGCGCCCGCGCCGGCTCGGGCGGCGAGGGCGCCTACGCGGCGACCAAGGCGGGCCTGTTCGGCCTGGCCAAGACGCTGGCCAGGGAGGCGGCCAGGGCGAACGTCACGTCCAACGTCGTCTGCCCGGGGCCGACCGACACCCCGATGTTGCGCCGGATCTCCGCCGCCGAGCCCGGGCTGGTCGACAAGATCGCCCGGGGCATCCCGCTACGCCGGCTCGGGACGCCCGCCGACGTCGCGGGCCTGGTCGCCTATCTGTGCACGGACCGCGCCGCCTACGTCACCGGCCAGACCCTGTCGGTGAGCGGCGGCGTCACGATGCAGTGAAGCGATCACAGGCTCTTGTAGACGGCCTCGGCCAGCCGGATGGCGCGCAGGCTGCCGGAGACCGCGCCGGCCATCCGGTTCATGACGTATCCGATCGCCAGCCCGTGCCGCGCGTCGCCCATCCCGAGCGAGCCGCCCATCCCGCTGTGGCCGAACGCGGTCTCCGACGGCATCGGGTACGTCAGCGACGGCACCATGTACCCCAGGCCGAACGCGCTGTCGAGGAACAGCACCCGGTCGGGGCCGTGCACCCGGCGGCGGGTGGCGTCGGCCAGGGTCTCGGGGCGCAGCAGGTCGCCGGCGATCAGCGCGCGGTAGAAGCCGGCCAGGCCCCTGGCCGTGGTGACCATCCCGGCCGCCGGCCAGCCGGTACGCAGGATGACCGGGTGGTTGGCGCCGCCCTTGAGCCGGTGCATGCCGGGGTTGCCGAGTGCCCGGTTCATCAGGCTGTGCGGGTCGAGGGCGGCCTTGGTCATCTCGGCGAGCACGTCCGGCGGTCGTCCGTCCACCGCCTCGGCGGCGGGAGCGGAATCGGGGCCGGGGGCGGGGCGGTCGCCGGCCTTGAGCCTGGCCGTGCGGGCGATGACCGGGGCCGGCGCGCCCACCCACAACTCCAGCTCCAGCGGCCCGGCGATCTCCGCCGCGACCAGCTCGCCCACGGACTTGCCCGTCACCCGCCTGATCACCTCGCCGAGCAGGAAGCCGTAGGTCAGCGCGTGGTACCCGTGCGCCGTCCCCGGCTCCCAGATCGGCGCCTGCCCGGCCAGCCTGGCGGCGATGGCCGGGTGGTCCTCGAACTGCTCCACCGGCACCGGGTCCTCGACCGTCGGCAGCCCCGCCTGGTGGGTGAGCAGGTGCTCGACGGTGATCGCGCCCTTGCCGTGCGCGGCGAACTCCGGCCAGACGTCCGCGACCGGCGCGGTCACGTCCACCAGCCCGCGCTCGGCGAGCTGCAGCAGGACGGTGGCGGTCACCGCCTTGGTGCAGGAGTAGGTGAAGGCCGGGGTGTCCTGCGCCCAGGTTCGTCCGGTGTGCCGGTCGGCGACGCCGTCCCACAGGTCGACCACGAGCTCGCCGTCCAGGTAGACGGCGAACGCGGCGCCGAGCTCCTCGCCGTCGGCGAAATGGCGCTCGAACACCTCGCGGACCCGGGAGAACCGAGGATCGCAGTACATCAGACCTCCGCTGGAAAGGAAGCGCTTACTTGGTTGCAGAGCCTAACAACTGGGGCAGATTCGGCCCAGAGGACCAGCGTGGCACCCTGAACCTGCTCACCCCGCCGGTGGTCCTGGCCGCGCTGGCCGCCGCGACCAGCGGCGAGGTGCTCAGCCTGGCCATGCCGATCAGGGGCGCCACCTCCTCGGCGGCGCCGTCGACCGTGCCGCACCTGCGCGGGCGTCCGCTGCCGCAGCACTTCATGTCCGTGGACGGCGGCGACTACGCGGCCGGCGCGCGCCCGATCGGGGCCGGGCTGCGGATGGCGGACGACGCCCTGATCGTCACCCACCACGGCACCACCACCCACATGGACGCGCTGTGCCACATGTGGTCGGGAGACGAGCTGTACAACGGCCATCCGGCGGCCCGGGTGCGCTCCTACGGCGCGGGACGGTGCGGGATCGAGCAGGTGGGCGGCGTGGTGGCCAGGGGCGTGCTGTTCGACGTGCCGCGCGGCCTCGGCGTCGAGCACCTGCCGGTGGACTTCCGCATCCCCGCCGAGCTGCTGGCGGAGCTCGCGGAGCCGCGTCCCGGAGACGTGGCGGTGATCCGTACCGGCTGGCCCCGGGTGTGGGCGCGCTCGCCCGAGGAGTACTGGTCGGGGCAGCCGGGACTGTCGGCGGCGGCCGGGCGGTGGCTGGCCGAGCGCGACGTCGCCGCGGTGGCCTGCGACAACGCCGCGATCGGCGGGCTCGACGGGCACCAGCGCGCCGCCGAGTCCCTCGACGACGACCTGCACCTGGTGCTGCTGCACCGGCACGGGATCCACCTGATCGAGATGCTCTGGCTGGAGGAGCTGAGCGCGTCGGGACGGACGGAGTTCGTGTTCGTGGTGGCGCCGCTGAAGATCGAGGGCGGCACCGGCAGCCCGGTCAACCCGCTGGCCGTCCTGTGAGCGCGCCGGGTCAGGCGCCCGGGTAGTCGCCGCCGCCGTGCGCGGCGTCGAGCGCGTCGTAGTCGGGGGTGAAGCCGCGCTTGGGTATCGCGTCCGCGAACGCCACGTGCCTGGGCTTCTTGTACGACGCCAGTTCCGCCCGCACGTGCGCGATCACCTCGTCGGCGGTGACGGCGGTGCCGGGCCTGAGCACGACGACGGCCTTGACCGCCTGGTGCCAGGTCTCGTCCGGGACGCCGATGACGGCCGCGTCCGCCACGGCCGGGTGGGTCTTGAGCACGCGTTCGACCTCGGCCGGGTAGACGTTCTCGTTGCCGGACTTGATCATGCGGAGTTTCGGGCCGATGAAGGTGATGGTGCCGTCGGGTTCGCGGCGGCCGAGGTCGCCGGTGTGGTGCCAGTCGTAGACGAACTTTTCCGCATTTAAGTCGGGCCGGGCGAAATATCCGGAAAAGAGGGTTTTGCCGCGCGCACAGATCTCCCCGGTCTCGCCCGGCGGCATCTCCGCGCCGTCCGGCCCGAGAATGCGGACCTGGACCAGCGGCGACGGCCGACCCGCGAACCCCGTGCCGCCGGGCGCCAGGCCGAGGAACGTGAGCATGCCGCCCACCTCGGTCTGCCCGTACCCGCCCATCTTGGAGCGGCACCACGGCGAGTCGTCCACCGTGATCATGGCGTCCCACTCGGCGGAGTGCGACACGAAGCGCAGCGAGGACAGGTCGTACTTGCCGCCCGCGTTCGCCGCCGCGACCGCGTCGATCATCTGGCCGAACAGGAACGCCTGCGTCACCCGCTCGGCGTCGATCAGCCGGCACACCTCCTCGGCCTCGAAGGCGGGGGTGAACACGTTCGTGCCGCCGATCTGCAGGGTGGCCAGGCAGAACATCATCGTGCCGACGTGGAAGAGCGGCCCGTTGTTGAGGAACGTGAAGCCCGGCTCCATCTGGCGCACGACCAGCAGCGACGTGCTGTGCGCGACGAGCGCGGCGCTGCTCAGCAACGCGGCGCTGGGCCGGCCAGCGAAGGCGGCGGTGTAGAGGGCGAGCACCGGCTCGGTGTCGGGCACGCCGGGGAACCCGCCGTCCCGACCGCCCGCGACCAGCGCCTCGTACTCCTCGCCGGCCTGCACCCAGCCGTCGCCGCGCAGGGCCGTGGTCGTCTCGGACGGCTCCCAGACGACCACGCGCGGGCCGAGGTCGTCCAGGACGAAACGCAGCTCGTCCGCCGACTGCCGCCAGTTGGCCGGGCAGAAGATCGCGCCCAGCCGCGAGCAGGCGAGCAGGCACTCCAGGACCGCGTGCGAGTTCCGGCCGAGCCAGAGCACCCGCTCGCCGGCCGTCACGCCGCGCGCCGCCAGCGCCCCGGCCAGGCGCGAGACGCGGGCGTCGAGCTCGGGGTAGGTGAGCCGGACCTCGCCGTCCACCACGGCCGTCACCAGCGGACGGCTGCGGGCGTGGTCGGCGAGGACGTCGGACAACGACAGACTGTGGATCATCTTCGCCTCCGGAGAGCGTCAGTGGAATGCGGGCATGACCTCGGCCGCGAAGAACCGCATGACCTGCTTCATCTCCTCCAGCGGCAGCGGCCTGGTGCTGCCGAAGTCGCACAGCAGGCTGGTGAAGCCGGCCTCGCGCAGGACGGAGATCTGCTCGATCACCCGGGCCGGGTCGCCGATGACCTCCAGCTGCTCCCAGCGGAAGTCCGCCGAGACCGTGCCGCCCTTGAGATAGCGGTCCTGGTAGTACTCGAAGCCCTGGGCCGCCCGGCCGGTCCTCGGGTCGATGGGCGCGCTCTTCTCGTTGAAGATGCGCGAGCGGTCGAAGGAGGCCTCGAAGCGGGCCTGGTCGGCGCGGGCCTGCTCGACCGTGGGCGCGACGTACACGCTGCGGGCCACCACCAGGTCGGCCTGCGGCGGGTGCCCGGCCTGCGCGGCGGTCTCGCGCCAGGTCCGCGCCGCCTTGACCACCTTCCTGAACGGCGCCGCCGGGTCGGCCAGGATGGGCAGGCCGCGCTCGGCGTACATGGTCACGGTCTCCGGCGAGACGGCGGCCACGTGGATCGGCGGGTACGGCGACTGCAGCGGCCGGGGCGCGAGCGATACCTCGGTGCCGGTCTTGTAGAACTTGCCCTCGTGCTGGAACGCCTCCTGCGTCCAGAGCCCGAGCACGACCTCCAGCGCCTCGTTGAACCTGTCGCGGGCCTCGGCCAGGTCGATGCCGAAGCCCTCGAACTCGAAGCTCTGGTATCCGCGTCCGATGCCCAGGTCGAGCCGTCCGCCGGAGAGCACGTCCACCTGCGCGGCCTCCTCGGCCACGTGGATCGGGTTGTGCAGCGGCAGCACGACGATGCCGGTGCCCAGCCTGATCCGCTCGGTGCGGGCGGCGGCGTGGGCGAGCATGGTGAACAGGTTCGGCACGACGCCGTAGTCGCGGAAGTGGTGCTCCGCCAGCCGCACCCCGTCGAACCCCAGTTCCTCGGCCAGTTCGATGAGCTCCAGGTGGTAGTCGTAGACGTCCTTGAAGCTCTGGCCGTCGAAGCGGTGGAAGAGGTGGAAGGTGGAGAACTTCATGCGGCGGCCTCTCAGCGGTGAAATCCAAGCGTGGAAACCAAGCGCTCGCTTGGGAGCGTACCACGGGGAGAGCCACTTCCGTCCAGGGCTGACTCGTGCGCCCCGATGTCAGCTAAAGTCCGGAAAATGCGTATCGCTGCCGCGCAAGCCCGCTGCCCCTGGCTCGCCCCCGAGGCCGGCACCCGCAAGGTCGTCGACCTCCTCCACCAGGCCCGGGCCCAGGACGTGGACCTGCTCGCCTTCCCCGAGACGTTCCTGTCCGGCTACCCGTTCTGGCTGACCCACACCGGCGGCGCGACGTTCGACGACCCGCTGCAGAAGCAGGCGTACGCGTACTACCTGGACGCCGCCGTCGAACTGGCCGGACCCGAACTGCAGACGATCACCGAGGCCGTCCGCGACCTGGGCGTGTTCACCTACCTCGGCATCAGCGAGCGGGCCCGCGGCACGGTCTACTGCACCCTGGTCGCGATCTCGCCGGAGCACGGTCTCGTCGGCGCGCACCGCAAGCTCATGCCCACCTACGAGGAACGCCTGGTCTGGGGCACGGGCGACGGCCACGGCCTCCGGGTCCACCAGGTCGGCGACGTCCGCGTGAGCGGGCTGAACTGCTGGGAGAACTGGATGCCGCTGGCCCGCCAGTCCGTCTACGCCCAGGGCACCGACGTGCACGTGTCGGTCTGGCCCGGCTCGACCGGCCTGACCAGGGACATCACCAGGTTCATCGCCAGGGAGGGCCGCGTCTACTCGCTGGCGGCCGGCGCGCTGATCTCCTACCAGGACGTGCCGTCCGACTTCCCCTTCCACGAGCGGCTGACCGCGATCGAGTCCGGCTACGACGGCGGCTCGGCCATCGCCGGGCCCGACGGCGCGTGGATCGTGCCCCCGGTGTCCGGCGAGGAGCGCCTGATCTGGGCGGACGCCGACCCGGCGCAGGTACGCGGCGAACGGCAGAACTTCGACCCTGCCGGGCACTACAACCGGCCGGACGTGTTCCGCCTGGAGGTGGACCGCCGCCGGCTCAACCCGGCCGAGTTCCGCCAATAGGCTGATCGAGTGACAATCAGCATGCCTGGCCTCACCGCCACAGATCACGAGTTCACCGTTCCGCTCGACCACGGCGACCCCGATGGCCGCACGATCCAGGTGTTCGCCCGCGAGATCCGAGACCCGGCCACCGCCGGCCAGGACCTGCCCTGGATGCTGTTCCTGCAAGGCGGCCCCGGCGGCAAGTCGCCCAGGCTCACCGGCCAGGCGCACTGGGCGCACGTGCTCAAGACGCATCGCGTGCTGCTGCTCGACCAGCGCGGCACCGGCCGCAGCACGCCGGTCACGGCCGCCACGATCCAGGGCTCGGACGCCGAGATCGCGGACTATCTGCGGCACTTCCGCGCCGACGCCATCGTGGCCGACTGCGAGCACATCCGCCGCTCGCTCGGCGTCGAGCAGTGGGAGACCTGGGGCCAGAGCTACGGCGGCTTCATCACCTACACCTACCTGTCCGTCGCCCCCGAGGCGCTGAAGGCCTGCTACATCACCGGCGGCACGCCCGGGCTCGACGTGAGCGCCGACGTCCTGTACACCCGCACGTACGAGCACGTGCGCGGCAAGGTCCGCCGCTACTACCGCCGCTACCCCGGCGACGCCGCCAAGGTCAGGCGCATCGCCGAGCACCTGGCGGAGACCAAGGTCATGCTGCCCGACGGCGACAGGCTCACCGTCGACAGGTTCAAGACCCTCGGCATGCGGCTGGGCACCGGCGACGGCATGGAGAGCCTGCACTGGCTGGTCGACGAGGCCTGGTCGGCGGGCACCCGGCTGACCGACGAGTTCCTGTACTCGGTGATGACCGCCACCGGCTTCGTGGACACGCCGATCTACGCCGTCCTGCACGAGCACTGCTACGCCCAGGGCGCCGGGCCCGCCTGGTCGGCGCAGCGGCTCAAGCCCGCCGACTTCGACGACCCGGAGATGTTCACCGGGGAGATGATCTACCCCTGGATGTTCGAGGAGATCCGGGCGCTGCGCCCGTTCCAGGGCGCCGCCGAGCGGCTGGCGCACGCCGGCGACTGGCCGCTCCTGTACGACCTGGAGCGGCTGGCCGCCAACCAGGTGCCGGTCGCGGCCGTCGCCTACCACGACGACATGTACGTCGACGTCGGCCTGTCGATCGACACCGCCGAGCGCGTCGGCAACGTCCGGCTGTGGGTGACCAACGAGTTCGAGCACGACGCGTTCCGGGTCGCCGCCGACCGCGTCGTGCCCAGGCTCATGGAACTGGCGCGCGGGCCGGTCTAGGACGTGGCCTGCTGCTCGCGCAGCGGCAACCGCACCTCGAACCAGGTGTCACCGGGCACCGACCGGACCTTGATCTCGCCGCTGTGCCGCCCGGCCACGATCCGGTACGAGATGTCCAGGCCGAGCCCGGTGCCCTCGCCCACGCTCTTGGTGGTGAAGAACGGCTCGAAGATCCGGTCCTTGATCGCGTCGGGAACGCCGGGGCCGGTGTCGCCGATCTCCACGATGGCCTCGTCCTCGTCGTGGGAGGTGCGGACGGTCAGCGTGCCCGACTCGCCCATGGCGTCGAGCGCGTTGTGGATCAGGTTCGTCCAGACCTGGTTCAGCTCGCCGGCGTAGCAGGGGATGGGCGGCAGCGTGCGGTCGTAGTCGGTGACCACGGTCACGCCCGGCGGGATCTTGCCGCGGAAGATGGCCACCGTGCTGTCGATCAGGTCGTGCAGGTCGACCTGCTGGAACGGGGCCCGGTCCATCTGCGAATACTGCTTGGCCGAGCGGATCAGCGAGGTGATCCGCTCGGTGGCCTCGGTCACCTCGCTGAGCATCTGCGAGATCTCGATCGCCTCGGCCAGCCAGTGCAGCGCGGCCGGGGTGTGCTCGGCGCCCACCTTGTCGCGGATCTCGTGCAGGTACTCGCTGCTGAAACCGGCGTTGACCAGTGCCGGGGCCAGCTCCCACGCGTCCTCGACGCCGAGCTCGTCCAGTTCCTCGCCCAGTGCGTCCTCGGCGTCGGAGATCTCCAGCGGGGAGCGCTGCGGCTGGTTGCCCAGCGCGTTCGTGCAGTTCTCCTGCGCCTCGATCAGCGTGCGCAGCTTCTCCGGCGGGATGCCCGCCTCGGCGAGCTGGGCGAGCTGGATGCGTGAGGCCTTGATGAGCTGGCGCAGCTCGCTGACCGCGCGCACGGCGGCCGCCGCCGGGTTGTTCAGCTCGTGCGTGAGCCCCGCGGTGATCGTGCCGAGCGCGGTGAGACGCTGCCGCCTGTCGATGACCTCCCGCTGCATCCTGCCGCCCGACATCAGGCCGTCGAGCAGGTGCATCGCCATCGGGAACCACTCGGCCACGATGTAGGCGAACTTCTTGGCCGGCAACATGAACATCCGCGACGGCGCGGTGGCGCGCAGCGTGTGCTGGTAGGTCTGCGGCGCCCGGTCGCCCAGGTAGGCCGAGGTCGCGCCGCCGTAGACGCCCGGCTGGGAGGTGCGCGGCATGGCGACGACGCCCGCCGTCACCGTCTGGTTGAGCATCTGCACCTCGCCCTCGATCAGCACCGCGAAGCACTCGGCCGGATCGCCCTGCGTGACGATGTCCTCGTCCTGGGCGAACCGCTTGACCTGGCCCGAGGTGGCGAGCTTGGTGAGCTGCTCGTCCGTCAGCCGCTCGAACAGGAAGAGCTTGCGTAGTTCGTCTATGTCGATGCTGCTCATTGCTTCTCCAGGTAGCGGTGCACGAGGGAGACCGCCATCGCGCCTTCGCCGACGGCCGAGGCCACCCGCTTGATCGACTCGGCCCGCACGTCACCGGCGGCCAGCACGCCGGGCACGTTGGTCTCCAGGAAGTACGGCTCGCGGCGCAGCGGCCAGTTGCGCGGCCGCTTGCCGCCCTGCAACAGGTCGGGCCCGGTCAGCACGAACCCCTTCTCGTCGCGCTCGACCGTGTCGCCCAGCCACGAGGTGTACGGCTCGGCCCCGATGAACACGAACAGGAACTGCGACTCGACCGTGCGTTCCTCGCCCTTGGTCGACAGCGTGAGCCGCTGCAGGTGGCCGTCGCCGTGCCCGGCCACGACCTGGGTCTCGGTGTGCACCTCGATGTTGGCGTGCGCGGCGATCTGCTCGATCAGGTAGTGCGACATGGACTTCTCCAAACCGTCACTACGCACCAACAGATGGACCTTGCTCGCGAATCCCGCCAGGTAGACGGCCGCCTGCCCGGCCGAGTTGGCCGCGCCGACGATGTAGACCTCGGTGTCGGAGCAGGCCGGCGCCTCGGTCAGGGCGGCGCCGTAGAAGACGCCGCGGCCGACGAAGTCGTCCAGGCCGGGGGCCTCCAGCCGCCGGTAGGTGACGCCGGTGGCCAGGATCACCGCGTGCGCGGCGATCTCGCCGCCGTCCTTGAAGCCGACCACCCTGGCGTTGCCGCGCGGCTCCAGCCGGGTGACCTTGCGCGCGGTGAGCAGCTCCGCGCCGAACTTCATCGCCTGCCTGCGCGCCCGGTCGGCCAGCTGCTGGCCCGACACGCCGTCGGGGAAGCCCAGGTAGTTCTCGATCCTGGAGCTCTGCCCGGCCTGGCCGCCCGAGGCGTGCGCCTCGACCAGCACGGTCCGCAGGCCCTCCGACGCGCCGTACACGGCCGCGCCCAGCCCGGCCGGGCCGCCGCCCACCACGATCAGGTCGTAGAAGTCGGTGGCCGGCACGGTCGACAGGCCCACGGCCGCGGCCAGCGTCGCCTGGTCGGGCGACTGCATCGTCTCGCCGTCGGCGGTGACCACCAGCGGCAGGTGGCACTCGTCGCCCACCGCCGCGACGAGCTGCGCGCCGTCGGGGTCCTCCGCCAGCATCCACTGGTACGGCACGTGGTTGCGGGCCAGGAAGTCACGCACCTGGTACGACCGCGCCGACCAGCGGTCGCCCACCACCCGCAACTCAGAACGCTCCACCCGCTCGGTACGCTGCCAGGCGTCGAGCTGGCCGTCGATCACCGGGTAGAACTTCTCCTCCGGCGGGTCCCACGGCTTCAGCAGGTAATGATCGAGGTCGACCACGTTGATCGCCTGGATCGCCGCGTCGGTGTCGGCGTAGGCGGTCAGCAGCACCCTGCGGGCGTACGGATACATGTCCATCGCGGCCTCGAGGAACTGCACGCCGTTCATCTGCGGCATCCGGTAGTCCGCGAGGATGGCCGCCACCTCGTCGCCGCGCAGGCGCATCTCCTTGACCGCCTCGATGCCCTGCTCGGCGGCCTCGGCGCGGACGATCCTGTACTGCTGACCGTAACGGCGCCTGAGGTCGCGGGCCACCGCCCGTGAAACGCCCGGATCGTCGTCGACCGTCACGATGACCGGCTTGTCCATTCCCCTACCTTCTCCCCAGTGGTCTCTATGGGAAGGATGTCATGGTCGCGTGGATCTTCGGTCACGCGCTCTTATCATGGGCGGATGAACACACGCGAACGCCTGGTCGAGGCCGCTGAGCAGGTGATTCGCGAGTTCGGCATCACCGGCGCGACGACCAGGCGCATCGCCAGGCAGGCCGGCTGCTCCGAGGCGCTGCTCTACAAGCACTTCCCCGGCAAGGAGTCGTTGTTCATGGCCGTCGTGCTGGAACGGATGCCGGCCATGCGCCCGGCGCTGGCCCGGCTGCGCCTGCGCCAGGGCGAGGGGGACGTGAGCGCGAACTTCACCGAGTTCGCCCTGGCCGCGCTGGAGTTCTACACCGGCGTCGCGACCATCGCCTCCGGCATGATGGCCGACCCGTCGCTCATGGCCGGGTTCAAGGCCATGCTGGCCGGGCTCGGCAGCGGGCCGCACATGCCGATCCTGGCGGTGGCCGAGATCCTGCGGGCCGAGCGGGAGCTGGGCAGGCTCGACCCCGGCCTCGACCCCGACGCGGCGGCGAGCCTGCTGCTGGGCGCCTGCTTCCACCGGGCGAACCTGTCGTACTTCGTGGACCTGCCCGACGCCGACGAGGACTGGGCGGCCGCGATCGTGGGGACCCTCTTCAGGCGGTGACGTGCCTCAGGTGGTGACGTGCCTCAGGTGATCACGCGCTTCAGGCGATGACGTGCGCCTCGCCGCCGTCCACCAGCAGCGAGACGCCGTTCACGAACGAGGCCCGCTCGCCGGCCAGGAACGCCACCACGTCGCCGACCTCCTCCGGCCGCCCGACCCGGCCGACCGGCACCTGTGCGGCGCGCTCGGCCAGCCCGGCGTCGCCGCCGGCCGTCGCGCGCAGCCGCTCGGTGTCGATCGGGCCCGGCATCACGTTGTTGACCAGCACGCCGTCGCGGCCCGCCTCGCGCGCCACGGTACGCACGATGCCCGCCACGGCCGAGCGGGTGGCGTTCGACAGCGCCAGGCCGTCGAGCGCCTCCCTGGCCGACCTGCTGGTGATCGTGACGATCCGGCCCCAGCCGCGCGAGCGCATCTCCGGCAGCACGGCCCTGATCAGCCGGACCGTGCCGAGCAGGTTGCGCTGGACGGCCACGTCCCAGTCGGCCGGGCTCGCCTGGTCGAAGCGGCCGGGCGGCGGACCACCGGCGTTGGCCACCAGGATGTCGACCGGGCCGAGCACGTCGCGGGTCTCGTCGACCACCCGCTGCGCGGCGTCCGGGTGCTCCACGTCGGCCAGCACGGCGTGCACCACGCCGCCGAACTCCTGCAGCGCCACGACCGCGTCGGCGAGCCGTTCCGGGTTGCGCGCGCTGACGCAGACGGCACAGCCCTCCCTGGCCAGGCTCTTGGCCGCGGCCAGGCCGATGCCCGCGCTGCCGCCGGTGACGAGTGCGACCTTGCCGGAGATGCCGAGATCCATAGGGGCGACTATAGATCGTCCTGGCCGGGGCCGGGCGGGTCGCCGGGAACGTGTCCCTCGGGCATGACGCGGGCCAGCTTGTCCGGGTTGGCCAGCCCGTACAGGTGCGAGATCCTGCCGTCCTTGACGGCGAAGGTGATGAGCTGGCTGTTCTCGCCCAGGCGCGCCAGCAGCGCGGGGTGGCCGTTGACCTCGATGAGCCGCACCTCGTGCGTCTCGTAGCGGGCCACCACGCCGCTGAAGAAGGCCAGCACCTTGCGCCGGCCGAGGATCGGCCGCAGCGCCGCCCTGACCCTGCCGCCGCCGTCGTTCCAGGCCACCACGTCCTCGTGGAACAGCTCGGTGAGCGATTCGAGGTCGCCGCGCTCGGCGGCCTCCATGAAGCTCCGCAGCAGCCTGGCGTGATCCTCCGTGGACGGCGTGAAGCGGTCGCGGCCCTCCGACACGCGCACCGAGGCGCGGTGGTGCATCTGCCTGGCGTTGGCCACCGAGGAGCCGACGATCTCGGCGATCTCGTCGTAGGGCAGCTCGAACGCCTCGCGCAGCACGAACACCGCCCGCTCCGGCGGCGACAGCTTCTCCATCATGTGCAGCGTCGCGTAGGAGACGGTGTCGCGCAGCTCCGCGGTGTCCAGCGGCCCGGCCTGAGAGGTCAGGACGGGCTCCGGCAGCCACGGCCCGGTGTACGCCTCCCGCTTCACCCGGGCGGAACGCAACTGGTCGAGCGCCAGCCGCGACACCACGGTCACCAGGAACGCCCGCGGCTCCCTGACCTGGCTCTGGTCGGTGCCCTGCCAGCGCAGCCAGGCCTCCTGGACGATGTCTTCCGCGTCCCACATGCTGCCCAGCAACCGGTAGGCCAGCCCGAGCAGCATGGGGCGGTAATCCTCGAAGTCCACGATTCGCATCATGCCGCCAGGACGGCGCGGCAGGCGGGCCGGGGGCGGCCTATGGGTGGAAATGCCGGGATAACCATGATGAGCTTGGCAAGTGGCGAGAAATCTGATCCTGTCTGGAGGACTGTTCCACGACTTCGACGCCACCTCGGCGGCGCTCGCCCAGGTGCTGGCCGAAGCGGGAATCGAGTCGGAGATCACCGAGGACATCGCGGGCGCGCTGAGCGAACCGTCCGAGGTCCAGCTCATCACCGTCAACGCGCTGCGCTGGCAGATGGGCCAGGACCGGTTCGCCGACCTGCGTGACGAGTGGCGCTTCGACTTACCCGCCCAGGCGCGCACCACGCTGCTCGACCACCTCGACCGCGGCGGCGGGCTGCTGTGCATGCACTCGGCCTCGATCTGCTTCGACGACTGGCAGGGCTGGCCGCGCGTCCTCGGCGGCTGCTGGTCCTGGCCCAAGTCCCACCACCCGCCGCTCGGCTGGACCGGCGTACGCGTGCGCGGCACGCACCCGGTGACGGAGGGCCTGCGCGACTTCGACGTGGTGGACGAGGTGTACAGCGACCTGGACGTCCTGCCCGACGTGCGCCCCCTGGCCTCCGCCATGGGCCAGCCCCTGATCTGGGCCAGGCACGTCCGCCGGGGCCGCGTCTTC
Organism: Nonomuraea antri; assembly: GCF_013283785.1. Classification (GTDB taxonomy): domain Bacteria; phylum Actinomycetota; class Actinomycetes; order Streptosporangiales; family Streptosporangiaceae; genus Nonomuraea; species Nonomuraea antri. The sequence continues at coordinate 13,669 of NZ_JABCPZ010000199.1, forward strand.
TACGACGCCCTGGGCCACGACACCAGGTCCTACGACAACGAGGTGCACCGCACCCTCCTCCAGCGCGCCGCCCTCTGGCTGCTCAAACGCCCCCTGACCATCTCCGACTGACACGCACCCGATCCGTCCGACACCGGAACGCGTGAACCCACGGCGAGGAACGCCGAGCGACTTTAGGATATTCTTAAGTTGACGGTCGGCGAGGGGCGCGACGATGGAGGAGTGGGAGATTTTCTTCACCGAAGAGGTGGGGGATTTTCTGGACAAGCTCTATGAGAGCGACCGTGATTCACACAAGGCGGTCAACCAGGCGATCTTGGTGTTGGAGCGCAACGGGCCATCGGAAGGGCGGCCCCTGGTGGACACGGTCAGTGGTGCCAAGATTCCCAATATGAAGGAGCTGCGACCGGGATCCACGGGTCGTAGCGAGATCCGCATTCTGTTCGTGTTCGACCCATGGCGCGCCGCCATACTGCTGGTCGCCGGTGACAAGGCGGGGAACTGGCGGAGGTGGTATCAGCAGGCGATACCCCAGGCCGAGCGGTTGTACGAGGAATACCTGACGGAGCGGCAGAAGGAGTTGGGCCCGTGAGCGGCTATCGGCGTTGGCGTGAGAGCGGGCACCTCGAGCGTGCCATCGAGAGCGCCGGGGGCCAGGAGCGGTTCGAGAGTGAGCTGCAGCGCTCGCGGGCGGAAGCGCAGGGCTGGCGGCTGGCGGAGATGCGTAAGCGCCGCGGTCTGACCCAGGCGCAGGTGGCGGAGCGGATGGAGATCTCGATCGCGCGGGTGTCACAGATCGAAGGCGGGGATGTCTCCACACGGGAGGTTCTCGACCGCTACGTCGCTGCTCTTGGGGGCACGCTCAAGCTCATCGCCGACTTCGGTGATGAGCAGCTCAAGGTGAGCTGATCAGGCAGGCGGAATCCGGGCCGGCGGCGCGCGCTGCCGCCGACCGAGGATCCGGGGGTCACTCGGGTGTCAGGAGGCGGGCCGACTCGGACTCCTGGGCCAGGCGGCGGAGTGCGTCGAACGCCTTGCCGTACAGGACCGTGCCGAGCACCAGGGCCTCCACGGCGGCGTCGCGCGGCCCGTCGAACGGGATCGTGCCGATCTCCTGCTCGACGACCAGCCGCTGGGCGGTCCGCGCGTAGTACGACAGGTCGGTCGACAGGCCGAGCTGGCGCATGCGCAGCACGGTCTGGGTCAGCTCGTCGCGGGCGGGCGCGTCGAGCCCGACGTTCCAGCCGCACTCGGCGACGAGCGCGTCGACCTCGGCCCTGGCCGCCTGCCAGTCGTCCCCGGACTCGGGTTCCACCTTGGGGGCGATGGCGTAGTGCGCGACGCCGAGCATGCGGTGGATGGGCAGCGATTCGTCCTCCACCGCCTCGATGATGCGCTTGATCGAGGCCACCGGCAGCCGGCCCACCTCGAGCAGCGCCCTGATCAGGCGGAGTCTGCGCAGGTGGGAGGCGTCGTAGTCGGCGCGGGTCGCGGCCATCTGCTCGCCCTGATGCAGCAGGCCCTCCCGGAGGTAGTACTTGATCGTCGGGATGGCCACGCCGGACTCGGCACTCAGTTCGGAGATGCGCATCAATGGATAATAGCGCTATCCAGTTCGGGCCAGGTGACGGGCCGCGCTGACCAGGTCGTGCACCTCCGTCTGACGGTTCCACAGCAGCACCACCTCGATCGGCGGCACGTCCTCCTTGATCGGGACGAACGCCAGCCCCTCGGGCAGCGTCACCCCCTCGTGCACGCACAACGCGTACCCCGCGCCCGACTCCACCTGGTTCATCACCAGATCGTGCGTGGCCGCCGACGGCCCGAGCCTGGGATGCAGCCCATGCCGGACGAACCCTTCGAGGAACCGCCGAGCCCCCGCCACCGCGTCGGACTCCGGCATGATCAGCGGCTCGGCGGCGAGATCGGCCAGCGACAACGCCTCGTGCCCGGCCAGCGGATGCCCGCGCGGCAGCAGCGCGCGCACCGGGTACCTGTGCACTAGCAGGCGGGCCACGCCCCTCGGCAGCGAACCCGGCGCGTAGCCGAGGCCGGCCTGCAGCGCGCCGTCCACGATCGAGACGATCTGCTCGGCGGTGCCGGTGGGGACCACGCTCAGCCGCGTGTTCTGCAACTGCGACAGCAGCCGCGCCATCACGTCGGCCAGGCCGTCGGCCACGCCCAGCCTGGTGGTCTGCCCGGTGCCGCGGGCCGCGGCCACGGCCCGCTCGTAGGCGTCGACCGCCACGGTGGCCTGGGCCAGGAACACCTCACCCGCCTCGGTGAGCTGCACGCCGCTGGACGAACGGCTGAACAACTCGACCCCGATCTCCTTCTCCAGCGCCTTGAGCTGCTCCGACAGCGTGGGCTGCGCGATGCCGAGCGCCGCCGAGGCGCGGCGCAGGCTGCCCGCGCGGGCGATCGCCATGGCATATCGGACGTAGCGTAGATCCATCGCTCACCTCGGCGTGATGATGATGGGCTATCGGATGATCGCACCTCGGCATTACAGGGCGGGATAGCCGCGGTGAAGGTGTTCAGTTACCTCCCGGTGACGTCAGTCGACCCGTCATAACCTGTCCTACCGGCCAAAATGCTATGAGGGCTGCTCGCACGCGTCCCTTTACTCTCGGGTGGACCATTCGTTCTCGCTCACGAGGAGCTGGTTCTCGATGCTCAAGCCGCGCAGCGCGCTGGGCTGGATCCATCTGACCGTCTGCACCGCGCTCGTCGCCGGGGTCGCCGTCGCGGGGGTCTCCGCGGTGGCGCAGGCGGGCGGGGGACAACACTTATCGGTAGTCGTCCGCGACGTCTCGGGCAAGACGGTCGGCTGGGGCGGCGTCATGCGCGAGGGATTCGGCAAGACCCGGTTGTCGTTCTCGTTCCGTGGCCTGGCGCCCGGTTATCACGGCTTCCACGTCCACACGACCGGGGTCTGCGATCCCGCCGCGATCGACCCGTCCACCGGCAAGGTCTCGCCGTTCTTCACCGCCGGCGGGCACCTCGCCCTGGAGCAGGCCGGGCACGGCGACCACTCCGGCGACCTGCCCTCGCTGCTCGTCGCCAAGGACGGCGCCGGCTCGCTGTCCTTCGTCACCGACAGGTTCAAGCTCAGTCAGCTCACCGACGCCGACGGCAGCGCGATCATGGTGCACGCGCTGCCCGACAACTACGCCAACATCCCCGAGCGCTACAGCCCGACCGGCCCGGACGAGGCCACGCTGCGGACCGGCGACGCCGGCGGCCGAGTGGCCTGCGGAGTGATCAAGTAAGCCCGCGGTACTGGACGTGCCTGGCCGACCGGCCCGGGTAGATCACGAGCAGATGCTGCTCCAGCGGTCCTGAACCGCCGGCGTAGACCCGCAGCCGGTAGCGTCCCGCGCCCTTGATCGCCGCGTTGAGCGGCGGCGTCTCGGCTTCCTCGCCGCCGCCCGACGCGGCGTGCTCGGGCACGCCGAGGTGACCGGTGCGGCTGAGCACGCCGACCTCGGCCACGTACTCCCAGCCCTTGAGCCGCAGCGGGGGACGCGTGGCGAACGCCTTCACGGTCAGGCACACGGGTCCCGACTCGCCGAGGGGCAGCACGAACGCGGTGGAGCCCTCGGCGGCGACGAGCCCGCCCTTCGGGGTCACGTCGGACACGTCCTCCTCCCCGGCTTCGTCCGCGTAGTCGTGGACGGCGTACGCGCCGACCTCGCCCAGGTCCAGCACGCCGGTGCGCTGGGCCGCCGCGCGCACCCCGGGCCAGGGGTCCGTGCACTGGGCGGCCAGCTCGGCCTCGTCGGCGGCCGACTCCGCCCGCATCTTCTCCGCCTGGTCCGCCGCCGACAGCAGCAGGTCGGGCTTTCTGGCGCCGACCACGTCGGGGCAGAGGAACACCAGGGTCTCGTCCTCCACGCCCCACCCGCGGGTGCTGCCCGCCTCGCTCAGCACCGCCAGCTTCTCCGCCTCGTCGCGGGCGGTGCACAGGCGCCTGCCGTAGGCGAGCACGTCCTCGTCGGACAGGGCCGAGGGGAACAGCGGCGGGAAGCCGTCGCGCATGAAGCGGGTCCGGCAGAGGAAGACCTTCTCGCGGTCCTCGGGCCTGGCGTCGCCGTAGCCGAGCTGCCCGATCCGGTCCGTGCCGCACACGTCGTCCCACCCGGCGTTCGGCCCGGCGTCATGCCCGGCGTCGGCGGCCTGGCGTCCGGCCTCGGAGACGAACGTCAGGGGGAGCAGCAGCAGGAGGACGGCCGCCACCGCGCCTGCCTTGATCAGCGGGGACGGCCCGCCGCCCGCGGGCGTGCCGGTCGTCTCGGGGCCGGCGAGCTCGTGGGCCGAGCGGACCAGCCACACCGCGTGGAACACGCCGACCGCCGCCGCGACGTGGATCGTGTCGGGCGCCGCGCGGTCGAGCCACGCCTGCAGGCCCGCTTCGAGCAACATGGTGATCAGCGACAACACCAGCGAGACGCGGCCGACGTTGACGGTGGTGTCGCTCCAGCGGCCGTCGCGCCACTGGCCCACCAGGATCAGCACCTGCCAGAGCAGGCCGGTCATGGCGAGCATGTAGAGAACTTCGGGCACGTCCACGCCGGGGATCTCGTCGAGCGCGGGGCCTGCCACGGACAGCGCGGCGAGGCCGGCCGTCACGAGCGCGAGCCCGCGCAGGACCGCCGAACGCCAGTCGAGCACCAGCACGAACAGTACGTACAGGGGCGCCCACAGAGCCCCGGCGACGGCCTCCGCGGTCAGGTCGGGGAACCGGTACGTGACGAGCCAGAGGACCAGGATCTCGGCGACGGCCAGGTAGAGCAGGCGGCGCAGCCAGACCACCCGCCGGTCGGCCGGCCGGGCCCGGCGCCCGGGCACGGTGAAGATCTGCTGGAACAGCCAGGCCTTGAGCCCGGCGACCACGGTCAGCCCGGCCACCGCCACGACCGGGTCAGGCCGGACGAACTCCGCGAGCAGGACGTCCTGCGGCAGCCAGAGCACGGCCAGCTGGTACGGGCCGAGATCCCCTTCGGCGAAGCCGATCGCCGCGCCCGTCGCCACGGTGGCCAGGTAGATCCCGGCCACCCACCATCCCAGCCGCCGCCATAACACGCCGAGCCCTCCTCGTGGGTGAGAAAGATGATCGTAATGCTCCGCCCACCCGAGCAAGCGCTTGTCTTCGCTGGCTCGGCCGGTTAGCGTGACCCGCGGGCACCACGATCGTCGCCCGCCGGGATGGAATCGCGCCCCGTCCCCGGCGGGCGACCAGGGGAGGGCGCATGCAGCCGTTCGCCGGCCGGGCGGCCGTGGCCGGAATCGGGATGACCGCGCTGACCAGGCGGTCGGGCCGGACCGAGCGGGACCTCGCCACCGAGGCGTGCCTGGCCGCCTGCGCCGACGCGGGGATCGACGCCCGCGACGTGGACGCGCTGCTCAGCTACCACATGAACGACTCCGCGCCGGTGGTCCAGGTGGCCAGGGCGCTCGGCATCGACCGGCTCGGCTGGCACAACGACATCGCCGGCGGCGGGACGCAGGCCGCGTCCATCCTGGGTGACGCGGCGATGCTGATCCACGCGGGTCTGGCCAGGAACGTCCTGATCTACCGGGCGCTGAACGGCCGCTCGGGCACCCGGATGAACACGGTCTCCACCGGCCCGCAGGAGCGCTTCACCTACGGGATGGCCGGGCCGATCCCGCTGTTCGCGCTGGCCGCCACCCGGTACCTGCACGACACCGGGCTGACCGGGGAACACCTGCACGCCGTCGTCGCCCAGTCCAGGGACAACGCCGAGGCCAATCCCAGGGCGCTGCGCAGGGAGCCGCTGGCGCTGGGCGACTACCTGGCCAAGCCGTACGTGTGCACGCCGCTGCGTACCGCCGACTGCTGCCAGGAGACCGACGGCGCGTGCGCGCTGCTGGTCAGCGGCGTGCTCGACGGGCCGCGGATCCGGGCGGTGGTGCGCGGCGGCGGGCCCGGCTGCTCGGCCATGGACCGGGCGCAGGACGTCACCGCGATCTTCTCCGCGTACGTGGCGCCGATGCTCTGGCAGGCCTCCGGGATGCGGCCGTCGGACGTGGACGCGGCGCTGCCGTACGACGCCTACTCCTGGCTCGTCCCGCGCCAGCTGGAGGACTTCGGGCTGGTCGGCCGGGCCGATCTCGGGCCGTACCTGCTGGAGCGGCGGCACGCCTGGGTGAACCCGCACGGCGGGCTGCTGTCGGAGGGCTACGTGCACGGGCTGAACAACGTGGCCCAGGCGGTCAGGGAACTGCGGTCGGGGCGCGAGGTGGCGCTGGTGACGGGGTTCGGCGGCGGATACGGCAGCGCGGCGCTCCTCACCGCCTGAAAATTCACCTGAAATGCTGACGGGGTGGCCGACATGTAAGGGATGCCCGACGCCCTTACCGTGGATCGAGGAAGCCCGTGGACGATGACCGGAGACGCCGGTTCGAGGACGTCTACGCCCAGACCTACGAACAGATCCTCGGCTACGCGATGCGGCGCTGCGACTCCCCGGAGGACGCGGCGGACGTGGTGGCCGAGACGTTCGCGGTCGCCTGGCGGCGCGTGGACCTCCTGCCAGGGGGCGGGGAGGCCAGGCTCTGGCTGTACGGGGTGGCCAGGAACGTGCTGGCCAACCACCGGCGGGGGGACGCCAGGCGGCGGCTCAGGAACGTCCGGCTCGACACCGACATCGCCGACCTCTACGCCCGCACGCCGGAGTGCGGCGTCGAGCTGAGCGACATCGCGCGGGCCTTCGGCGCGCTGCCCGAGGACGACCGCGAGCTGCTGTCACTGGTGGCCTGGGAGGGGCTGGACCACGGGCAGATCGCCAAGATCCTCAACTGTTCCCGCAACGCCGTGCGGATCCGGCTCTACCGGGCACGCCGCCGCTTCTCGCACGCGCTGGCCGACGTCGGGATCGCCGTCAACCGAGTGGCCGTGGAGAGCGCATGAACGAGCTGAGCCCGCTCGCGCGGGTCAGGGACGAGGAACTGGCGGGTCAGGCGTCCGGCGCGGGGGCGCGGGCGCTGCTGACCGACCTCCTCGCGACCGACCCCGACTCACCTGCTGAGATCACCACGCCCGCATGGGACGTCCGATCGCGAAGGCGAGGGTGGTGGGCGCGCCGGCTGCTGGTGACCGTGGTCGCCGCGGCGGCGCTGGCCGCGGGCACGCTGATCGTGCCCGGCGTGCTCACCGGCCCGGCCACCGCGGTCTCCTACACCAGCGACGAACTGGACATCACGCAGGTCGACGGCCAGTGGGTGGCCAGGATCAAGGACCCGTACGCCGAGCACGAGAAGTACACCCGGGGCTTCTCCACCGTCGGGCTCAGGCTGAAGCTGGAGCTCGTGCCGGTGTCCCCGAGCCAGGTCGGCATGGTGGTCGAGCAGTCGGCGGCCGGGGGTGCGCTGCGGGTGGGCAGGGAACCCGAGAACTGCGCGCTGGAGACCCCGGGCTGCGCTTTGGTGATCAGGATCCCGGTGGGCTTCGCCGAGGCGGCGGACGTGAAGTTCGGCCGCGGCGCGCGTCCGGGGGAGGGCTACGCGCTGCCCGGGCCGGCCAACGGGCCGGGGGAGCCGAT